>JBEVDW010000238.1:0-7962 GCA_040513115.1 Steroidobacteraceae bacterium | reverse complement strand
GGGCATGCGCCTTACGCCGGACATGACTGCCTCAGTGATCCGTCCGGAGTTAAAGCAGGCGTTCGGATTTCCAATGAACTACGTGCTCTTCGAAGACCCCATCTTTCAGGAGGCGCTGCTAAATCCCATAGGGCTTGCTCTGACGACGTATCTTCTGGGGCAGAACGCTTTGTTGAGCAGCGCTTCTATTCTCGTGAAAGGGCCGGGCGGCCTAGATTTGCCACTGCACGCGGACTCATTCCGTATGCCAGATCCGCTTCCTCATCTTCCGCAGATCTGCAACATCACGTGGGCGCTGACAGACTACAGTTACGACAATGGTGCTTTGGCGGTCGTGCCGGGAAGCCATCGTTATTTACGCCGTCCCTTACATAACGAAGGCATCGCTCAGCGCGTCGCCGTCGAAGCGCCCGCAGGATCAATGATCGTTTGGGGGGGACAACTCTGGCATGGCGCATTTGCGCGGAAGAATCCGGGCTTTCGAGCCACACTCACCTTTTACATGTGCCGTCCACATATGACGACGCAGGAAGCTTACGGCGAGTGCGTACCGAAAGACGTCATCGACCGGAACCCGCCGCGCATGGCGGTCTTGTTGGGTCAGAGGATGAATTACGGTTGGCGCGAAGCAGGACCTACACTTGCGACGGGTGTGGATGAGGGAGCACCCAACTCTTTTGCCATGGGGCGCCACGCCTACGATTGACCGTCGTTCCTGGGACAAAGTCGGCAGGGTGGCGCGTCATGTCCGTTTCGGGCCCCGATTGCGGCCATTCGCTGGCAGTACCTGTAGGCACCGCCGTCGGCCCGCAGTCCCGACGACGTCTATTCCGAAGCTTGCACCTGTTCGCCTGTTATTTTCCGCCGGATATCCCCCCGCTTGCGCAGAAGAGGGAACAGACGGTGCAAGTCACTAGTGCAAGCGCCGTCACGCAGCCTCCAGCTCGCTGACCAGGCCATGCAATTGCAGGGTGTCTCGATGCCCATCGCCGAAGGAGGAGGCATGCAACGGCAACAGCCGCTTGGCTTCCACCAGCGCCTCGGCCTCGCGCCCCAGCGCGCGCATGATCCGCGCACGCAGCGCGGCGGACTGCAGCACCAGAGGGTGCTGCGCCCCGAAGACATACTCCTGGCTCGACAACAGCATCTCGATATCGTCCAGCGCCTCTTCGTTGCGATGCAAGGAGTGCAGCACGCAAGCGAGCTGCCAGCGGATGGACAAGGGCACGTGGTGCTCCACACCGAACACCCGCTCGGCAATGGGCAGCACGCGCTCGAGCTGGCTCAAAGCGTCGGTGGCGCGCCCGAGCTGGTTGAGAATCGAAGCGCGCGCGGCGTGTGCGCAGGTGATCGCCGGCTCTTCCGGCTCGCCGATTCGGTCGAGTACGGCCAGAGTGCCATCGATCTCATGTAGCGCCGCATCGGCATGGCCCAGCGCGGACAACGCCAGCGCGTGCTCGCGGCGCAGCTCGAGCGAGTCGTGATGCTCAGGCCCGCGGCGTTGCGTGCTCATGATGATCAGTGGGTCGAGCTCGGCGAGTGCGAGCTCCCAACGGCCCAAGCGCCCGAGCACATCGGCTCGCAGCATGCGCAAAGCAAGCGCCCGCTCGGTGTCCATCGATCCCAGGCGCGAGCAGGCAGCGAGTGCGGCTTCGATCACGTCATATGCTTCGGCATACACGCCATTGCCCAGCAAACTGCGCGCATAGATGTCGCGAACAGTGATCGTCGACATCGCATTCTCACCGAACGCGCGCTGAGCGATGGTCAATGCGCGAAAGGCCAGTCGTTCGGCCACGAGGAAGCGGCTGGCATGCTCGCGTGCGGACGCTTCCTCCGCGAGTGCGTCCACCAGCGCCGCTCGTTGTTCATCAGCACCGAGAAACTCATCTTCCCCATTGTCGGCAGCGTCCGTCGAGTGCCGCGGGCTTGACCAGTGGCCAAGCCGCACCTGCTGAGTCTCCATCGCAGTCGATACATCGTCCGACAGCAGGGATGCGGAGCGGTCCGCGGGTTTCAATAGTCCGGCGAGCTGGGTGTAGCGCTCCGCTTCACGAAGATGAGTCGCTGCGTCCGCAGTTGGCGCGCCGACTTGCAACACGAAGTGATGCAGCGCGAGCTCCACGCAGGTATTACACAAGGCGTCCTGCGTCCGCGCCAACCCTGCACCCAGTGCGCTCATCGCGCTGACTTCGCTGCCTTCCTTCCGCAGCGCTCGTGCATCGGCAAGCCAATGATGCGGATCGAATAACCCTTGGTGGTCCAAACGCCGCTCGAGTGCCTGCACCTCGTCGCGGTGTTGTGCGCGAAGCTGTGAGAGCCTCTGTTCGAGACGTGATGTTTCCGCTCGACTCCGTTGCTCGATCTCCGACAGTCGATGGCGTTGCTCGGCGTCCAGCTGCGCAAGATGCTGGTCCTGCAACGCGCGCTCGCGCTGCCGTTGCCGACGTGACCAGCCATATACGACGAGCGCGCCCATCGCTGCGCTCACGACCAGAGCCAACAGCTGCGCGATGCTCAACCACTCCAATCCTTGCGCCGATCCACTCATACTTCCTCCATCGGGGGGAAGAGACTGTACCAACGCACGTGCACGCGGCGTGCCCTGGATGCAATGAATCTATTGCAGCCGGACGCGGTGTCGTCGATTCACTCGCAGAGACTCCGCTAATACGAAATCGTGTCACTCGCCAGCGCCGGCGTCGTCTTCGGTTGCTTGATTGCCTTCGCCGCTTGCTCGAAGTCGTACCCGTATCCCAACAGCTTCGGTTCGCTCCACGCTTTGCCGAAGAAGGAGATCGTGACCGGCAAGCCTTCCGGTGTCATGCCGGCGGGAACGATGAGATCGGGGAAGCCCGTCTGATTGGCGAAGTTGGTAGGAGAGTCGCCGCCTGCGCCGGGCATCGGTGGACGGTCGGGTTTGATGAGTGTTGCGGGACGTGGCGATGTTGGATACACGATTGCATCGAGATCGTGCTTGTCGAAGACCGCCAGGATGCCCGCCATGGTGGCCGCGAGCGCTTCGTTCTTGACGGCCAGGAATTGCGGATCGTTCAGATCCACGGCCAGCGATGCCGTGTACTTGAGTGCGAACGCTTTTTCCGGACTGCGGTAATGGGTCGCCGGATCGTTGGCGCGCGCCACGATTTCATCGAAGCTCTTCGGAAAGCCGGCCCTGGTGGTCTGCAGATACTCGGTGATCTGCGCCTTGAACTCGCTGCTGACCAGAAAGTTATAGATACCCTGTTTCGAATCGATGAGGTACGCCGGATAGGTGACAGGGTCGATGACTTCCGCGCCGAGCTGCTTCAGCGTCGCAATCGCCTGCTCCATGACTTGATCGGTGCCAGCATCCTTGCCCATGAAGTCGCGCGCGATGCCGATACGTGCCCCTTTCAAAGCACCCGTTTTCAAATATTGCGTGTAGTCCTTCTCGAAGTGCCCATCGCTCTTCTTCGTCGCTACATCCGCAGAGTCGACACCCGTCATCACACCCAGCGACGACGCTACGTCATAAACACTGCGCGCCATCGGTCCGGCGGTATCGAACGACAATGCCAGCGGCACGACGCCATCGCGGCTCATCAATCCATGCGTCGGCTTCAAGCCGACGATGCCGTTCGCGGAAGACGGACCGCGCACAGAGCCGCCGGTATCCGTACCCAGGCCAATCTGTCCGAACGCTGCTGCAATCGCGGCACCGGTGCCGCCGCTCGATCCTGACGGTCCGCGCGTCAGATCGTGTGGATTCCGCGTCTGTCCGCCGGCGGAACTGAAGCCATTCGGCACCGCACCCGCCTTCAGCACTTCGGGGTCCTTCGCACCGCTGACACTGCCGCCGCTGCCCGCATACTCACTCAGGTTCACCTTGGCGAGCACGATCGCACCGGCATCGCGCAGCTGCTTCACGATATAGGCATCGTCCGGCGCGATGTGCCCTTCGAGCAGCTGCGAACCAGCCGTGGTCGGCAGATCATAAGTGTCGATGTTGTCCTTCAACAGCACGGGAATGCCGTGCAACGGCCCGCGCACCTTGCCGGCCTTGCGCTCCGCATCGAGCTTCCTGGCTTCGGCGAGCGCGCTCTTGTTGAGCGTGATCACCGCGTTGATCGTCGGGCCTTTCTTGTCGTAGGCCTCGATGCGCTTGAGATACGCGCTCACGACTTTCTGCGAGCTCAACTTGCCCGTGGCGTAGGCTGCCTCGAAGTCGGCAATCGTAGCGGTCTGCAGATCGAGCGTTTCCGCTTGTGTCGCCGCTATCGTGGAGAGCGCAAGCGCGATGGAGATGGCAAGGGAGCGGACGGGCGCAGTGACATTCATGAACGGACGACATTCACAGTGATTCGCGATGGTGCGTGCACTGGGAGACGCGGGTGCATCGGAGCACCCCACCGTTTGGTCTATCGATGTGCGTCGATGGATCTCGCGCTCACTCGCCTATCAATACTCGTCGAAGATCCGCTTGACTTCTGCAAGATCGCTCGTCTTCGTCAGCGCTAGTTGCAACAGGATGCGCGCCTTCTCCGGCACGAGGTTGTCTCCCGGCACGATGTTCGCTTCGCGACGGCGTGGCGTGTCTTGCACGCGGCCTCCCCAGGTGCGTGCCGTGGCGACGACTACCACGCCTTTCGCTTGCGCGCGCTTCAACGCTTCCGTTTGTCCGGCCGTCGGACTGCCGGCTCCCGTGCCTTCCACGACGATGCCTTTCACGCCGTGCTCCACCATGCTGTCGATGAGATACGCCGGCGCATCGCGATAGGCATACGCCACCTCGACCGGTGGCAGCATTTGGAAGTCCTTGCCCGCGAACTCCGAGCCCGAGGTATGACGCCGCAAAGGCTCGCGATAGAACACGACCTTGTCCGGATCGGCGAAGCCGATCGCACCGACATCCACGCCTTTGAACGTATCCACTCGATACGCGCTCGTCTTGGTGACATCGCGGGCGGGGTTGATGAACTGATCCATGCAATGAAGCACGCCCTTGCCGCGTGCATCCTTCGAAGCCGCCACGCGCACAGCGTCATACAGATTGCGCGGACCGTCGCCGGACAGACCCGTCCAGGGACGTTGTGCACCGACGAACACGATGGGCTTGTCGGTCTTCACGGTGAGGTTCATGTAGAACGCGGTCTCGGCCATCGTGTTCGTGCCGTGAGTCACGACCATGCCATCCACCCTGGGATCGGCGGCAAGCTCGTTCAAGCGCTTCGCCACACGCGCGAAGTCTTCGTGCGTTTCGCTGCCGGTGGGTCGGTCCTGAGGTGCGCGCTGATCTTCGAGCGTGATGTTCGCAATGCCGGAGAGTTCGGGCAGATCCTTGTACCAATGCTCGGGATCGACGCGTGGATAGTCTTTCCCGCCGTAGTTGGTGATGTTGAGGCGGATATCGCCACGGCTGGCGATGGTGCCGCCCATGGACATCAGGACGACGTTCGGCAGCTTCGACTGTTCGGCTGCGGCGGGCGGAAGTGGGGCGTAGGTGGGAATTTCCTGGGCGTAGATACCGGGTGTCAGGCACATCAAAGTCGCTGCAAGGGCCGCATTGCTCAATCGATTCACGCGTAGGTCCTCAATCAATACTCATTGAACATGCGCTGGATCTCTTTCAGATCCGTCGTCTTCGTCAGCGCAAGCCGCAGCAGGATGCGTGCTTTCTGGGGATTCAAGTTGTCAGCCGTCACGATGCCGCGTGAGAACACTCGCGCGCTTTCCACCACTCGGCCTGCACCTTTGCGATCGCTCTGCACGAAGACAACACCTTTGGCTTGTGCGCGCTTGATGGCTTCAGCATCGGACCCGGTCAGCACGATGCCCTTGGCGCCGGCACTGGTGAATGCATCGATCGCGACGCCATCGTCCTCCTGATAGTCGTATGTGACGTCGACGCGCGGCAGCGATGTGAGTCCGCTCACGTCGAACTCGGACTTCATCGTGTGGCGATAGACCGGTGCGCGGTAGAACACGATCTGATCGGAGTCCGCAAATCCGAGCGGACCCAGGTCGCGCGCGATGAAGGTCTCCATGCGATACGTGTTGCCCTTGGTCGTGTCGCGTGCGGCGTTGATCTCATCGTTCAACATGATCAGCACGCCCTTGCCCTTGGCTTTCGGGGAGCTCGCCACGCGCACTGCGTTGTACAGGTTGAACGGCCCATCGCGGCTGACTGCAGTCCACGGGCGCATCGCGCCGACGACGACCACCGGCTTGTCGGACTTCACGACCAGGTTGAGAAAATATGCAGTCTCTTCGAGCGTCGCCGTGCCATGCGTGACCACGGCACCTGCCACTTCCGGTTTCGCCAGCGCAGCGTTGATCTCTTTGGCGAGCTTCAGCTGCAGCTCGGCATTCATGCCGCCGCTGCCGATGTTGCTGATCTCAGTGACCTTGATGGTGGCGAGACTCTTGATCTCGGGCAGATCGTCGAGCAGCTCCTTCGGCGTCACGCGCCCGGCGTTGTACTCCATCAAGAGCTCGCGATGCGCGCCCTTGCTTTGAATCGTGCCGCCCGTCGTGAACAACGCAACTTCAGGCAGCGCCGCTTGCGCAGTGCCCACAGCAGTCGCGGCAAATGCCAGCAGCACGAGGCGAACCGATCTCAGATTCATGTACCCATCTCTCCAACCATCGATTGACTGCCGAACGAGGTGTTGAGGCTTGCGCTTCAACACCCCGCCCTCTCGCTTGTCGCCCGTCGAGCGGAAGCCCCGGGGAAACAGAGTTCAGCGGGACGGGGCGGCGGCTTCAGTACTCAATGCGCTCGCCCGCCAGCGCAGGTGTCGATGCGGGCACGCGTCGATTCTTCGTCATGGCCTCGAAGCCGCTCGCCAGCTTGATCAGCGTGGGCTCGCTCCACGGGCGTCCCAGAATCTCCAGCCCGACTGGCAAGCCTTCCGACGTGAAGCCCATCGGCACGATGAACGCGGGCAATCCGGTGAGCGGACTCATCTGATTCGGTGTGTACTTGCGCTCTGGATCTTCGCGCGGACCGATCTTCAACGGCCCGTGCAGCTTGTGTGGATAGATCAACGCGTCGAGCTGATAGCGGTCCATCAACGCAATGACGGCTTCACGCAGCTTGGCCTTGCCTTCGAGCGTGGCGCGGTACTCCGGATCGCGATCCAGATCGACGATCTTCTCGATCTGTTCCTTGTCGGTCGGTCGTCCGGGTACTCCCGGATGATTCAGCAAGAGCTGGCTCGCGTTCTTGAGTGGATAGTTCGGCCCTTGATGCACGAGATATTGATTGATCGCGTGAATGCGCTCGTAGCGGCTGGGAAAGCTGTTCGCCTGCAAGTACTGCACGAGATCCAGATCGAGTGACACCGGTTCGTACACTTTTGCGCCGTTGTCGCCGAAGACCTTGATCGCATTCTTCGCCATTTCGATCACGGCCGGATCGGATGGCGTGAATGCCCACGCTTCTTTCAACACACCGACACGTGCGCCCTTCAGACCTGCCTTGTCGATGAAGCTGACATACGGGTTCAGCGGCATCTTGCCGAGGCTGTTCGCGGTCCAGAGATCATCGCTGTCGAAACCGGCGATGACGTCGAGCGTCGCCGCGAGGTCATACACACTGTGGGCCATCGGGCCACCGCGCTCGCCGGTGATGTAGCTCCACATCTGACCGGAGCGGCTGATCAGACCAGAGGTCGTCGAAAGACCGTAGAGATTGCTGTCGCTGGTGGGTGTGCGAATCGAGAACCCTGTTTCCGAGCCGAGGCCGATCGTGCCGAAGTAGGCAGCGAGACCCGCACCGGTACCCGCACTCGACCAACCCGGTGTGCGATCAAGCGCAAACGGATTGAGCGTGGAGCCGCCCAGCGTGCTGCTGGCCATGATGTCCGGCTGTGCGTACCAGTCGCTCTGGTTCACTTTCGCCAGAATGATCGCACCCGCATCGCGCAACTTCTTCACGATGGTCGCATCGCGCGGCGGGATCACGCCTTTCAACGGCAG
>JBEVDW010000237.1:0-4552 GCA_040513115.1 Steroidobacteraceae bacterium | reverse complement strand
TAGCGATGAGGGGCTGTACGTCGTGGGCGGTGAGCATGCCTACTCGATTCGAGCCAATTACAAGTACCTCGTTGAGAACAGCTACGACGGCTATCACGTCGTGCCGACTCACATCAGTTACCTCGAATATCTGGCCGAGCGCAGCAAGGGCACCGCGGATGCAGCCATTGTCGCGGAAACGGCCAGCGTGGTCCGCGGACGCGGCTCCGCGAAGGGCGTGGGCAACGGGCATGGGCTATTGAACTCGTGGGTGCCGACCGGTCGTCCGGTCGCACAATCCATCGAGCGCTGGGGGCCGAAGATCAAGGCTCAGATCGACGCAAACCGCGCGCGACTCGAGGCGAAGTTCGGCGTCGAGCGAGCCGCCTACCTGGCAGAGATGCAGAAGAACCTGGTGATCTTTCCGAATCTCGTGTTCAACGACAACGTGGGTCTCACTATTCGAGTGCTCGAGCCGGTGAGCGTCAACGAGATCCATGTGCGCGCCTGGGGGCTTGCCCATCGTGGTGAGCCCGATGAGTTGCTGGAAATTCGCCTCGAAAACTTCTCGAACTTCTTGGGGCCAGCCGGCTTCGGCTCTGCTGACGACATCGAAATGCTGGAGCTGTGTCAGGACGGCATCGAGCATTCGCCGACGGAGTGGACGGAGTTGTCCAAGGGCATGGATGTGACTGCTGCTGATCTGCGGCGCCAGAGTGGCGCTCCTGACGATGAATGCCAGATGCAGGCGTACTGGACGCAATGGGACCGCGTAATGCGGGAAATAGATACTTTCGAGCGCTCTTAGCGGGAGCATCAACATGGCGATCACGACTCAACGCCGGCTGGATGTGGAGGATTTCTTGTTCCGCGAGGCCGAACTGCTCGACAGCTGGCGGCTGCCTGAGTGGGCCGATCTCTACACCGACGATGCGCATTATGAAATCGCGTCGATGAGCGCCCCGGATCCCCTCGCAGCCGACCCGGCCAAGTCCATCTTCATCGTTGCAGACGACAAGGAACGGCTTACGCTACGCGCGAACCGGCTGATGAAGAAGACCGCTCATTGCGAGTTCCCGCACTCGAAGACGCGGCACATGATCAGCAACGTGCGTGTCAACGAGAACGGCCACGGGCTGTCCACCAAAGCCAACTTCATCACGTACCGCACCAAGAGCGGTCGCACCTCACGCTACATGGGCGAAGCCCATTACGTGCTCGAGCCCGCCGGCGAGAGCTTCCGCATCAAACACAAGCGGTGTGTGCTGGATCTGGACACGCTCAACGATCAGGGGAGATTGACGATCCTGCTGTAGTGCCAGCCGCCGATGACCAGAGCCAATTGTCGCCGGCAGGTTGTAAGGGACAGTACTCTGGTTCGGCGCTCGATCAGTAAGCGCGGCAATTCGTGGCGAAGGATCTAGGTTGCAAGTGAGCGGCGACAATCGAGCCGATTGGCACCGGCAGTCGGTCTCGCAGACGTATGAACGACTTGCCACGCGTCCCGACGGACTCAGTGTCGCCGAAGTGGAGCAACGTCGTGCGCGCTACGGGCCGAACGTGCTCGACGAGGCACCAGCGCGGTCCAGGCTCGCGATGCTCGCGGCGCAGTTCGCCGACTTCATGGTGCTCATCCTCATTGCAGCGGCGATCGTGTCGGGCGTGATCGGCGATCTCACCGATACAGTCATCATCATTGCCATCGTGGTCCTCAATGCAACGTTGGGCTTCTTCCAAGAAGCGCAGGCCGAGCGTGCATTGTCTGCGCTCAAGGCCATGGCCGCACCTTCAGCCACCGTGATGCGCGAGGGCACGCAACACACGATTCAGGCGGCGGATCTCGTGCCCGGTGATGTGGTGATCATCGACGCAGGGCGCATCGTCCCTGCGGACCTGCGGCTGGTGAAAGTGGCGGGGCTCCGCGTCAACGAGTCTGCTCTCACGGGTGAATCGGTGCCCGTGGACAAGACCACGGGTGAAATCGATCGACCGGACCTGGCCATTGACGACCGTAACAACATCGCTCACAAGGGCAGTGTCGTGACGTATGGACGCGCGCTTGGAGTCGTCATCGCGACGGGCATGCAGACGGAATTCGGCCGCATCGCGCAGCTGTTGACGCACGCCCGTACGGCACAAACACCCTTGCAACGCCGGCTCGATGCTTTCGGTCGGCGGCTCGCATTTGTGATTCTCTGCATATGCGCCATCGTGTTTGCGACGGGGCTGCTCCGAGACGAACCCGCACTACCGATGCTCCTCGTTGCGCTGAGCCTCGCGGTCGCCGCAATTCCCGAAGCACTTCCGGCGGTCGTGAGCATCGCCCTGGCCCTCGGTGCACGCAAGATGATGGCGCAGCAAGCGCTCATCCGCCGCCTACCCGTAGTAGAGACGCTCGGATCCGTGACCTTCATCTGTTCCGACAAGACAGGAACGCTGACTGCCAATCAGATGCGTGCAGAGGAGTACTTCTGCGACGATTCGCGTACGAGGACATTGGAGGATACGGGTGCAGGCGCGATGCTGCTGCTGGCGATGGGGATCAGTCACGATGCGAAGCGCGACGCAACAGGAGGCTTGACGGGCGACCCCACTGAAACTGCCTTACTGCTGGCGGCTGAGGCAGGTGGGATTGATTGCGCAAGCGCGACCACGCGCCTGCCTCGGGTTGCAGAGCTTCCGTTCGATTCCGAGCGCAAGTGCATGACGACCGTGCACCAGCAACCGGATGGATCGTTTCTGTCGATTACCAAGGGTGCGGCAGAAGTCGTCGTTGCGGCTTGCATACGTGAGCTGAGGGCGTTTGGGGTGGTGCGAGTAGATCGCGCGCACCTCGCACAGATCGCCGATCGGATGGCAACCGAAGGATTACGAGTACTGGGCTTCGGTGTGCGGCAATGGCATGGGCTGCCGAACGACATGCGCCCCGAAGTCGTGGAGCGCGAGCTCACGTTCGTGGGATTCGTGGGGCTCATTGATCCGGCACGTCCCGAAGCGAGCGAGGCTATCGCAGCATGCAAGTCCGCCGGGATTACGCCTGTGATGATCACTGGCGATCACCCGTTAACCGCGCGTGCCATCGCCCGACGGCTGGGTCTCATCTCGCAAGAAGGTGGTGTGCTCACCGGCGTTGAGCTGAAGCAGCTGTCGGCAGAAGAATTCGCGCGGCGCGTGGGCGATGTGCGTGTTTACGCACGCGTGGCGCCGGAGCAGAAAGTAAAGATCGTCGAGGCCCTGCAGGCGGCCGGCGAGATTGTCGCGATGACGGGTGACGGGGTGAATGACGCGCCAGCACTCAAATCCGCGAATGTTGGCGTAGCCATGGGAATTCAGGGCACTGACGTTGCGAGGGAGTCCGCAGCCATTGTCTTGCTGGACGACAACTTCGCCACGATCGTGAAAGCCGTACGCGAGGGACGCCGCATCTATGACAATCTGCGCCGCTTCGTCCGTTACGTGCTGACGACGAACTCCGCTGAGATCTGGGCCATATTTCTCGCACCGTTCGTGGGCTTGCCCGTGCCACTCGTGCCGATTCAAATCCTCTGGATCAACTTGGTCAGTGATGGGCTTCCGGGTCTGGCGCTCGCCGCAGAGCGGGCGGAGCGCGACGTCATGCAACGTCCGCCACGGCCGCCTGAAGAGAGTCTCTTCGCACACGGTCTCGGCGCGCACGCGTTCTTTGTCGGTCTGCTGATGGCTGCACTCGTACTGGCGGCGCAAGCTTGGTATTGGCGACTTGACGAGCACTCCTGGCAAACTGTTGCCATGACGACGCTGTGTTTCACGCAGCTCGCTCACGTGATGGCTATCCGATCGGAAAGCACATCACTGTTGAAGTTGGGGTTGACTTCGAATCGTCCCTTGCTCGGCGCGGTGGTACTGACCTTCGTATTGCAGCTGGCGATCGTCTATGTGCCTATTGGCAATGAGCTCTTCAAGACCGTGCCATTGGATGCACAGGAGCTGGGTGTGTGCATCGCGGCAGCCTTGCTCATCGTGGCGACGGTCGAGATCGAGAAGTGGATACGCCGCCGTCGACGGTCCAGCTGATCGGATACAGCCGATGCGGAGATCTGGCCCGCGGTGGAGTGGGAACGATTCAAGGCTCTATCGAGCTCGCTGCAAGGCTGACGCACAGCCTGTGGTTTTCGTGCGCCCCGGCATGGCGCAGAGCAGATCCGTTCGCAGCCGAGGACGAGTAGCCTGCCGGCAGCGCCCGCAACTCTTTGCCGTTCTCTCCTGGGTCTCGGTGACGCGCGGCACTAGGTTGCCGGCTCGCGGCGCACGCTCGATCGCGCCGCTTCCGCCGCAGCCACCCGTCGCTTGATCTCCAGGAAACTGTCCGGGCTGACCGAGATGGAGTCGATGCCGCAGTCAACCAGGAACTCCGCGAACTGCGGGTGGAGTGGAGATCCAGGCCGATACGTGCTTAAGGACGGCATACGCTATTCGCACGTGCTCGATGCGCGAACCGGATGGCCGGTAGAGAGTGCACCTAGGGAAACTCTGATTAATCGCCGTTTACACGCATGACCATGCGAGCTGCAGTGCTCAGATTGAAGTGTTGGCC
>JBEVDW010000236.1:0-4514 GCA_040513115.1 Steroidobacteraceae bacterium | reverse complement strand
CGTGGGTGGGTCGCTATCGCTCGGCCAGCGGCACCCTGCGCGTAAAGGCCCCGCTCGGCTTTGCCGACTTCGTGTCCATCAGCGGTTTCCGCGAAGGCGTGAATCACAGCGGCAGCGAATACGATTCGACGAGCGCCGACCTCGGTTGGTTCTATTCGGACATTCTCGACAAGACGTGGTCGCAGGAGTTGCAGCTCCTCTCCACTGCAGACAGCGACATCGAGTGGATTGCCGGTCTGTATTGGATGGATAGCGATGGCGGCTACGGTCCGCTGCTCGTTCCTGGATCGCCTCCGATCAAGTCTGGCGGAACGCAGAAGTCCTATGCCGCTTACGTGCAGGGCCGATATGAGTTCAACGATCAGTGGGGCCTGACGCTCGGTGTCCGCTACAGCAAGGACAAGGCCGAATACGATGGCGGTACTGTCGGCGGCTTCCCGGTCGCACCGTCAGCGGATGAAAGCTGGAGCGATGTATCGCCCAAGCTGACCATCGACTACAAGGTGGGTGACTCACTGCTGTATTTCACGGCGAGCAAAGGCTACAAGGCTGGCTCGTACAACCTGTCGAATCTCGCCAACGTGGGGCCGGTGGATCCGGAGAAAGTGTCGGCACTCGAAATGGGCATCAAAACCGAGCTTGCAGGTATGGCGCGCTTGGAAGCAGCACTGTTCCACTACGACTACAAGGATCTGCAAGTCTCCTTCATTCCAAGCAACAACAATCCCACCGAGCTCGCGAATGCTGCAGACTCCAAGGTCTCTGGTCTTGATCTGAATGCGCTAGTGCAGCCCATCGATGCGCTGAAGCTGACTGGCGGTCTGTCCTGGCTGTTCAAAGCCGAATACGAGAATTTCCCTGGTGGCACAGCGTATGTCGACAACGCGCCGTTCCCCGGCTTCAGCGTCGTGCCGGGAGACTTCTCGGGCAATCGCATGGCGCACGCGCCGAAGCTCACGGGCAACGTGGGTGCGACGTACACCTGGGCGTTGCCGGCAGGCTCGATCGCTGCGAACACGAACATTCACTATCGCAGCAAGCAGTACTTCTCACCGCAGAATCTGAACAGCGTAGCGAACGATGACGTGACGCTGGTTTCGGCCAAGGTCGTCTACACCTCGCCTGATGACCATTGGACGGTCAGTGCATGGGCACAGAACCTCACGGACAAGGAATACTTCTCCGGCATTCTGCAAACCACGCTGGGCACGATCGGCATCTACGCGTTGCCGCGCACTTACGGTTTCAATGTCGGCTACCAGTGGTAAGGTTGCGCGCCACCGAGGGCTGACAATGCAGGCAAGTGCGCAAGTGCAACGCATCACGGAGTTGTACGAACGTGACCAACGCAGCGGCGCGAAGGCGACACTGCCGACGGACATTCCCGTCAGCTACGAGGCGATGACGCCCGAATGGCTGACGCATGTCATGTGCCGCAATCAGCCCGGAGCCAAAGTTGTCGGTTTTTCCTTGAGCGAAATCGATAACGGCTCTTCGAATCGACGCCGGGTCTTCTTGCAGTACAACGCGGCAGGCCAGGCGGCGGGCCTGCCGCCTTCCGTGTTCTGCAAGGCTTCACATGTGCTCATCAATCGCATCAGTCTGGGATTGAGCGGTGCTGCTCGCGGCGAGGCGATGTTCTACAACAACGTAAGGCCGCTGCTCGACATCGACGCGCCGCGCGCATATCTCGCGACCTACGACCCTGAGTCGTTCAATTCGATCGTCATGCTGGACGATCTCGCCGGCCAGGTGGAGTTCGGCGCGCAGGACACCGTGGTTACGCGTGAACGCGCGGAGAGCATGGTGCGCCTCATGGCGAGCTATCACTCCAGCATGTTCGAGCATCCCGAACTGGTCTCGGGAGAACTGGGATTGCCCACCTGGCAACAGGAATGGGCGACCACCGTCAGGCTGCTGCACATGGACGCCGCAGCGGAGCGAGGCGTCCGCGCTGCCGAGAGCGTCATTCCGGCACGGCTGTTTTCCCGTGCGGCGGAGATCTACCCTGCCATGCAGCGCTCCGTCGCCAAACATGATCAACTGCCAAGTACGTTGCTTCACAGCGATACGCATTTGAAGAATTGGTATGTGCGCGGCCAACATGGCATGGGACTGATGGACTGGCAGCTCGCTTGCGTCGGAAACTGGTCACGAGATGTCGCCTATGCGATCGCCGTGGCACTGCAAACGCCGCAGCGTCGCGAATGGGAACGCGACCTGTTGCAGTTGTATCTGGAAGAATGTCGCTCGCGCGCAGTGGCCGTGCCTTCATTGAACGAAGCATGGGACCTCTATCGTCAACAACTCTTCACCGCGCTCGCATGGTGGACGATTACGCTCTGCCCCACTGAAGTGTTGCCGGCGGACATGCAGCCTTCGCAAACCGCCATGGAGTTCATCGGCCGCATCGCGCGCGCGATCGACGATCTCGATGCCTTGGCGGTACGCTAGCCGCAGGCAAAGAAAGACAGCGCGTGCACTGACCTCCACACCCTCCGACCTGCCATTCTTCTAGGCGGGGTTGCAGAAGGTGTTCTAGCGCAAGCCTGGGGCACGCGCCTTGGAGCTGTTCAAGCGATGGCACATGTGCTTAGCTTTCGGGCCAGGTTCCAGGAAGGCTCATGGCTCTATCCACTCAGCAGAAGATAATCAGGATTGCCGCCGAGTCTTTTGCTCGCAACGGATTCGCCGAAACGAACATGCGCGAGGTGGCGGAACGCGCTCAGCTGAGCCTCCCTGTGATTTATCACCACTTCGGCAGCAAGGAACGCCTGTATCAAGCGGTCTGCACGTCGGTCTTCGGCAAAAAGTCGCAACGTCTCATCGCGGCATTGCGGGAACGCGATCGGTCGGACAAGGATCGACTACTCTCTTACATGATTGTTCTCGCAACGGACCTCTCCGAGGACCGCATCTTCTTCAACCTGCTGCATCGGGAGTATCTCGGCCGAGACATCGCGGGCCAGGAGAAAGTCAGTCGCGAAAGTTTCGGCCCCCCGTTCACCGAATGCGTCGAGATCTGCAACCGACTGGCACCCGAGAGGAACTCGGTATTTCTCTGTGTCTCATTGCATGGGCTCTTGCTGGGCACCGCGGATGTGATTCGGTTCGGCATTTACCTGAATCCGCTGCTGCGTGCGCTGAAGGATCCATCGACGCTCGCGAAGCACGTGCTGATCACCCTCCTCCCCGATCTCAACTGGGGCCCCATCGATATCGGATCGCAACCAGTCGCGGGTGCTGCAGCGCTGAGTGCAAAGAAGACGCGTCGGCGGGCCCGGTGAGCTAGGCGGCTGCCGCGATCGCTCGCTGGCGAAAATCCGCCGATTCCGCGTATCCGCTGTTCTAGTTAAAGTACGTCTACAATGTCATAAACCCATGTTTTTTCGAGTGTTTGACTATAACCGCTGTTATTCTTATATTCCCCTTATTCCAGGTTTTCGCGCCCGCAGCCGGGCAGCACTCATATATATGCGTAGGGGGTAGCCGTCTTGAAGACGCACGGAAAACAGGTCGCCGTCATCGGCGGCGGCATGGCTGGTATGGCGGCGGCTCATCGACTCAAACAGCTGGGATGCATCCCCACCGTGTTTGAAGCCCGCGACCGTGTCGGCGGCCGCATGTGGTCGATCAAGAAAGGCGATTTTCTGATGGACGTCGGCATGTCGGCCTATCTCGGCACCTATCGCGAGGCGATCGAGCTCATCACAGAGCTCGGACTGCGTTCGCAGATGTCGGAGCTGCCCGCGTTGGGTGCGACGATGCGCGACGGCAAGCGTTACCACTTCGACTACACCAAGCCGATATCCACCTCGCTGTCGACTGCCTTTCTGTCATGGCCGGACAAGTTCCGCGCGCTTCGCCTCGCTCTCGACACGTTTCGCCATCGGGCGAGTCTCGGCTATTCCGACTACACGAAGCTGGCAGAAATCGATATCGAAACGGTCGAGCACTATGCGAAGCGCAGACTGAACCACAATCTGCATCACTATGTGGCCCAACCGCTCGTGAGCGGAACCTGGGTCGCCGATGACAAGGACACGTCGATCGCCCTGCTCTACTGGACCGTGCGCAACATGCTGGCACCGTTCGTGTACAACTTGAATCAGGGCGTGATGGCGCTGCCCGTCGAGATCTCCAAGCACATCGAGGTTCGCTACAAGAGTCCAGTTGAGCACGTCGCCGACACGGGTGCAGCGGTTGAAGTCACGGCCGGCGGCCGCACGAGCCTCTTCGATGGCTGTGTCATCGCGACGACCGCAGAGCCGGCGCTGGCGATGTATCCGCAGATGGATGCGACCACGCGAGATCTCTACCGGACCACACGCTACCGCAAGCTGGGGAACGTCGGACTTGGGCTATCGAGCCGGCCGTCGGATCCGGCCACCTACTACTTGCCTTCTCCGCACGAGGATCCCGACACGATTGCGGTGATCGCCGATCACAACAAGGCACCGTATCGTGCGCCGGACGGCAAAGCGCTGTTCACGGTGTTGTTGTCACACGAGTAT
>JBEVDW010000235.1:0-18444 GCA_040513115.1 Steroidobacteraceae bacterium | reverse complement strand
GCACCGAAGTGCTACCCGCGTTCAGAGAGACCTGAGGGTGCTGCGGGTCATAGCTGTGCAACGCTAGTAGGACAGATTACTTCTAGCGCTAGAAGGGACGGATTTACTTCTCGTCGAACACACAAGCTTCTGTTTTGCTGTAGCGCCAAGCACTTCTGCATCTTCCTCGCAAACCCGATCGGGCGCGTTGCTCGATGATCTCAGGGCGCAATGCGGCGCAGCCCGTTAACCTCCCTGCGCGCCGAGGCAAGAGGGACAGCTCGCTGGCGCCCTCGCTCGCTAGATCTACTTGAACCCGTAAGGATGATAGGCACCGTTGAGGAAGAATTCGATTTGACCAGAGCCGCGACCACGCCTTCCATCGGGCGCGATAGTTGTGATATCGCCTAGATACTCGAGCCCGTAGATCTCCTTCTCGAGGTCGTAACCAAAGCCAAAGTCGTCGCGCGCCTCAGCGGCGGTGATAGCGTATGGCTTCCACTTGAAGGGCTGCTTCGAGAAATCGAAGTCGTCCCATTCAAACGCGAGTTCCTCATTGCCGTGATAGGTGAAGAAAGTGCCACCGTCCTTCCAGCTACCCGGTGTATAGCCCATTGTGGTGACGACCCATGGGGGCGTCGGCACCTCGATCTCCTGCCGCCATTCGCGTCCGTCGCTGTCGGTGAGGAATATTCGGGCGCGTTTCATGATGCGGCCGTTGGGTTCGAACTCGATCTCGTGGCGCCCCGTTGTCAGTTGAATGGGCTTCTCGTCCCAGCCTTCGTACAGTCGCCCACCAAAGGGGATGCCGAAGCAATCGTTCATCTTGACTTGGCGGCCGTGAGCATCTTCGTGCATATGGTAGAAGCCGCTGAACGGCTCGGAACGAAACACCGTCCAGAAGCGCAGCGCACGCTGCGGACCGTCGATGATCTTCGGTGGAAGAAGCGCCGGTTTGGGAGCGAGCGGCGCCCGTTCTGCGTAGAGCCCCCACGAATGATCGCGGGCTGCGCTCCAGCCAGCAGGCTCCACTTCGAAGCGCTTGCTGCCAAAGCGGATAAAGCCGCTTGCTTTGCCGGGTTGCGAATAGCGTGTCTGGTCGGTCGTGCGACGCCCGCGCCGTTCGGCCACATGGTGCTCTTCCAGATAGGCTGGTGACACGCCTTCCCACAGGACATCAAACTCGAGATCACTGTCGTTCTTCGCCAGAGTGAGACGCAGCTTGCGTAGCGGCTCGATGAAGTCGACTGAGAAGGGACCGACTCGCAATGCAAATTCGCGCCGCCAGCTCCGATTGAAACGCACGGTGTACTGACGGCCGGCCCAATTGAACAACGCGTATCCGCCGATCATGTCCGTGTTCGGATTCACTCGTATACCGATTGCCAGGAATACCTTCTCGGCCGGACTCATTACGCCGAAGTAGTAGCCGTCGTCCCAGCTGTAATCAGTCGAGGGGATGTGACTGAACGGATGCGCAGCCTGGTGAACGGGGAACTCATCGTAGGGTGTAAGCATGCAACTGCTCCTAGACAGAACTGGCGCCAAGCTCCTAAGCGAGTGCGGCTTGGTATGCCCTTGTCGGGACTACAGCCGCTTCCTTTTTGATCACTTTGGACGAAAACCACATTCCCATGAATGCGAGCCCCATCGACATGAAGGTTGCAATAATGGTCGCGGTCTTGCTGGTGAACGTAGCAAGCGCCGCAAAAATCGGCGCAGCCATAGCCCCGTGAATAGCAAAGAGTGACAGGGTCACCATCAGGGGCAGCAGGTAAGAGTGACGACGTTCGAGAACGTCTCTCCAAATGCGGTGGCAGACTACGGCCATGCACATGATGGCTGCCGGATTCACGTAGGTCCACCACATCGGCAGCTTTCCGAACAGCTTCAACGGTTGATTGTCGCCCCAGTAATACCACAGGCCAAAATGAATACAGAACGGCTCATGGAGAGTCGCCAAGCCGATACATACTGCGTATGTCTTCCACCAGGTTCCCGTGGTCAGTGTGCCTCTTTCCAAGCCGCTGAAGACGAAAACCATCAACGGCCCAACGTAGAATACGTAGGTCAGCACCAGGAATAAGGGCATCTTCACACCGTACAGCTCGAAGACTTCAAACTGCATGTTGGTCATCGGGTAGATGAAATGGCCCAATACAGCGTCGAGCGGCTCGTAGAGTGACGCGCACAGACCGCCAAACATGATCCAGAGCGGATAGCTCACGCCATCTTTTCTCGCCACTGTTATTGCGTAGCCTACGGACAGAAGCACAAACACAGCATAGAGAATGGTGATTACGATCTCTGCAGTGTGAGGCATCTGCATTTCAGGCCGAGCTAAAAAATGCGGTTCCATAGTCTCTCCACCTCTCTTAAACGACTCGCCGATTACTTCTCGGAGTGTCTGGCGTGCCTACGTCCGATAAGATTTGAAGTAGCTTTCCTTTTTTACCCAACCGATCCAAATCGAAATGGCATCTCTCGCAACTCGGCACCGGCGTCACGCCGATCGAACGCAGAGTTCCACGCGCAGTCCTAGCGGATGCGAGTGAGCTTGTGGTCGCATCGGAAGGCTCGACTAATTTCATCTGCGGTGAACTCCGGTCGGGGCGATATGCCGGCCCAGTTAGCGGAGCGTGGCGTTGACGCCGCATCTATTCGGCAGATCGACCTTCTGTTCAACTTCATCGCCGTTGTCATGATGTTGAGCAGTGCGTTCTATCGTACGGACCAGCGTGATCGCAGCACTCATTTGTTCACTCAAAGCTTTTGGCGATGCCTGCGCGCCGCCGCGCGAGTGCAGCGTCTCGTTCCGTCGCCGAGACCATTGCTGTGCCTTTTGGCAGGATGCGCAGAAGGTCAGCAAACTTCACCACCTGCGTTTCGGGGACCGACGCTGTCTTCGCGACATAGTTGCGAAACACGATCGTGCCTTGATGGCGACCCACTGTATCCAGCCAGTTGGCGATCCCAGGATCGCGCAGCGATACCACAATACGTAGGGCGCCGTCGGTGTCGAGCTTGGCCTGCGCCATGTTCAGTGAGCTCTGCCGCTCTCCGAAATCCAAGGATCGCGACCAGACATCCCCAAGCTGAAATGACCAGTAGACTCCATCGGGCGCCTTCGGCATGGTGAGCATCAGCGCCTCGTCATCCGCCAGATCGTAGGTGCCCAGCGCGTAGTCGGAGGAGGGACTGCCGACTTCGCCGTCCGTGGTGCCTGGGCGATGCGAGAGCATGTTCGTCCCTTTGGCGCCCGCGATATAGGCATCGTGCAATGCGATGTTGTAGACGCCGGTAACGTACCGGATGAAGTTCTCGGCGCGGCGGATACGCTTGGCCATGGCGGCCTCGTCGAACTCATCGCCCCTGTAGTGGCCCGGCTCGACGGGGCTGATCCGCTCTATGCTGATTTCTGCAGGCTCGTCGTTCCAGTCTGCCATCGCGAAGCGGAAGAAGACGTACTGATAGTCAACGCTGGAATCGAGTGGGATCCAATTGTCAGCGCGCTTTGAGCCGCCGAGGATGATCTCGAAGGCCCCGTCCTTTTCAACATGCATGTCTGCGACATTGTAATTGCCGACGGTTTTAACTCCGGGATCGCCGAAGACACCATTGAAGACTTGGATCAGCGTCAGCTTGCTGCCGCGTACCCGACCGCTGAGCCGATAGGTCTGTTTGCCGTCGACGAATAGATTCCGGTAATCCCAATCGGGACCATTTTGGCCAAGCGTATAGATATTGGTTTGCCAGCTCAGATTCTTGTAGATCCGCGGGTGAGTCATGCGTGGCGCAACCACAAAGTTATAGGCCATCGCCTGCACCTCCATCAGTGCGTGATAGGCCTTCGCCCGGTCCTCGGGATAGTTCAAGTAGCGGGGGGTCGCCTCCGTCTGCGCACGGATATCGTCTAGTGCCTTGTGATAGTTCTCCCAGGATTGGCGCAGGGCCGAACTGGTGACCGTAGTGGCAGGCATAGACCCTCTCTCTCATCACTTCAAACCACGACGACGATAGAGATTCGGGCGAGCTAAGGCAACTGACTTATTTTGATGCCGTGCAATATCACTCCGGTCCTACAAAACCGTCTGTCCTGGCATCCATAAGCGCGTCTGCCGGCGATAAACGAGCTAAGTCACCTTACTTACAAACTTGCAAAACGATGCCCTAACGGGGGTGATCTGAACGCGATCGTGGGTGTCAACTAGGAGCTCCATACGGTCATCGACCAGTCGCACGATACTCAGCTTCAGGACTCTGGCCTGCCGGTTTCTCCTGTCCATTTGTTATTTAGGGAGTAGCTGCTCCTGCACCGCTACAGCATCGGCGATCCATGCAGGCTCTCGGAAGAACGCAAGTTGTTCGAACGCTGTCAGGGTACGGTCAACGTGTCCTCCTAGGAGCAATGCGGGTTACCTGCGGCTCGGAGCAGTCATAGGCAAATGATTAGAGAAGAGAAAGGAGCTGAGATGAAAGAAGGCCTCCAAGTTCGACGCGTTGTCACAGGGCAGGTGAACGGACGTGGCGTACTGATCAGCGATGGCCCAACGCCCTGTGTATTCCCCATCGGCAGCGGCATGGTGCTCACGAACATATGGATGACGAAGCAATCGCCGGCGCCTCTGGCGAATGCATCGCCTTCGCCCGATGACGAGCCGCTCGCTTTGAAGACTCCAGCGAATGGGACCGTATTTCGCCTCACGGACTTCCCGCCGGAACCCGAAGGGGGTGTGGACGCCACTCGTGCAGCCGAGATCTTTTCGAGCTTCGCCCCGAGCGGGTTCACCAAGGCAGACAAAGCCGAGAGCGATGCACTCATGACCTCCGCGATCTGCTACGGCTGACCGATCTTTCCGAGCGCGGTCATCGACTCCATCAGTCGCATTACCTCCGGATTCTGTATCGCGATGCTGATGACTTCGTCGCCGTTGAGCGTTTAGCTCGTCATTTCACAGTGACAACGCAAACGCCTCCAACCGCTCGTACGCTTCGGGTGCCTTCGCGCAAGTGATGTTGTCATCGTCCCGCGCCTCGACGAGCCGCGATATGCCGTTGTAGAAGTACGGTCTTTTGCGTCCGCAGGGGCAGCCGCCATCCCAATTGATGAGGCTTGATCGGCGGTGAGCGTGGTCGGCCACAGGCTGTTCGACAACAGATCGAGAACCATGACTCGCCCAGTCTGCACACCGCTTCGCGGCAGCGGCTTGCTCGTGATCGGGTCGACGACATGTTCGATGCCCCATGGCAGCGGGTGGAAACGGTCTTCCGAGCAGCCCTCGGAAATGGCCGTGGTCTCGCTCATTCCGTAGGCTTGCCGCATTTGAGAACCTGACTGGACTTCCGGCTCCGTTGATGCCTCCACACTAACCGGATCGGCCGGCTGACTTTCCTTGATAGCAGGCTGCTCGTGGCAAATGAACAATCGAAGGCATTTCATGAAACTCGCCATCGTCGCTGGAATCGCATTGGGCACACTGGTCATCGCGGCATGCTCGGAAAAAGTACCCCCGCCCGAGCCGCCGCGCCCCGTGGCGACGATAGTGGTCGACGCCGGAAGCGCCGACAGCAAGCGCAGTTTTGCGGGCGAAGTCCGCGCGCGTCACGAGACACCGCTTGGCTTTCGCATCAGCGGCAAGCTGCAACGGCGTTTGGTCGACTCGGGTGCCGCGGTGAAGGCCGGCCAGCCACTTGCCTTGCTCGATCCCGCCGACGTCGCCCTGGAGGCGGTCCAGGCCGAGGCGCAACGCGCGCAGGCCGAGGCGGAGCTGAAGCGCTATCGCGACATGCGGGCGCAAAACTTCATCAGCCAGTCCGCTCTCGACGAGCGCGAGGCGGCCTTCAAGGCGGCGCAGGCGCAAGCCGGCCTGACGCGCAACGCGCAGGCCTACGCGACGCTGCGCGCCGATGCAGCCGGCGTGATCGCTGCGACGCTGGCCGAGCCGGGGCAGGTGGTGGCCGCGGGCGAACCCGTGGTAGTGCTCGCGCAAGCCGGCGAGCGCGAGGTTGCGATTTCTTTGCCTGAATCCAGCGTCGGCCTATATCGCGTCGACGACATGGCCGACGTGCGCCTGTGGGCCGCCAGGGACAAGACCTATCGCGGAAAGGTGCGCGAAATCTCCGCGGCCGCCGATCCGGCGACGCGAACCTATCCCGCGCGCATCACGCTGCTTGATGCCGATGCGGCCGTGGTGCTCGGCATGAGCGGCCACGTCGATTTCGTCTCGAAGCAGGCGAACAGCGTCGTGGTGCCGGCGGCCGCCATCTACCAGCAGGGCGAGCAGCCCGCCGTGTGGGTCGTCGATGCCAAGGGCATTACCGCGTTGCGGCCCGTGAAAGTGGCAACCTGGCGCGACGGCGGTGTGCTGGTGACGGAAGGCCTCGAGCCCGGCGAACGCATCGTCGCCTCCGGCGTGCATAAAGTGCATGCGGGCGAAAAGGTCAGCTTCATGATCGCCGATTGAAGCCGGTGGCGACATGAAGAAATTCAACCTTTCCGCCTGGGCGTTGGCGCACCCGCAGCTTATCGTGTTCCTGATGCTGTTCGTCATGATCACGGGCGCGCAGTCATATCTCAAGCTTGGCCGTTCTGAAGAGCCCAACTTCACCATCAAGGTGATGATCGTCCGCACGATGTGGCCGGGCGCGACGGCGCGCGAAGTCGAGCTGCAGGTGACCGAGCGCATCGAGAAGCGGCTGCAGACGATTCGCTGGCTGGACCATCTGCGCTCCTATTCGAGAGCGGGCGAGTCGAGCATCTTCATCATGCTTCACGACGCCGCGCCGCCGGATGCCGTCCCCGAGATCTGGCAGCAGGTGCGTCGCAAGCTCGACGACATCAAGCCGGAGCTGCCGGAGGGAACGCTAGGCCCTTTTCCAAACGACGAATTCGGCGATGTCTACGTCAACATCTTTGCGCTGACGGGCGACGGCGTCGCGCCCGCCGAGCTGCGCCGTCAGGCGGATCGCTTCGCGCGCGAGCTGCGGCGCGTGCGCGACGTGAAGAAAGTGGACCTGTTCGGCGTCCAGCACGAGCAGATCTATGTCGATATAGATACCGCGCGTCTGCCCCGGCTTGGCCTGACGCCCCAAGCCCTGATCCAGGTCATACGCCAGCAGAACCAAACGCAGCCGAGCGGCTTTCTCGAGACCGACGCCGACCGCATCCAGATGCGCGTGACGGGCAATTACCAAACCGTGGAACAAGTGCGGCAGACCACCATCGAGATCAACGGCCGCCGCCTGCGGCTCGGCGATATCGCGGAGGTGCATCGCGGCTATGTCGAACCGCCCGACCCGCTGATGCGCGTCGCGGGCAAGGACGCGGTCGGCATCGGCGTTGCGATGGAAGCGGGCGGCGACGTGATTGCGCTGGGGCGCAATGTGCAGGCGCGACTTGCCGAGCTCAAGGCCGACACCCCCCGCGGCGTTGAATTCCACACCATCGCCAACCAGCCCGAGGATGTCTTCGTCTCGATCAATCTGTTTGTGCGTTCGCTTCTCGAGGCCGTGCTCATCGTGCTGGTCGTTTCCTTCGTGAGCCTTGGCTGGCGTACCGGCATGGTAGTCGCGCTGTCGATTCCGCTGGTGCTTGCCGCCACCTTCCTCGCCATGCGCCTGTTCGGCATCGATCTTCATCTGATCTCGCTCGGGGCGCTGATCATCGCACTCGGGCTATTGGTCGACGACGCCATCATCGCCGTCGAGATGATGGTGGTGAAGATCGAGCAGGGATGGGACAAGCTGAAGGCGGCCACCTTTGCCTATACCTCAACGGCGATGCCCATGTTGTTCGGCACGCTCATCATGGCCGCTGCCTTCATGCCGGTCGGGCTCGCCGAGTCGGCATCGGCCGAGTACGCCGGCGGCATGTTCTGGGTGGTCATGCTCGCGGTGCTGATCTCGTGGGTGGTCGCCGTGCTGTTCACGCCCTACATCGGCTACCGCATCCTCGACGTCGACGCGTTGCGCGCCAAGGTGAACGGGCACGGCGACGCGATCTACGACACGCGCTTCTACCTCAAGCTGAGAAGCGTCATCGACTGGTGCCTGCGCCATCGCAGGCGCGTCATCGCGGCAACCGCGGCGTCGTTCTTCGGCGCCATCGTGTTGTTCGCCACGGCGGTGGAGAACCAGTTCTTTCCCAGCTCGGCACACCGCGAGGTGATCGTCCACTTGTGGTTGCCGGAGGGATCGTCGATCAAGGCCACGCAGGCGGTGGCGCAGAGCTTCGAGCGTCATATCGCCAAGGATCCTGCCGTCAAGCATTACGCCGGCTACATCGGCTCCGGATCGCCGCGCTTCATCCTCGGGCAGAACGTCCAGCTGCAGTACACCAACTTCGCTGAATATATCGTGATGGCGAAGGACAAGGTCTCGCGCGACCAGTTCCGCGAGCGCATGAAGGTGTTGTTCGACGACGCGAACGGCGATTTCGCCGGCGTGCGGGCGCGTACGCAGATCCTGCGTCATGGTCCACCGGTGGACTATCCCGTCGAGTTCCGTCTTTCCGGCGACGATTTGCCGACGCTGCGCCGCTACGCCGAGGAAATGACGAACGCGATACGCCAGAACCCGCATGTGCGCGATCCGCACGTCAACTGGTCCAACCTCGCCAAGAGCGTACGTGTCATGGTTGACTACGACAAAGCGCACGCGCTGGGCGTCACGCGCGAGAACATCGCGCAAACGCTGCAGGTCGTGCTGAACGGCGCGCCGATCACACAGGTGCACGAAGGCGACCAGCTGATCGACATCACTTGGCGCGGCAGCCAAGACCTGCGCCGCGCCGATGCGTTGGCTGACATCCTCGTGCCGAGCGCGAGCGGACGGGCGATACCGCTCGCGCAGCTGGCGCGGCTCGATCCCGTGATGGAAGAAGCGGTGATCTGGCGCTGGGATCGCCAGGCGAGCCTTCTGCTGCAGGTCGAGGTAGCCGGCAATATCCAGGGGCCCACCGTCACCGCGCAGCTCATGCCGCTACTGCAACCCATCATCGACAAATTGCCACCGGGTTACCACTTCGAGATCGCGGGCATGGCCGAATCGTCGGCCAAGGGCGAGGAACCGATCATGGAGATCCTGCCCTGGGTCGGCTTCCTCATTGCCGCGCTGCTCATGATCCAGCTGCAAAGCTTCAGTCTGACCGCGCTCGTCATGCTGACCGCGCCGCTCGGCATGATCGGCGTTGCGCTGGCGCTGACGCTGACGCGGATGCCCTTCGGCTTCGTCGCCATGCTCGGCACCATCGCGCTGGCGGGCATGGTCATGCGCAACTCAGTGATCCTGGTCGACCAGATTCGCCAGGACGTCGAAGCGGGCAAGCACCTGTGGGAGGCGATTGTCGATTCGACGGTACGCCGCTTCCGTCCCATCGTGCTCACGGCCGCTGCCGCGATCCTCGCGATGATCCCGCTGTTGACCAATACGATGTATGGGCCGATGGCGGTCGCGATCATGGGTGGGCTCGTCATCGCGACGGCGCTGACCTGCCTTTTCCTGCCTGCGTTGTATGCCGCGTGGTACCGGGTTAGGCCACCGGCATAGGTTGGCCCACCGCCAGCTGCGCGTGTTGCGGAGCGCCCAGGCACGAGCTGGGAAGAGTTAGCGTGCTAGGGTGGTCGCATGGGCCTCAAGCAACCTATTGAGGTTCCGCTTTTGAAAGCGGCGGCGCGCGTGTGGTTGCACAGGCTTCGCGATGAGCAAAAAAACCTGCTCGATAGCAGCAGGGCTAGGGGGTAACAGCATCGGTGTATTGCTTCATGAGCTTCACGCCGAAGGACTCTGGCAACGAGTCTTTGCTAGAAACGAGTTCCGCCAAGTCAATATTTCACGTAATTGACCCAAGCCCAATGCGGTCCCTGTGAAACGAGAACGATGTGACAAATGCGGACTTCTGGATAGATTCCGGGATCGGCATCTAAACGCCATCGCCTGATATCCCGAGATCATCGCCGTGCCTCACTTCCTGCACGTGTGTGCGGCGAATTGTGAGTCAAGCCGCCATTGGTAGTTGATACAAGCCGCGGCAGTGAGATTGCCATTGATACTGGCTGAGGCTGGGCCTCGAGAGCCGGGCTCAGGCCGGTAGTGCCCGGCGAGCAGACGGCGCACGACATCCTTGTCGATCTCGACACCGAATATGAAGGAAAGCTACTGAGCGATCCGCCGACATCCGAATCGCGGATTGCGGCGTTTCATTTCAACGATGGCGGCAACCAGCGTCAGCGCGGGGCCTTGGGGCCTGGCTTGCGGCGCTCTTTTTGCGTGAAGAGCAAGCGGTACTTGCGCTTCACAAAGGCGCGGTGGAACGCCATGATGGCCGACGGCCTGAACACGATGGCGGTATGGATCGCAGTTATCGGTAGTCACGGGCAAAATGGTGGAGGGATCTTCGGCGCTGATCGTCGGCTTCGAAACTTGAGGCTGCCTGGAGGAATCGTTTGTGCCGCAGTCAGTTGACCAGCGTTTTGCCCGGGTGCGGGAATTGTTCGAGCAGGAACGGCGCGAAGCTAAGATCGCGCGCACGCTCGACGATATCCCGATCAGCTTCGAGCTGATCAGCCACGAGTGGCTGAGCCGGGTATTGTGCGCTGGGGTGCACGGCGCAGAAGTCACGGCGCACACGCTCGATATCGACCGCGAGGGCACCACCAATCGTGGTCGGATCTTCCTGCAGTACAACGCCGCAGGGCAGGCGGCGAAGCTGCCGCCGAGCGTTTTCTGCAAGGCGACCCAGACGCTGGAGAGCCGTTTCATCCTCGGTCTCAACAACTGCGCCGAGGGCGAGATCACCTTCTACAACAAGGTTCGCGCGCTGCTCGATATCGAGGCGCCGGTCGCTTACTTCTCGAAAATCGACCGCGAGTCGCTGAACTCAATCACGCTGCTCAGGGACATGACCGGCCAGGTCGAGTTCTGCGACGAACGCACCCAGGTATCGCAGACGATGGCGCGCGACCAGCTGGGCGTTCTGGCGCGCCTACACGGGAAGTTCTACGGAAAATCCGGGCGCGAGACGCCGCTCAGTGACTACCAGACCATCGAGGAATTCAACCGGCTGACCGAGGAGGGCGTGCACTGGTCGGAGCGCGGCTACGAGGGGTTGCTGCAGGCGGAGCCGGTCGTACCGGCGCGATTGCTCGCGCGCGCGAAGGATATCTGGCCCGCAACCAGCCGCGCGTTCGCGCGCCACGGCGATTTGCCGCGCACGCTGATCCACAACGACGTGCATCTGAAGAACTGGTACATCACCTCCGCCGGACGGATGGGCCTCAGCGACTGGCAGTGCGTGGTGCGCGGTCACTGGTGCCGTGATCTCGCCTACGTGATCTCGAGCTCGCTCAGCCCGGACAATCGCCGCGCGTGGGAGCGTGAGCTGATCGCGTACTACCTTGAGTGCCTTGCCGGACAGGGGATACCGACACCTTCGCTTGACCAGACGATGCGGCTGTACCGCCAGCAGCTGTTCGCCGCGTTGCAGATGTGGACCGTAACGCTCGCGCGTCCCGAGGGCGCGCCCGAGATGCAGCCGCCAGCCACCTCGCTAGAATTCATCCGCCGCATCGCGACGGCGATCGACGATCACAACGCCTTCGCCAGTTTCGATTAACGGCGCAGCGTGCCGGCAGGACACGTCAGGTTGCATGCCCGGCGGTGGCACCAGCGCCGCGAGCCGCGCCATGAGGTGCAGCGACGCGTGATGTATCCGCGCCTTCATTCGATTGAGTGGCGGCGGTGCGTTCGGCCGCGCGTCCATACACGAGTTCGATCGTGCCCCAGATCACCAGCAGCGACAAACACACCGTCAACGCACCGGAGCCTTGCACGATCCAAGGGCTCAATGTTTCGGTCTTCAGGCCATGCATGTTGTAGGCAAGAATGCCGGCACCCGCATGACCACCCATCGCAAAGGCTGGGCATAGACCCAGCACCATCAGTTGACGCCACCCGCGCAGCACGGGCACGAGCTTGTAAATCACCAGGCTGGCTACCATCACCGAGGCCAAGTTCATCGCCACCATATCGATAGCCATGTAGCCGATCTTGAAAGTATGCACCCCGTAGTAGTGCCACAAACCGTAATGCAGCGGGATCTGCTCGATGCTGATGACGCCGAGCACCGTCCCGCCGGCAATCTTCCACCACATGCCGCGCGGAATGTCCTGTCGCACGTAACGATCGAACAGCAAGATTGTCAGCGCGCCGTAGTAAGGCGGATAGGCAAACAGCACATACAGCGGCAAGGGGTGGCCTTTGACCGAGTACATATTCATCTGCCCGATCTGCGAGTGGATCGCGTTGCCCATGATGTCCGCGACGGGTTCGAGAAACATCGTCAACCAGGCACCCACCCAGAGCAGAACCGGCAGCCATGTGCCGCGACGCTTGGCAAGCCATAGTGCGTAGAGGAACAGCGCGCCGCTCATCGCAGCAAACACGATCGTGGTTACCACTTCGGGAGTGTGCGCCATCTGGTACATCTCGGGACGCGTGTAATCCAGTGAGTAAGCAGGTTGCAGCGTATCGGGCACTTGTGTGGTGGTATCCATGGTGGACCCTTCGTTGTGGAGTTCAAATCAAGCGCATGTGTGCGCTCGCGTAACCTAGTTCGATCATCGCGAATTTCATCGTGTTCTCGATGCCATCTTGTACGTTCAGCATGTGCTTGTTCGTGGCCAGCGTGGTGCGCATCGCGTTGAACGCGGCGCAAAAGCGCATTGTGTCTTCATCTACGTCGGCGCCGCCGTGCGCGCGATAGCGCGCCAAAAAGCGATTCCAGTCGATCAGTGGGGCGATGTGAGGCTTGATCCAGGCCAGATCCTGCTCCGACGCACCGAAATTCGCGCACTCCCAATCGAGAATGCCGGTGATGCGCCCATCCTCGGCCAGCATGTTGTGAATGTTGAAATCGCCGTGAACGAGAACTGCAGGGCGATGGCTATCCGGTATGTGGTGATCGAGCCAGTCGAAGAGATGGACAAGATAGGGGGAGGGCAGAAAGCCCTCGCTCGCCTCGTAGGCGCGGGCCGCTGCGATTTCGCGCCGGTAGCAGGTGGCGACGGAGACATCGCGCGCCGCATCGCCCAAATAGTGCTGCCAATAGCCGGCGAAACGCTCCGGTGGCATCGCGTGTAGGGTGCCCAGCAAGGCCGCCAGTTGCAGCAGCAGATCTTCAGATACCGCATTCGACGCCCCGCCGAGATAGCTGCCGGTCACTTTTCCCGGCAACTCGGTCATCACGTAGAAATCACCATCGACACCGGGCACGTCTTTGCCTAGCCACAAGGGCTGTGCCACCGGAAGCCCCGTGGCGTACACGGCTCGCAGTAGGTGGAATTCGTTCTCGATCATAAAGCCACCGTAGGCCATTGACTGCACCGGCGCGTTCTTGCGCACGATCCGTCTCTCGACCGAGTGGTCCGCATTGCGAATAGCCATGCGAAAAGTTTGCTTGCTGAAGCCGCCCGGAATGGGCTCGAACGCCACGAGTTCCACGCTATCGCCGTTTGGGTGGCACTGACGCAGAAACGCTTGTAGCGATTCGCGCGAGAGTGGCGCGCCGCGTTGCACACGAGCGGCGCGAGGCGGCGGAGTCGACAATGAAGCCTGCTCAACGTAGTAATCGCGCTCCCACGCGGCCGCTTCGGTCAGCAAAGAGGAGATGATCAATTCCGATGGAGAGTGGTTCGCGCGGAATGCGATGAGCCGCTCCGCGAGCAGCGCGAGTTGTGCTGTCAGTCGATTGAACTCCTCGCGCAGCGTGGCGTAGTCGCGTGCGTCGCCGGTTTCGTCGAGGTGCGCGGAGATCGGTAGCGGTGAGGTGCCCAACACGGCGTCCATACGCGCCGCTATCGCGTAACCCTGCGCGAGATGCGCGTGCAGCAGCGCGGGCGTAACGCTCTCACGTTTGCGGAGTTCGTCGATAGCCGCGCGCATCGCATCGGCGGCGCCGCGTGCATCCGCGCTCCGCAACTCCGGTGCGATCACCGCTTCGAGCGTTGTGCTCAGCAATTCGAGATAACGGTCGGTGGAGGCGAGGCGCATGTGTCGCGAACCGGCTAGCGCGTGCGCAAGTTTCCCACGCGCCGAATCCGCTCGATCCAGCCGTGGCCCACTTCACCGTCGAAAGTGTACGTTGCCGGCGCTTCGATCGAACACGGCAGGTGCGGCGAGTCCACATCTACGCCCGTGTAGATGCCGGTTGGCAGTGTCAGCGTGACCGGAAAGTAGCGATCACCCATGCGGCCATGCAGTTTTCGTTCGCGTGAGGCTAGGGACGGGACGTATTCGACCGATTGATCGGGCGCGAGGCGGCGCTCCTGAGTGCTTGACAGCAGCAAATCGATGCAAGTGAATTTTTGAAGTTCGGTCTACGCGTCCGCCTGCGTCTGGATAATTGTAATCTCGCCGAAACCGTCACGCGACGGGGCGCAGGAGAACATGTTCACCCTCGCCGTGGATATGGTGCACGTGGACGAGGTGAGAGCTATGGTCCCCCGTGCGCAACCAGTAGTTGAGAGGGGTGATGCCGTCCAATAGCCGTTCACGGCCACTGTAAACAGCATCTATCAGCGAACCGTCAGTACATTGCGGCTGATCCCGCGCATGGCCTGGCTTAAATGCCGCCGCAAGCTCAGCGGTAGTGCGCATCACACGTTCGGACCGAATCTTCTGTCGGAACGAAGCTCAGATTGAGATCGAAATAAGCCCGGCCAGCCGCTCTTCGTTGGCAGGAGCCTTTCGAGAATAGAGCGCGAAGCGGGTTCTCTGCGTATCGATTGTCTTGCCGGGATAGATTTCGAAGTACTGGACCCAGAGCGGGCCGTAAACAATGAAGATGTTGGGGAAGATCATGTAGACGATCGTGAGGTGTTTGTGGCCATCGAGCGCATCCGCAGGAACATCGCCGATGTTCGTGATGCTCGACGCGGCAAAGACCATGCGCTGGTGGCGCCCATAGCCTTGATGCAAAGCGTAACCAGATGGGGACAGTGGTCCAATCGTCACGGAAGAGAATCCGCCGCTCCGCGTCGAACTGCTGTGAGTTCGTGTAATGAGATAGATCGATGAAATAAGGAGAACGCCGGTCCGGTCGAGCTTCGCGCTCCCGATAGAGCTCGAACATTTGCCTGGCGCTGGCGTTGACGGCGTGGTGCTTCATGTGATGTCTCACGTGCAGGAACCGGTCCGGACTGCGTGCACTACATCTCCGCCCGCGATGCGAGTTCTGGACCGCTTATCGTTTGCATGCCAGCGCTATTTGATCGTCTCTGCACCGTCCGCTGTCAAGGGCAGCGGATCCGCCTGAAAACTCGATTGAACCGTAGGGCACAACGCGCTTTCCATCTGTGGTTCGCTCCACCATCGAAAAGTCCACGCGCGGGAGACATTGACGAGCGTGTGCACCTGTGCAAAGCCTGGATCGTGACAATTCACTAGCCCTTGGGTCAGACGCAGAGCATCCCCCCGTCGACGGCCAGCACTGCGCCATTGATGAACGACGCATTCTCCGAGCTTAGCCAGACAACGGATTCCGCCAGTTCTTCAGTCGTGCCCCAGCGCCCAGCCGGTGAAGATTTCACACGCGCCAGCGCTGCAGCACTTGCCTCGGGCGTGATGAATTCCTGTGTGACGGCGTGGACCGCGCGTTCGCTGCCGATGAAGCCCGGCGCGATGGCGTTGCAACGGATTCCTTTGCTGCCGCCGTACTCACCTGCCGCAACCCGCGTGAGCTGAATGACGCCGGCCTTGGCGACCGAATAGGCACCGGTGAAAGGTTCCGGCTGTATGCCGGCGATCGAGGCGATATTCACGATGGACCCCGAGCCCTGTCGTGTCATCTGCTTCAATTCGTGCTTCATGCACAGCCATACGCCTTTCAGGCAAACATCGAAGGCGTTGTCCCATTGTCCCTCGGTCATATCGATCAAGGGCAGAAACACGGCGTCCCACGCGTTGTTGTCGGCGAAATCGAGACGCCCCCACGTAGTGACAACGGTGCCAATCATGGACTCCACGGCTTTCTCGCTGGCGACGCTCCCGCCGACGAACATGGCCTCACCGCCCGCATGCTGGATCAGTTCCACCGTCTCGCGACCGCCTTCCTCCATGACGTCGTTCACCGCGACCCGTGCGCCTTCGCGGGCAAAACTTAATGCGGTCGCACGTCCTATGCCGCCGCCGGCGCCCGTGATGAAGGCAACCCGCCCATCCATGCCGTATCGCTTTGCCATGTGATCTCCCCCAATTGTGCAGAGCTTCTGCGATTGAATATTCAGAGTCGGTAGGCACGCGCTCAAGAATTTCGGGTGCCCGTTTTTGGCATTTGGTTATCTGGACCTGCTTGCAGCAGACAGTCAACAAACGTCGGAACTCTGGCCATCGATTCGGGTGACACCCCAAAAGGTGGCAGTAGCAACGGGCCCAACCGAGAAGGCAGTGGGGTCGTTTTGGTCATGCCGTTGATATTCGTTATGGTGCTGCGAAGCCAACTGCCCGCATGTCTGAACACCTCATGGGTCACGACGCGGCCCCCGGCCTGTTGCACCAAGCTCGTGGTGATTCCAAGATTCTTGCGCCAGAAGCCGCGACAGACGATGCCGATCGCAACTGGTTTGCCCGTCAGTAGTCCGCGGCCTCGCTGATCTCGTAGAAAGCTTTGAATGGGGACCGCGGGATGAAACATCCACGTGTTGCTGAGCAGTACGACTGCATCGAAATCGCCCGCAGCCATCGGTTGCGCAGACATCACGAATGGGACGGAGGTGCCGCGTTTCGCTTGATCTCCCCAGCGTTTGATCACGCCGAACGACACGGGTGCCTGCAGTCGTTCTGCTGCCTCCGCGAAATCCAATCTGCACAAACTGGCCGTGACCGAGCGAGCGGCCAAAGTCTTCAGGACGCTGCGAGCCACTTTCTCCGCCTGGCCAGTAAACGAGTGATAGACGATCAAAACACGCATCGATTCCCCCTTGCATCCTGCCTTTCTGTAGTTGCTCGAGCGAACGGTTAGGAACGTTCGGACGGGCGATGCGAAACCTCGGTCGAGCAGCCTGAGTGGCTTGTTATCTGAAGATCATTTCGTGCGCGATAATTCCCATCCACCGTCCACGACAATTTGCCCGCTTGAACCAATCGGTCTATAGCAATCGAATCGGCCTCAATTGTCGAGCCAGCTCATTGCCTCGCCGAGGCTTGCGCGGGACGTTCGAAACTGATTGATCGCCTGCGTCTCATCGGCGTAGCCGAAGGCGATCCCACAGACGAGCTTCCTCGTTGGTGGCAGTTCGAGATACCCACGCAGAAAGCGGGAATACGAAGCGATGGCCGCTTGTGCGATCGATGCGACGCCGAGCGCGTTCGCCGCTAACACGAAGTTCGACACGTACGCGCCACAGTCGAGTGCGCCGTATGCTCCCAGCGATTCCTCCGAAGTGATGATTGCCATGTGCGGCGCGCCGAAGAAGCGGAAGTTCTCGAGTGCCTGACGGGTGCCGGCTTCTCGATCGCCTTTGCTGATACCGATGCTCGAATAGAGCTGCAGGCCGCACTCGCGCCGGCGCTGAAGGTACACACCATGATATTCGCGGGGTGCCTCAAAGTCGTACTCGGGCGCGCTGCCCATTGCTTGGGCGTTCCGTGCGGCATGTTCATAGAGCGCGTTGCGCAGGCGCTCCGTTCCAGAGCCGCTCGTGATCGTTACGTGCCAGGGTTGGGCATTACACCAGGAGGCGGTGCGCTGGGCGGCGGTCAGGATGCGTTCGATCACCTCGCGCTGCACGGAGCGGGATTGGAAGGCCCTGCAGCTGTAGCGCCGTCCGATCAGCGTTTCGAACGCCGTTGCCAGTGACAGCGCGTCGCTGTTTTCTCCCGCCTTGCTCACATCGTGCCTCTCGTCTGTGCTCGCTCGTTCTACTGATTCTGTAGCGCCATGCCGCCATCAACGGGAATGACCGCGCCCGTCACATAGGCCCCGGCACGGCTCGCGAGAAAGATCGCGGCACCCGCAATGTCATCGCCCTGGCCGACAGCGGCGCGCGGGATGGTTGCTTCGAGCGCGGCGCGCTGCTCGAGCGCAAAAGCGATCATGGGCGTTTCAAATGCCCCCGGCGCCAGCGTGTTCACGTTGATCAAGGGTGCGAGATGTCGTGCCAGATGGTGCGTCATATGGTGCAGGCCGCCTTTGCTTGCGGCGTAAGCGTAAGTTTCCCGGCGCATCGCGTTGAGGCCCGCGACGGACCCGATGTTGATGACTCGCGCAGGGTTGGCAGGCGTTGCGGCCTTCCGCAGCAGGGGCAGCAGTCGCTGCACGAGGAAGAACGGCGCTTTCAAGTTGAGATCGAGCACCGCGTCCCATTGCGCCTCCGGAAACGTCTCGATGGATTCGTTCCAGGTTGCACCGGCGTTGTTCACGAGAATGTTCAGCGTCGAGGTGTGCGCGCCGATTTCGGCCGCCAGTGTCTT
>JBEVDW010000234.1:0-9645 GCA_040513115.1 Steroidobacteraceae bacterium | reverse complement strand
CATAGCGACTACACTGCGACAGCAGGTCGCGTTGCGCATTTGTCGCCAGATCTCACCGGCATGCACACAGTGTTTGTCTTCGCGATGTCGAAGTCGTCGAAAGCGCGTGATGAATTCGCCATGAGACGTTCCGCAAGCGGTTCTTATCATCGAACATAAGCTGAGGAATGCTCACATTACACTCGCATTTGGAGACGCGCGGATGGCTCAAGGCTCGAGTGAACGCAACGCGAAAGCTGCTTTGCTGGAGCTGATTGCCGCCGTCGTGATCATCGCAGCCTTCCTTTGGTTTGGTCGTCAGTTGTTTTCTGGCGCTCTGCTCGTATTTTCATTGGCCCTTCTATTGGTCACGGCGTCGTCGCATCGCAGGGCAGGAGAGGGTGCACGCGATATTGGATTGCGATGGGACACCGCCCCGGCTGCTGCTGCGTGGCTGGCGCCCGTGGTAGTTGTGGGTGCGATGATCGCGCTTGCGGTGGGGACCTATCTAGGATCGCTCCGGTTTCCAGGTCTTGCGCAAGCGGCGCGATCTCTATTGCAATTCATCGCGTCCGGGTTGCTTCAGCAATATCTCCTGTTGGGTTTCTTCTACCGGCGATGCATCGAGATCATGAAGTCGGCAGTGACGGCAGGCATTGTCACAGCCATCGTGTTCGCCGCGTTGCACGTACCGAACGTCTTTCTAGTTGCAGTGACGGTTGGCGCCGGACTCATCAGTTGTGCCGTTTATCGACGCGCGCCGAACCTTTACGTGGCGGGCCTTGCGCATGGTGTGCTCGTGTACGTGCTGTACGCCGCGTTGCCGCTCAGCATGACTGGCAACATGCGGGTAGGGATGGAGTATCTTCAACACTAAGGGTCTCGATAGACCTCTAACGGACTGCTGCAGGAGGAAGAAGAGATGATCCTCATTGGCATGTTTGATTCTCCTTTCGTGCGCCGGGTGGCGGTGAGCATGAAGCTGCTAGGGCTCGGTTTCGAGCACCGCAATTGGTCGGTCGGGAAGGACTTCGATCGCATTCGTCAGTACAACCCGTTGGGGCAAGTGCCGACCTTGGCGCTGGACGACGGCGAAGTGTTGGTGGAGTCGGCGGCAATTCTCGACTATCTCGATGAGCTTGTCGGGCCGGAGCGCGCCTTGGTGCCGCGGTCAGGTGCGACGCGGCGTACGGCGTTGCAGCTGATGTCGTTTGCCCTGGGTGCTGCAGAGAAAGGCCGCAGCCTCATCTATGAGCGCGTCTTTCGACCGGAAGACAAGCGGCACGAGCCATGGCTCGATCGCTGTCGAACGCAGATGTACTCGACGCTGGCCGAGTTGGAGCGTCGGTGTCAGCTACATGGCACTGACGCCTGGTTACTCGGCCGCCGCGTTATGCAACCCGACATCACGCTCGCCTGCGCCTTTACGTTCTTGAAGGAGAGTGTTCTCGAGAGCAATACGGCCGCGTATCCAACGCTGTGCAACCGAACGACCCAGGCCGAAGCGCTCGCGGACTTCAAGTCTACTTATGAATCGTGGGGACCACCGCGTAGTCCTTAAGGATGAGTACGGCTGAGTGTGTGAGATCGAAGAATCAACGAGCGATGTAATCGTCGCTCTCATCAATGACTCAGTATTTCTCTTGCTCTCATGAGGGGGCGACTTTGAGTTCGTCGCTTCAATCAGTAGGACAGGTTGCAAGGCTACGGATGGGCTTGCAACGCCTTGGAAGATGCGAGTCGTGCAGGACGCACGTAGCGAAACGAATCCCGTATGGAGGTGTGATTCGCTTCGCGTCTGCTTGGGAGTGAGCGGGCTCGTTGTCTTCTGACCACGGATGGGTTTCCCGTCCGTACATACTGCGAGCGGTGTTCTACAGCGTTCCCGCCAACGAAAACTCGCGTCGTCCTTGCGAGTCCGGTGTCCCCAGGTATTCGATCGAACGCGCGATCTCTTGCGGCGCATCGTTACGAGCGGCGACGCGGCCATCGATGACGTAGGAGTGATCGGGAGACAGTGTGAGTGTGCCGATCACGTTCAGCGGTCCGCCGGTGTCTTGCAGCGCGCCGACCAGAGCGCTGTCATTGCCACGTACATCGGGCGCGGGCATCACCAGGCGGTAACTGCCGAATGACGATGCGCCTGCACCTGCGGGACGTTGCAGATCCAAAACGTCGATCTGGCCTTCAGCCGCCGTCGGCCAGCCGCGCTCGAGATCGAGACGCGTGAGGTTTGTGTTGATCCGTCCCGTCCAACCCTGCGGCAAGCCGCTGAGAGGAAGAAATTCCAGCGGAAGCGTTGCCTTCACGCGTGAGCATTGCACGCTCTGATTCATGGCGACGAGACAACGCGCGGAACCGTTTCCGTTCCGTGGGCTGATCTTCGCATCGATGTCCAATCGACCACGCAACAGTGGCAATGCGAACAGGCGCCATTCCGTTGGCCCCAGCGCAAATCCCTGCACGCTGAGCATGGCAGCTCGACCCGACCAGATACTGCCGCTCACCCCGCTCGCTTCCACACCCGGAATGCGACCCAAGAGCACGTGAGCAGGGAGAGTGGCGACGAGCAGGATCAGAAACGCGAGTAAGCCCAACAGTGAGAGCGTCAAGCCTCGTTTCATCAGGTGCCCGCGCGGGTGAGAACGAAGCTGGCGTTGACGAGTCCCGGCTTCTCTCCGCGATCGATCGTGGCTTGATCAATGTACACGCCATGGCGTTGCACGAGCGAACCCATCCACGGCACGAGCGTGTCGAAGCTCGCGTTCTCGAAGCGCACGCGAATGCCGCCGTTGCCGGTCGGAGTCTGTCCAGTGAGCGCGGAGGCCAGGTTGCCTTCGCGAGCCGTGCGATCGACCAACACCACAAGCGATTCCCCAGTGGGTGCCGCAGCGGGCATAGCACCGCCAGATGATTGCAGCTCAGGTGCGACGCTGTGCATCCAGCTCAGATCGGCTTGCTTGCGGTCAAGCCGCTCCGCTCGCGCATCGAGGGCGCGATAGAACGGGGAAAGGGCGAGCATGTAGATCGCGACGATAACGACCAGCACCGCGCCGCCGATCACGATGGCCCGCTCGCGCGTGTTCAAGGCCGCGAATTTGTGTTTCAGCGTCATCCCTCAGGCCCCCGTGGTGCGCAACTGCATGCGCCCTTCGATCTTGTTGTCCCGCGGGTTGGCCGATTGGATCTCGGCATTAGCACCATGTGTTCCCACGCTCTGTCGTATCTGATCGAGTGCTTCGACGTTGGGAGCTAGCACACGCAGATCCGTCGTGTTCTGTCGATAGGAGACGGCTTCCAGCTGCGTGCCGGGTGCTTGTTGAAGCGCACTCGTCAATGTGTCGAGCGCGCCCATGAATCCGCCGGTGATGTTGGCGCCGCGGATGGCCGTCAGCCGAGCTTCCATCTGTGCACGTGCGTCTTTCGGATCGGGCTCCGGAGCACCGGGCATGGTTGCTTGGAAGACTTGCTGGATTGCGGCGTCGAGTTCCGCTTCCTGGCGCTTGAGCTGCGAGTACTGCACGGCCTTGTAGCCGATGTGACTGAGCAGGAACACGCCTGCAAGCGCCGCGGCGTAACGCCAAGGCGCCAGAGAGATCTTGGTCGGCGATGCAGTGACGTAGGGACCTTGCAACAGATTGATGGCAGGCGTGTTGACAACGGTCGCGGCGAATAGCGGCAGTGCGCCTTCGGGCAGCAACTTCATCTGTAAGCTGGCCGTGAATTCGCGCAGGCCTTCCAGCAAGTCCCGCTCGCGTTCGTAGTCCGATTCGGTCACGTACAACGTGACGTGCTCGTGTGCTTCTGCGCCCGAATCCAAACCGAGCTGCAGTCCTTCGATCAGCGGATCGACATCGATCACAGCGCCGGGCTTGTCTTCGCGCTTGACGTACACACGCGTGCCGTCGATCAGCAGCGATACACCATTGGCGGCGGGCGGCAGACCTGAGGTCTCCGCATGCATCGCATCCGCGCGCAGACCCGCAGCCGTCAGTACTTCGAGCCATGCTTCGATGCGCGCACGCGTGATGACAGCGACGGGTGTGCCGGCCTGCTGCGGCTCACGTCGACCGATCGCGAAATGCAGATCCTCAATTTCACTCGCGAGCTGTTCTTCCAGCGCATAGGGCACGAGCTGGACGAGTTTGTTGCCGCCCTTTGCAGGCAGCACGGGTTCTGCGAGCAGGACATCGGTGCCGGGGATGAGCACGACAACACGCTTGTCGCCAGCTTGCGTCGCAAGCTCGCTGAGCACGCCGCGTTCGACTCCGCCGATGCGTCCACCGTTCGCATCGAGCACGATCCACTCCGCGCTGTGCGCATCGGGCGTGCCCTGCAGTCGAACAACTAGCACTTCAGGCATCAGCGGGTTCCAAAGCTGCGAAGAAGAGAACCGACGGCATTCGTCTGGGAATTACGGTACAAAAGACTGTACAGGGTGAACTGAGTAGTGCCAATAGTGATCCAGACGTTGGCCTCGAAGTAGTCGCTTTTCTCGCCGATGTGCGCTTTGTAGTAAGCCTTCGCATTGGGGCTGATGTTCGCCGAGTCGAGTTCGGCTTCGAACGTCCGCTTGTCTGGAACGCAGCCATTCTGGCGTGCTTTCGTAAAGCTCTCGATGGACAACGTGTAGTTCGTCTGATCGCCCATGGAATCGAGCACGTAAGGCGTTGCTGTGCAGAGATTGATCATAGTGACGTTGCTCGGCAATGCTGTGACATGCGGCGCAAGTCGGCGATATCGGTCCATGCCGAATCCCGGCAGGGCCAGCAACTCGCTCACTCGCGTCATGGGCATGTTCGCCGTCCGATAGGGCGGTGTTTGCGACGTGTAGATCGATTCCTCGGCGCCATCGTTGTTCACCGGATTGTCGTCCGGGTCGATCCAGTCGGTGATCTTGGCGGCCCAGTGGGTCTCGAGATTCAGCAGCTCCAGGAGCCGGACGAGCTGGTCGTATGCGAACTGGTTGGTGCGCAGTTGGCCGGTTGCGGTGTCGAGGACGAGGAGCGAGTTCAAGTTGAAGCGGCCTTGCATGTCCTGGAGCTGTCCTTCGAGCTCACCGCCGTCAATGGGAAGGGGTGGCAGCGGCGTTGCCCAGCGTTCGGTAAGGTCGTCCCGTTTGGTGCCGGAAGTACCGTCCTCTTTGAGAATGTCGGCGGCCCATGCCTCCGCGCCTTTGGCCACTTCGAACGCCTGCTCCAGGGCAAAGGAGGTTGCGGCTCGACGCTGGTCGAGATACGCCTTGAAACCGACGTCGACCGCCAGGATCGTTGCCAATGCAACAATCAGAACGGCCATGATCAGTGCGACGCCGCGTTGCGAGCGAGGAAGGCGACGCGCGCTCACCCGGCCACCTCGACGATGCGCGAGATCTTGCCCCAGTCCTCCAGCTCCAGATTGATCTCGACCGCGATGGGGCGAATATTCGGCAGCGGGCCGGGCGGCGTATATCCGGGCGGCGGCCACTGCTCGTTCCACTGCCGATTCAGATCCATGAACCGCAGATTTGCGGATTTCACGCCGATAAGCAGTTCGGTCGACACCGGCTCGAGTGTTTGAGTGCGGTCCATCACGACCCAGTAATCGCGGAACAGCTTGCCGTTCTCGAGGCGGTAGGCGACACGCTGGATGGTGGGATGTTGCACGCCAGCGGGATTGCTCCAGCCGGCCCGGCTGAACATGACCAGTGGCGACGTGCCCACCTTCGCTTCGAGCGCGGGCTCCATCGACTGACCCAGCGGTTCGCGCACGGGGCGCGGCTCGAGTTGCTCGAAGTCCTGCACCATTCGAAATACGGCGCTTTGTACCTGCCGTACCCGTGCGCTGCTCTTGGTCGCAAGAACGCCCTGACTCGTGAGCTCGTTGTAGCCGCTCAAAGCCATTACGCCGATGACGGTGAAGATCGCAACAGCGACCAACACCTCCATGAGCGTGAAGCCGCGTGCTGCGCGTGGGATGATTCGCGCCGCGCGCATCAGTCCTCTCCCGGCGCGGGCACGGGACCCGTTGGCGGATCCGGCGGCACGTTCTCCGGCAGCGGCGGGGCGATGTCCGGGGCCGGTTCTTCGCTCGGGGGGGTGGGGCTATCCGTCGGGTTCGGGTTGTTGGGGTTGTTGGGATTGTTCGGGTTGTTCGGATCGCCCGTTAAGGTCGGTACCAACGCCCAGGATTGCGCCGTCGACACCACGCCCGGCCGCTCGAGCGCTGTGCCGTAGAAGCCAGTGATCGCGGCGAGCGAACTCTTGTCCGGCATGCCATCGCGACGGACGTTGATGTCGATACGGCGCATCGATTTCACTTGTGTCTGCGTGACGTTCATCTTCCAGCGCCACCGCTGGCCGGCAAATTCCAGGTCGCCGTCCGTCTTTGCAACTTCGGGAACCCGCCCCGCGAGGCGTAACTCGGCCAGGCGGTTCATCGCTATCCAGTGGCCGAGTGTCTTGTCGCGCAGATAAGCGGCGTTGCGAACGGTTTCGTTCACGCCCTTGATCACGGCGAGCATGCCGATGGCGACGATGATGAGCGCGGCGAGAACTTCGATGAGCGTAAAGCCGCGATTAGCGTTTGCTCGCATCGATGGCCTCCGCTTTCACGCTGTTGTCCGGGGCACCGACCACGCGCCATTGTTCCGTGGTGCCTTCGCGCTCCAGTCTCAATTCAAAGGGGCTGACGTCGCCACTCGAGAGCGCCATCACTTGGGGCGCGTGCTTGTCATGCTCCTTCTCGTCGTACGGCTCGAGCTTGGGCTTCAAGATGACTTCGCGACCATCGATCCACAACCGGACGCGTACGCCTTCCGGTAGCTCTCGAGTTCGGAATAACCGATCGTCCTCGATGGGCTTCCAGTACTCGCGTCGTCCGTCGTAGCGCAAGTACTCGTACGCGGGTTGGGTGACAAACACCCCGACGTCCATGCCTTGCAGCTCTGCTTCCTCGCGTGCCTGGTTCAACACGGCCGTGAAGCGTTTGGCTTCCTCTTCCAATTCGCGATCGCGGCCCAGTACACCAACGGACAAAGAGGCAGTGGCGACGATGATGCCGACGATCACCATGACCACCAGGATCTCGATCAGCGTAAAGCCGCTGCTGGTTGACTCACACCGGATCGGGGCGCGGCGCATGGTCGCTCAGCGCAACGGAGTGCTCACTCGATGTTCCAGTTGCCGATGTCGGCGTTGGTCCCTTCGCCGCCTTCCTCGCCGTCGGCGCCAAGGGAGAACAGATCGTATTCGCCGCCCCGCGAGCCGGGATTGGCATAGTGATAATCATTGCCCCAAGGATCCTTGCGCAAACCGGCGACGTAACCACCGGGCTTCCAATTGCGGATCGTAGGATCGTTCGGTTGCTGCACCAGAGATTGCAGACCTTGCTCGCTCGTCGGATAGCGGAAGTTGTCCATCTTGAAGAGATTCAGGCCGGTTTCGTACGCACGAATATCCTGCTTGGCTTTGGCGATTTGTGCATCATCGATGCGGCGAATGACGTTCGGTGCAACGAGCGCCGCCAGAATGCCCAGGATGACCACGACGACCATGATTTCGATCAAGGTGAAGCCGCGTGCGTTGCTCACGATGGTGCTCCTCGATGTCCTTCCCAACGATGTGTCCGCTGTCATTGATGATCTCGTGTGACTGGAAACGAAGCGCAATGCAGTGCAGCGCGCATGGAATTGGCCGGCGATCATAGCAAAGGGGGTTGCACGCTTTGAGTCAGACCATGGCTGAGTCGGGCCCACGTCACACACAGACATGGCGCCAGGAGGCGACAACTCGGGTTTTCGGCTCGCTCATCGCGATCTGCCTGTTGCTGGCCGCTTTGGATCGATGGGTGTGGCCCGCAGCAACCGATGTATTGCGCTACCAGCGCGACGCCGTGGTGCAAGGACAGTTGTGGCGTCTGCTCACGGCCCATCTGGTCCATGGGGACGGTCAGCATCTCGCGCTCAATATGGTCGGGACCGTGCTGATCGCGGCTTTGTTCCCACAGACTTATCGGACGGGGCAGTGGGTATTCATTCTTCTGGTGAGTGCCGGCGCGATCGGCATCGGATTCGTGGCTTGGAACCCCGATCTCCACTGGTATGTCGGCGCGTCGGGAATCCTGCATGGGGCACTCGCGGCGGGCGTGATTGCCTGGTGGCGGGCGGGGCAGCGCGGCCTGGCTACGGTTCTGGCTGTGATCCTGGCCGGCAAGTTGGCCTGGGAGCAATGGCACGGTGCGCTACCCCTGACCTCCGGGCTGGCGGTGGTCGTGGACGCTCATGCGTATGGCGTTTGCGGCGGGATCCTCGGCAGCATGACGGTTATGGGTTGGCAGCGACGTAGCGAGCACCCGCAACGCGCATCGCTATAATCTCGCCCCTTTTGCACCACCCTCACTGCCAGGTTTGCCAATGACAGTTGCCGTCGTGTTTCCGGGTCAGGGCTCACAATCCGTGGGCATGCTCAAAGATCTCGCCGCTGCCGAGCCGCTCGTGCAGGAGACGTTCGCGGAGGCGTCCGACGTGCTGGGCTACGACTTGTGGCGCCTGGTGCAAACCGGGCCGGAGGACGAGCTCGCATCGACCGAGAAGACACAACCTGCGCTCCTGGCCGCCAGTGTGGCGGCTTGGCGGGTATGGCGCCGCCACGGCGGCACATTGCCGACCATGATGGCGGGACACAGTCTCGGTGAGTACACGGCACTCGTATGCTCGGAGGCGCTCGATTACCGCACGGCGATCGATCTGGTTCGCTATCGCGGGCAGCAAATGCAGGCCGCAGTGCCGGCGGGGCAGGGCGCCATGGCAGCCATACTGGGTGTCGACGACGCCGTTGTCGAAGTGGCGTGCATCGAGGCGGCGCAGGGTGAAGTCGTTCAGCCGGCCAACTTCAATTCGCCGGGCCAGGTGGTCATCGCGGGCAAGGCGTCTGCCGTCGAGCGAGCCATCGAAGTGCTCAAGTCCAAGGGTGCCAAGCGCGCCATCAAGCTGCCGGTCAGCGCCCCCTCCCATACACCGCTGATGCAGCCGGCCGCAGAACGACTGCGGGAACGTCTCGCTCAGGTGCAGCTCGCTACGCCCATCGTGAGGGAGATCTACACGGTGGATGTCCGTAAGCATGGCGACGCGGAATCCATCCGCGGTGCATTGGTCGAGCAGCTGGTGAAGCCAGTGCGCTGGACGCAAACGGTGCAGGCCATGATCGCAGCCGGTGCGCGCGTGATCATCGAATGTGGGCCAGGCCGAGTGCTGACCGGCCTCAATCGCCGTATCGACCGCAACAAGGATCTGCAATTCCTGGCGGTCGAGGATCCGGCCTCACTGCAAGAGGCCTTGAAGGCGACAGGAGCCGCGGCATGAACGCATCCACAAACACGGCCCCACTGGCGCAAGAGCTCGTGCTCGTCACGGGTGCATCTCGCGGCATCGGTCGCGGCATCGCACTCGAGCTCGCACGGCAGGGTGCGACGGTGATCGGTACGGCGACCACCGAAGTGGGTGCGGAATCCATCACGCAGCTGCTAAAAGACAACGGCTTTCTTGGCCGTGGAATCGTGTTGAATGTGGCGGATGCAACATCCGTCGAGGCGGCTTTGAAAAATGTCGAGGCCGCAGAGGGCGCGCCCACGGTGCTGGTGAACAACGCCGGGATCACACGCGACAACCTGCTCATGCGCATGAAGGCG
>JBEVDW010000233.1:0-8339 GCA_040513115.1 Steroidobacteraceae bacterium | reverse complement strand
GCCATCGACATCGTCGAGCGCGCGCTCGAGCTGTTCGGCGCGCCGATCTACGTGCGCCATGAGGTGGTTCACAACCGCTATGTCGTCGATCGCTTACGTAACCTCGGGGCCGTCTTCGTCGAGGAATTGCATGCCGTACCCGATGGCGGCACGGTGATCTTCAGTGCTCACGGAGTATCGCGCGCCGTGCAGGAGGAGGCGCAGCGACGCGGTTTGCGTGTGTTCGATGCGACGTGCCCGCTCGTGACCAAGGTGCACATGGAAGTCCTGCGCTATGCGCGCGAGGGCCGGGATGTGGTCCTCATCGGCCACGAGGGTCATCCGGAAGTGGAAGGCACGATGGGGCAGTTCGACGCCTCCTTCGGCGGCAGGATACTGCTCGTCGAAACGCCGGACGATGTGGCCCAGCTCGACGTGCGCGATACCACGACTCTGGCCTTCGTCACGCAGACGACGTTATCTGTCGACGACACGGAGAAGGTGGTCGCGGCGCTGCGCGAGCGCTTCCCCGGCCTTGCCAGCCCGCGCCGTGAAGACATCTGTTATGCGACCCAGAACCGGCAGGATGCCGTGAAACAGTTGGCAGAGCGCTGCGACCTGATTCTCGTCGTCGGCTCACGCACCAGCTCCAACTCCAATCGCTTGCGTGAGATCGCCGAGAAGGTCGGCATCCCCGGCTATCTCATCGATGGTCCGGAAGATCTGCGCCGTGAATGGTTCGAGGGCAAGCAGGCCGTGGGCGTCACTGCCGGCGCGTCGGCGCCCGAGTTGCTCGTCGCCCGCGTCGTTCAGCGCATCAAGGAGTGGGGCGGAGAGGCGCCGCAGGAATTGCAGGGACGGGAAGAGAACGTCGTCTTCAGCTTGCCGCGGGAGTTGCGCGGCGTGCGCGTGGTCCGCGGCTAGGACAGAGCCGTCACTCGACGTGCATCACGAACGATGCCGCACCCACCCCCGCTTCTGACCAACTCACCGTGATCCGATAGCCTTTGCGCGTTTCCTCGCGCTCGACCATGCCGGCGCCGTTCGGGAGCGCTCGGGCCACCTTGTCCTGCCAGCAGGCGGCATCCTGCGCCACGCTATCGGCTTGAGTCAGCGAGCCGTCTGCACCAGGAGGTTGGGTACAGAACGGCGCGATCTGTAGCCGCGGCGACGTTCCTGCACCACCCCGGCTGCGAATGCGATCCGCCATTTCATCTGCCAGGGCACTCGCGATCGTGTGCGGATTGCGTGTTTGTTCATGCACGCGATCGACGTACAGCGCGACGACGCCGAGTATGCCGACCGCCAGGACCACGATGGCGGACAGCAGCTCCGCCACGCTGAACCCTCGCATGAGCGCGCGATGTGATGGCTGTTCAGCTGGGGCAGGCGAGTCGGCGATTGCTGGCATCGCGCTGTGAAATCCTGGGACGACCGGTGTGGCTGATGATAATGGCTCGGGCCTGGTCCGCGCCGCGCACATCGCAAAAGACCACGGTCCCGTTCACGACGCCTTGGGTGTAGGGCCGAAACGAAAAGCTCTCGCGATTGGCCGTGATGCGCCCGGTACTCCAGGGCTCGACGATCTGCAGAACCTCTTCGCCCCGATCGATCTGCGCGGGGTCGTCGCGATCCGTATTCACGAACACGACGTAGCCGTCGGTCCACTGAGCGCTTGCCCCCGCTACACAGCGTTGGCGATCGCGGCTCTTGCAGAGGCTGACGACCGTGCCGCGCTTGATTGCCTCGCTGCGCGCGAGGAAGAGCGCATGGAAGAAGCCGTTGACGGCCACCGTGCGGGATGAATTCAGTCGCAAGTCGCTGAAGGTCGGTGCCGCGAGCGTGCTGAGAATGGCAACGAGGCCGAGCGTCGTCAGCATTTCCATCAGGGTGAACCCTCGGGGTGTGCGCATCCGTGCACCTTGATTCGTGGGGATGCGAGGTACTGTAGTCCTGGCGAGCGCAGGTCCTTCCCTGTGCTGGCGCTGTGTATCTCCAGATTTGGCCGGTACGCCGCGGGAGGCACGCGAGTGAACCAAGTGGTTCCAGCACTCGATTCGAATCCGTATACTCCGCCCCCCTCGCCGGAATAGCTCAGCTGGTAGAGCAGCGCATTCGTAATGCGAAGGTCGTAGGTTCGACTCCTATTTCCGGCACCAGTCACGGCAAACGCCGCGCTTTGCGCGGCGTTTGCGTTTACGCGTCCCGCCCTTGGCCATTGGACAGTTCGCCCGTTGGACAGCCCTCAGCCACAGCCCTCGCGCGCCAAGACGCGCAAGCCGGCGCGCAGCAAATCGCGCCGCGAGCTCACGCCCGGGCGTGTGCTGTTGTATCGGCTGGCGGTGTGGATTGGATATCTCTACGTGGAACTCGTCTGGCGCACGGCTCGGTTGCGGGTTGTCAATGAAGATTCGCTGCGTGCGTTGGTCGCGCAGCATGGAGCGGTAATTCCCGTGTGCTGGCATCAGCACCTGCTGCTCTGTGGGCGTTACACGGTGACGAGGCGGCGGCACGGGATCAAGCCGGGCTTCATGATCTCGCCATCGGTGGACGGTGAAGCTCCCACGTGGCTGGCGCAGCGCTATGGCGCGCACGTCGTGCGTGGGTCGGGGTCATACACCGGCGTGCGCGCGGTGCGCGGCGTGTATCAAGCCCTTGTGAAGGACAAGATCTCAGCGCTCATCACGCCGGATGGACCGCGTGGCCCGCGCTTCGAATTCAAACCGGGCGCGGTCTTCAGTGCGCAGATTTCCGGTGTACCCATCGTGCCGCTCGCTTTTGCCGCGAAGCCGGTCCGGGTACTGAAAACCTGGGACAAATTCGTGCTGCCGCTGCCGTTCTCTCGCGTCGTGATTGGCATCGGTGAAGCCGTGTACGTCCCGCGTGAGCTCGACGACGCGCAGCGCGATGAGCTGACTACGCGCATGCCGCGAGTGATGCACGAAGCTTACAAGCTGGCCGCCGCAGCGTTGAGAGGGGAAGACTGATTCCTTCAGGCTCCTGTTCTCTCAGTCAGCTGTTCGCTTTCCAGACAATCCGCATCCAGACAATCGCTGCTTTCGATCTGAATGGTCGCGTGTGTGATCCCGAACTGCTCGGCCAGCACTTCCTTGGCTTGTCGCAACGTCTGTACATGGTCGGCCTCAGGAGCCACTTGCACGTGCATCGTCAGCAGTGTGTCTTGCGGACCGACGAGCCAGCAGTGCACGTGGTGCACGTCTTGAATCGCCGGAACGGCGTGCTCGAGCGTGCTGCGTAGCTCCGTGAGATTCAGCCATTCGGGCGAGCCTTCCAGCAGGATGTGTGTTGAGCGTTTAACCAAGGCCCAGGCGCTGCGGACGAGCAGCACACACACCAGCAACGACAGCAGCGGATCTGCGGGCAGCCATCCCGTGCTCAGGATGATCACAGCACTCAGGATTGCGGCGACGGAGCCCAGCAGATCGCTCATCACGTGCAAGCTGACGGCGGCCATGTTCATGTCGTCATGTCCTGCCGGACGCAGGATGGCGAACACGACGAGATTGGCAACAGCCCCCGCCACTGCGATCCACAGCATCGGCCACGCTGCGACGGGCTGCGGTTGCAACAGCCGGGCAATCGCCTCGAACGCAATCCAGCCGACGATCACGAGCAGCGCCAGTCCGTTGAGGAAGGTGGCGATTACGCGCAGGCGCTGATAACCGAAGCTGCGCTTGTGATCAGCCGGCCGCGCGGCGATTCGCAATGCGACCCAGGCCAACCCCAGCGCGGCGGCATCGGTGAGCATGTGGCCCGCATCAGCCATGAGAGCAAGCGAGCCGGCGATTGCGCCGCCGATTGCTTCCAGCAGCATGAAGCCCGTGGTCAGCACGAAGGCCAGTGCAAGTCGGCCGCGGTGGCGGCGATCGGTGGCGAACTGATCGTGCGTCAGATGGTCGTGATGCACGTGGCCATGGTCATGAGCCGTCGCATGATCATGCGCGTGCTCGCGTCCGCAATCCGAGTGCGCGTGTCGGTGTGTGTGGCCGTGGGGATCTGGCGCTGCCGTCATCCCTGCAGGATAAGGCCTAGCCGGCGCATGACAACCCGGACGCTCCGCTATACTCCCGGCCCGCATCGAGACAGCCGCCGAGGAAGTTCATCTTCGTGTCCTCTCCATCCGCGCCCGGCCCCTCGCTGTCCGTGGTGATCCCCGTCTGCAACGAGGCTGACAACGTGCTGCCGCTCGGGCTGGAAATCCAGGCCGCGCTGGAGCCGCGCAACTACGAGATCATTTTCGTGGATGACGGCAGCACCGACGGCAGCGGCGCCAAGGTGCTCGAGTTGCGGCGCCAAGTGCCTCGAGTGCGGCTGCTCCGTCATTCCCGGCGCAGCGGTCAAAGCATCGCGCTGTGCACCGGCGTCCGAGCGTCGCGTGCGCCATGGGTTGCTACGTTGGACGGTGACGGCCAAAACGATCCTGCCGATATTCCGGCGCTGATCGCGGCCATGGAGCAGGGCGCCGATCTGAAATTGATCATGGGACATCGCAAGTCGCGCCAGGACACCTGGGTGCGACGGATGTCCTCACGCGTCGCGAATGGCGTGCGCGTGCGCCTGTTGCACGACGATACACCGGACACCGGCTGCGGCATCAAGCTCTTCCATCGGGACACGTTTCTCGAATTACCCATGTTCAATCACATGCATCGCTTTCTACCGGCGCTGTTCCAGCGTGCAGGTGCTCGCGTGATCTCGGTGCCCGTGCGCCATCGGCCACGCACGCGCGGCCAGTCGAAATACGGCATCAGCAATCGTCTGTGGGTCGGCATCGTCGACCTGTTCGGCGTACGGTGGCTCATCCGTCGCGCGCCACCGCTGATTGCGCGGACCGAGGAATGACGTCCACTGGCGTGAGCGCCAACGTGCCGCGTTGGTTGCGTGCGGGGTCGAACGACCCGCGCGATGTGAGTACCGATCTTCTCTGGCTTCTGGCTCTGGGATTGCTGTTGATCGGCACCGGCATTGGCCTGCGCGATCCCTGGCCTGCCGATGAGCCCCGTTTTGCGCTCGTAGCACGCGACATGGTGGCCACGGGCGATTGGCTCGTTCCGCGCGTCGGCGGCGACGTGTACGCCGACAAGCCTCCGCTGTTCTTCTGGTTGATGGCACTGGCGCTGACGGTGACGCGCTCACTGCGCGTTGCTTTCCTTCTGCCGTCGCTGTTCGCGGGCCTGGGATCCGCTCTGCTCGTTTACGACTTGGGCCGCCGGTTGTGGAATCGCGAGACGGGCTTCGTCGCTGCGCTCGCGCTGCTGTTCACCGTGCAGTTCACCTGGCAGGCCCGTCAGGCACAGATCGATGCGGCGCTGTGTTTCTGGACCACGCTCAGTTTGTACGGACTCCTGCGGCACCTCGTGCTCGGCCCACAGTGGCGCTGGTACGCCATTGGGTGTGCGGCGGCCGGGCTTGGCGTCATCTCGAAGGGCGTTGGTTTCTTGCCGCTGCTTGCGTTCATACCCTTCCTCGTGCTCAAGGCCCGCGGCTGGGCCACGCCGCAGTTCGGCACGAAGCTGCGCTGGTGGCTTGGGCCGCTCGCGTTCCTGCTGGCCGTAAGCATCTGGCTCGTGCCGATGCTGCTGGCTGCGCGCGGCAATCCGGTGCTCGCTGCCTATCGCGATGAGATCCTGTTTCGACAGACGATCGATCGATACGCCAAGGCGTGGCATCACCACGAGCCGTTCTGGTACTTCGTGGTTCAGGTGATTCCAGTGCTTTGGTTGCCACTTACGGCTCTCATCCCGTGGCTGGTGCCCCGTTGGCGTGCAGCGCTGCGTAGCAAAGACCTGCGTTTGGCGCTGTTGCTGAGTTGGATCGGACTCGTGGTGCTTTTCTTCAGCTTGAGCGCCGGGAAGCGTGGCGTGTACATCCTGCCGGCTTTGCCAGCGTTTGCATTGGCTTGCGCTCCGTTTCTCAGGGAATTGCTTGGACAGCGACGGGTGCAGCACCTGGGATTCATCCTGGGCGCGTTCATCACGGTCGTATGTGCCGCAGGGGTGATCTACGGCCTCGTGCGCGCAGACAAACGCGCTGAGCTGCTGGCGATGTACAACATCGATGTGCTGCTGCCGCTCGCGATGATTGCGGCCATCGGCACGGTGCTATGTGTGGTCCTGCGACCGGGCAGGGGAGTGCTGCTGTATTGCGCAGTCCTCGCCACTGTGCTGCTGGTGGTGAGTTTCGTGGTCAATCCGGCGATGAACGCCGCGCGTTCGGGTGCCGAGTTCGCGCGAGCGGTCGAGCAACGCACTCAGAACATCGATGAGCTCGGGATCATCGCCTTCAAAGAGCAGTATCTGTTGCAACTGCATCGACCCATCGTTCACTTCGGCCATGCGCGCTGGCGTGAGGCCGAGCAGGAAGCGGCCGATGCCTCCGCCTGGCTGCAACAGCGACCCGGCCGCGCTCTGATCGTGAACGAGCGGATGCACGCGGTTTGCTTTGCTGGGGGCGAACCCCTCGTCGAGGCGAACCGCACACAGTGGTTTTTGGTCCGGGGTGCGCCCCCTCCGCAGTGTGTAAGGCAGGGCGATGCAGAGCGTGCAATGCGCTATGCGCCGACTGCTTCGTTTTAGCGATAGTAATCTCCCATAAGTCTCGTTCATCCAATTGCTTAGCGACGGGTCTTCAGCTTGCAATATCGAGCCCTGCTGGCCACAATCGACGCGCGCATAGATTCCTAAACACAAACCGGCGCGGCCTTAAACCAGCAAGGGCACAGCAAATGAATCTCAACGGACTAGGCCCTGCCGGGTCTGCTGTTGCAGCGCTGCGCACACACGAGGAACGCGGCTGCCGTTAGGCATCCGCAGCGAAACGGATGACCCTCGATCGCACCGATCCGCACGTTTCCAAGGCGCAAACCGAGGCCACATCCACGGCCCGATCGAATGGTCGTGCCAGCAACGTGGGTTTCGACGTCCTGACGACAAAGGCCGCGGTCGAATTCCAAACCCTCGCGAACGAAAACGATCCCTCGATTAAACAGAATCTGGAGGCGCTGCGTGAAGCGGCCGGCCTCGACGCTGTCTTCATTGCCCTGTTCGATGCGCAGCGCACCTCGATCGAGCGCGTGCTCGCCGTGGGGCAGTTGTTCGCGCCCTTCAATCCCGACGTCTTGCACGGCGAGCGTCTCGAGCAGTTGCCCTACCTGCGTGATCGGCTCGAGCCCATGCGCATCCTGGAGCTGCGCGACACCGGCCACCCCCGGCGGGAATGCCAGGCCGAGGGAGCACGCTTTGCCGCCCTGCATGTCGGCGCACTGCTGTTGATCGGTTTCGAAGTGCGTGGCCGCACCGCCGGTTTCATGGCGATGTGCTCGGCACGGCCACGCGATTCCTGGGACGCGAATCTGCATCTGACCTTGAAGCTGCTCGGTGTGAGCTTCGCGAGCGGTCTGGAGCGCTTGCGCTACCGCGCCGACCTGGCCGATTCCGAGGCACGCAACGAGCTCGCCCTGTACGGTGCGAACGATGGCTTGTGGGAGCTGAACTTCGAGACCAGCGCTTCGTACTACGCGCCGCGTTGGAGGGCCATGCTGGGCTACGACCAGCAGCCGCTGCCCGAGATGACCAGCTGGCAGCAGCTCGTGCATCCGGAGGATGCCGTGCGAGTACACGAGTTGTTGCAGCTCCACCTGAACGGTGAGGACTCGCTCTTCGAAAGCACTCACCGACTCAAGCATCGCGAAGGCGATTGGATCTGGGTCGTGAGCCGCGGCAAGGTGCATCTCGATGAGCACGGCAAGGCCAAGCGCATGGTGGGCGTCGACCTCGACATCACCGAGCGCAAGCTGTTCGAAGAAGCGTTGTTCCGCGAGAAGGAGAGCGCTCAGATTACGCTGCAGTCCATCGGCGATGGCGTCATCACGACGGACTCGCAATGCCGGATCGAATATTTGAATCCGGTTGCGGAGCAGCTCACCGGCTGGCGGCTCGAGCATGCACAAGGGCATCTCGTGCACGAGATCTTCCGCAGCTTCCATGAGGAAACCTGCGAGCCATTGGAGAATCCGCTGGCGGTCGCGATCCGGCGCGCACGGGCCATCAAGTCCATTCGACCGACGTTGTTGATCCGTCGCGACGGCAACGAGCTCTACATCGAGAGCTGCGCCTCGCCCATTCGCGACAATGCGGGTGAGATCTCCGGCGGCGTGCTCGTGTTCCACGATGTGAGCGAAAGTCGCGAGCTCAATCGCAAGCTGTCGTATCACGCGAGCCACGACATGCTCACGGGTCTCGTGAACCGGCGCGAGTTCGAGGCGCGGCTGGAACGTGCGTTGAAGAGTGCACGCGCGCGTGAGACTGCGTATGCGCTGTGTCACATCGATCTGGACCAGT
>JBEVDW010000232.1:0-6001 GCA_040513115.1 Steroidobacteraceae bacterium | reverse complement strand
ACGCGCGGCAAGGTCCTCGTGAGCGCGCACGACACCGGACACGGCGTAACGCGCGCCGATGTGCACCTTCAGCACGGAAGTACTGATGAGCCCGAACAGCTCCGCCGCTGCACGCGTCAACTCTGCACGCGTTCTGATGTAGTCGAAGAGCACCGGTCGAGTGAGAAAGAGCGAGCCCTGGCGCGCAAGCTCGAGGGGCGCAACCGGAGGCACCGGTCCCGAAGCATTCCCGTACGTCACCATCATGCCGCGAGGACGCAGTGAGGCGAGCGAGCCGGCAAACGTGTCCTTGCCCACAGAGTCGTACGCCACGTCGACGCCTCCGTTCGTCATGCGCTTGACGTCCTCCGGCCAGTTCGACTGACTCAGGAGTACGTGCTCGGCCCCCTGAGCACGCACCAGGTTCGCCTTCTGCTCTGAGCCGACGATCGCAATGACCTTCGCGCCGAGATGCAGTGCCCATTGGACCAGCAACAACCCGACACCGCCTGCGGCGGCGTGAATCAACGCACGGTGCGTTCGTTTGAGGGGAAAGACCCCGCGCACTAGCGCCTGCGCTGTCAGTCCTTTGAGCAGGACAGCGGCGGCGACTTCATCGCTCACGTCATCCGGAACCGGCACGAGGCTGCTCGCGGAGATATTGCGATGCTCGGCGTATGCGCCCGCTTGGGGAGTCGTGTAAGCGACGCGGTCGCCCACGTCGAAACCCCGGACTCCGCGACCTAACTGCTCGATGACGCCAGCGGCTTCACGACCCAATCCGGCTGGCAGCTGGAGCGGATACAGGCCGGTTCGCTCATAGATATCGATGAAATTGAGCCCGATGGCCGTGTGACGGATGCGAGCTTCGCCAGGCGCCGGCTCTGGCAGCTCGAGCTGCTCCAGGCGCATCTGCTCTGGACCACCAAATTCATGGACTCGAATCGCGCGGGTCGACGGCATCGGGACTGAACTCCACGTGAGGTGCCGTTGAGTTTACGCGGCTCGACCGCGCTGCCGCCGTGCGAGAACAAATGAGGGACTACAGCGGCCAGCTGCAGTCCCTCATTACCGTCAGAACGGTTGGAGTTTGTCTTAGAGAGCCTGATCGTCGGTCTCACCGGTGCGAATGCGCAGCACGCGCTCGAGCTCGGTGATGAAAATCTTGCCGTCGCCAACCTTGCCGGTCTTGGCTGCGCCGATGATCGCCTCGACCACTTGATCGACCAAAGCTTCCTTCACCGCCACTTCGATGCGGGTCTTGGGAACGAAGTCGACGACATATTCGGCACCCCGGTACAGCTCTGTGTGACCGCGTTGACGGCCGAATCCCTTCACTTCCGTCACGGTCATGCCGGAGACACCGATCTCCGACAGAGCGGCTCGGACGTCGTCGAGCTTGAAGGGCTTGATGATTGCGCTGATGAGTTTCATTCCCCGTGGCTCCTCTATCGGACTGCGGGCATAGCAAACGGTTGAGTTATGGTTCGGCGGTCGTGGTGCCAGCGTCTCGTTGGCCAGGAATACCTTGCACTACGACAGCGTAGTCTGGCAATGCAGTTTTTATGCCGCGGACCGAACACCATTGCGAGTGAAGGAAACAGTCTGTTTGCAGTGACATCGGCCCAGAGCCCTGCACCCTTTTGGCGCGGCTGGATTACACAGCGCGCGCGTTTAGTGCGCTAGTCCAGACGCTTGCGGAAGCGCATGGCTGCCAGGATCAGGGTCACGAACAGAAAGAGCGCCAGCTTCCAAGCCTGCGCTGCCAAATCACGGAATGGGGCGCCCCTTAGAATAAGTCCGCGGATCAGATCGTTGAAATGTGTGAGCGGCAGGAGCTGGGCGATCCATTGGGCGGCTCGGGGCATACCTTCGAACGGAAACATGAAACCGGACAGCAGAATCGACGGCAGCATGAGGAAGAACGCCATCTGGAAGGCCTGCATCTGGGTTTTGGCCAGCGTCGACAGTAACAACCCCAGCATCAGGGTGGAGGCGATGAACAGGAGCGACGCCAGGTAGACGTCGAGCAGGCTGCCGACGATCGGCACCTGAAACAGCCATGAGCCCAACGCAAGGACGAGCGTGGTTTGAATCAACCCGATCACCACATAGGGAAGAAGCTTGCCGCAGAGCAGCTCCAAACCGCTCGCCGGCGTCGTGATCAGCAGCTCCAGATTGCCGCGTTCGCGTTCACGGACGATGGCCACTGCGGTGAAGATCATCATCGTCATGTTGAGGATGACACCCGTCAGGGCGGGCACGATCTGCACGGCTGTGCGTTTCTCGGGGTTGTACTCCGTACGCACTTCGAAGAATCGCGGTGCCTCTCGATAATCGCCCGGCCGGCTGGGGGCCGGCAGCATGGCCATACCGCGCGCGATATTCTCCAGGCTCGGTTTACTGCCGTCGACGAGGATCTGAGCCACCGGGTACTCACGGCGCAGCAGCCGGCGCTCGAAATCCGTCGGAATGTGAATACCAACGGTGATATCGCCGCGATCCAGCTCCGCTTGCAGCACATCGATGGAGGGCGGCATTGACGTGATGCGTATGACACCGGTCGCCTGCAGTCTGCCGACCAGGTCGCGAGACGCGCTCGTTTGAGCCTCATCCAACACCGCGGCATGCAGGCCGCGCACGTCGAAATTGATCGCATAGCCGAACATCAGCATCTGCAGCAACGGAATGCCGATGATCATGCCGAACGTCAGCCGATCACGGCGCAGCTGCCGCACCTCCTTGATGGCGATCGCGACGACGCGATTCAGAATCATAACTGCCCGCCCGTGGCTACCACGAACACGTCCTCCAGGCTGGCCCGTACCAATCGCGTCGTACTCGCGATGCCCGCCGAGTCGAGCTCATGCTGAATGCGCACGTCAGGCTCTGGCACTTCACGCTCCACCAATGCGTGCAACCGTGTGCCCAATTGCGCAATGCTGCGAATGTGCTCGATGCGCGCGAGCACTGCCCTCGCGCTGCGAATTTGCTCGGCCTCGATCTCGACCACCACCGCATCGATGTCGCGTGTCAACTGTTCAGGCGCGCCCTCCGCAACCAGCTTGCCTCGATCGAGAATCGCCAGCCGATGACACCGTTCGGCCTCGTCCATGTAGTGTGTCGACACGAGAATCGTTGCGCCACGGTCGGCCAGTAAGAACAGGCTTTCCCAGAAGTCGCGACGACTCTGCGGATCGACTGCGCTCGTCGGCTCGTCGAGCATCAGCAGCTGCGGTTCGTGCAAGGTCGCGGCGGCCAAAGCCAGGCGCTGCTTCTGTCCTCCGCTCAGCGTGCCTGCGCGTTGCGCCAGCAGCTCGCGCAATCGGTACTCCTGTACACGCTCGTCGATACGTCGCGCACGAGTTGCACGATCCAGATCGAAAACGCGCGCCATGAAATCGAGATTCTCGAAAACGGTGAGATCTTCCCAAAGCGAGAATCGTTGGGTCATGTACCCTAACTGCCGACGCAGCCGTTCTGCGTCCCGAGGCATGCGCTGGCCAAGCACGATGCATTCCCCGGCACTCGGGCGCAGCAAGCCGCACAACATGCGGATGGTCGTAGACTTTCCCGAACCGTTTGGGCCCAGGAAGCCATAGATCTGTGCGCGCGGTATTTCGAGTGAAAGGTCGTTCACCGCAAGGAACTGACCGAAACGACGGCTCAGGTGATGCGCAACGATGGCAGGCTCGGTGCTCATCAGCGTTGTGCTGGAGGCAGCACGACCTGCACAGGAATACCGACGGGCACGTCACGTGCGGCCGGCAAGTCGATTTCCGCCAGGTAACTCAGGCGACTGCGCTCGCGCCGAGTCAATGCGTAGTACGGCGTGAACGCCGCTTGCGCCGAGATGAATCGCACCGTGCCCGACAATGCTTCCGCTCGACCATCGATATGGACGTTCGCTTTCGCACCGGGAGCAAACTGCATGCGGCGCGACGCAGGAACATACACGCGAGCGAATGCGGGCTCCTCTGCAAGCAGGACAATGACCGTGGCACCGACCGGTGGACGCTCACCCTGTCGATAGGGCAATGCCTCGACTGTTGCTGCGACAGGCGCAGTGACCGTATACCGGCGAGCGCTCAACTCGAGCTGCTCCTGCTGCGCTAGGGCTTCATCGAGTGCGGCGTTGGCCTGCGCGATGGCTTCGACCCTCGAGCCTTCGACTCGAAGTGCCAGGCGTGCAGCCGCTTGTTCTTGAGCACCCCGTGCTGACTCGCGGCGTGCATGCGCCTGATCCAACACCGACTGGCTGATCAAGCGTCGTGACAGCAATTCCCGTAAGCGTTCGTACTCGCGCGTTTCAACGCTGAGCTCTGCATTCGCCGCATCGAGCGCGGCACGCGCTTCGACGATCTCCTGTCGGCGGGATCCCCGCGCGAGTTCGTTCAGGCGCTCGCGTGCCTGGGTTACGGCAGCGCGATTCTGTTTGAGACGCGCATCGACGGTCGCCGTCTCCAGCTGCAACAGCACCTGGCCGGGCGCAACGTGCGTGCCCTCCGTCACCGCGAGTTGAATGACCGGCTCGTATGCTTCGGAGGGGATCTCCACGCGATGCCGCTCGACCGTTCCATAGACGACATCATCGGGATCTTCAGGTGCGCAGGCAGCGACCAGCAGCGCGGTGGCGACGATCGCAATACGCGTTTTCATGCAGCACATCCCTGCATAAACACCTTCACCGTGTGGTCGACCAGGCGATCAAGGTCGGCTCCTTCCAATCGAATACCGAGAACAGGGCCCGAGACTGCGCGCGAGATCAACGGGAATGCGCACAAACTCAAGAACGACACTGCAGCGAGCTTGAGGTCCAGGTCCGCGCGTAGCATTCCACGAGCACGAGCGCTCTCGAACACACGGATCAACATCGGCGCCAGTCTCTGTGCCACGTCGCGGATGAAGTCGACGCGCAGCTCCCCGCCTTCCGCAAACACTTCGTTTACGAGTAACGATCCGAGCCACTGGTTGGCGGCCCCTGTGCGCATGTGTACTGCGATGAGCGTGGCGGGATCGGTGGGCTGACCTTCCTGGCTATAGGCGCCGCTCAGCTGACGTGCGAACGGAGCGATTGCTTCTGCAACGATCTCGCGGAACAAGCCGTGCTTGTCCTCGAAGTAGTAGTGAATCATTGCTGGCGTCGTGTGCGCCGCGGCGGCGATCTGGCGACTGCTCACCTTCGCGAACCCGTGCTTCAGAAACAGCGTGCGGGCGGCATCGAGCAACGCTGCGCGCACGTCATCCGCAGCTTCCATGGCAGGACGACCGCGATTACGGGGAGTGCGCGGGCGTCTGCGCTGGGCGACGCTTGACTTGCTCATGAATGCAATATTAAACGTGTGTTTAATATCTACGCAAGATGCTCGACTCGTCTCAATGTGATGCAGCTCAAGCTTGCAGCAGCCGAGCAGCCCAATTGCTTGAGTTGGACTCAGGCGGTATGCGACAAAACCCGAACATGAAAAGTACTAGCGGGTTCCGGCATTGCACTCTTTCGTACGATGGTGGGGGTTTGCGGCGCTAACAGCGTTTTTGCACCAATCTGCAATCGCAGGTTCGGCGCAGATCCTGTACTACGAGCCTTTGCGCGCCGATGCAGCCAGTGCTTCAAGCGCGACCCAGAAGGCCACCGGCGAGTTTGCTTATAGCTTCGATGCCTTCGGCCGCCGCTTCGATCTGGCACTCTTGCGTAACGAACGCATTGTCCTGTCGAAGCGAACAGATAGTGGCGCGGCGTTGCGCCTGTACAAGGGCGACATCAAGGGCACAGACGGCTCCTGGGTGCGCCTCGGTGTTCAGGGCCAACGCGTGCAAGGCATATTGTGGGACGGACACGAGCTCTACGTAATCGAGCCTGTGGATTCCGCGCAGGCCGACGTCGTTGCGCCGCTTGCACTGCCCGCGTCGGGATCCATCGTCTTTCGCCTGTCCGATACGCAACTGCAAACGCCGGCTTCCTGCGGATCGAACACATCTTCGGCAAAGACTTCCGGCCTCGCTCAGTACAAAGCGATGGTTG
>JBEVDW010000231.1:0-11219 GCA_040513115.1 Steroidobacteraceae bacterium | reverse complement strand
GGTCTGGAACTCGCTGGGCGCGACGAAGGGATGTGGTTCGCCTGGTTTGCGCGTGCGTAGGCGCTCTGCGCGCTGGAAGATCTGTCCGGCGGCAGGATAATTGGCCAGGTTCACATCGATACTACCCACTGCGCGAATGCGCCGCACACTGGCCAAATACTGTTCGGTCCGTTGCACGCCGCCGAAGTTCAAGCCCACGCCGCCAAACATGAACGCGCGATAGCTCCGCTCACCATCTTGCACGATGAGCTCGAGCGACAGGACACCGGGCGTGTGGCCGGGCGTGACATAGAACTTCACGCGTGTATGAGCCAGCGTGAGCACCTCACCATCCTTGATGACCAGATCACGAGCCGGCGCTTCATGGCGCAGGCGCCCCGCCTTGCGATCGCTCTCCAGCAGATCCCAGTCCGCAGCGGTCATGCCGATTCGTGCGCCCGTCAATGATTGCAACAGACTCGCTCCGCCGACGTGATCCCAGTGTGCATGAGTGCACAGCACGTATTTGATCTGCTTCGGATCGAACCCGAGCTTGCGAATGGAATCGATCGCCTGACTCGTGTACGGCCCGTAGAGCGCGTCGATCATGATCAGACCGCGACTGGTCGTGATGAGGTAAGAGGAGACGAAGTCGTTACCGATGTAGAAGACGTTGTCGAAAATCTCGAATGCCGGGACGGGCTGAGCGTTTTGTCCAGGCTCGGAGAGCTTGGGGTCTGGTTCCGCAGCGGCGCTGGAAACGATACAGGCCACGAGCATGCACAGCGCAATCAGCTGCCGCATATGGTCACATAGCGTCGGATCACATGCTCGATGCCATGTTCGATGCATTCGGCGGTGAGCGCATGACCGATCGAGACTTCGAGGATCTCTGGAATCGTGAGAAAGCGTCGCAGATTGTCCAGGTTGAGATCGTGGCCGGCATTTACACCGAGGCCGGCTGCTTGAGCGCGCCGCGCCGCCTGCGCGAATCCAGCCAAGGTACGGTCGGCGCGTGGAGTACCAAAATGCTCGGCATAGGGCTCCGTGTACAGCTCGACTCGGTCAGCGCCATAGTCGCGGGCAAGCTCGATGTGGGGCGAGTCGTAGTCGACGAAGAGACTCACGCGAATACCCTGCTGTTTCAGTTGCGCAATCACTGCCCGCAGGCTCGTCTCGTGCTTGCGCAGATCCCAGCCGTGATCCGAGGTGAGCTGGCCGGGATCGTCGGGCACGAGAGTGCATTGATGCGGTCGCGCGCGCAGCACCACATCCAGAAACTCGTCGGTGGGATTGCCCTCAACATTGAGCTCCACGCCGAACTCTTGTACGAGTGGCTTCAACTCCTCGACGTCTCGATACCGCGCGTGTCGCTGATCAGGGCGTGGATGCAGTGTGATGCCGTGCGCACCGAGGTCGAGACAACGGCGTGCAAACTTCAGCACGCTGGGAAAGTCGCGGCCGCGCGAGTTGCGCAGCAAGGCGACTTTGTTGATGTTGACCGATAGATGCGTCATCGCGGCAGTATCTCAAGCACGTTCTCGGGCGGACGCCCGATGGCTGCGCGTTCACCCACAACGACGATCGGTCGTTCGATGAGGATCGGATTCGCCACCATCGCATCGATCCATTGCGCATCGCTCAGGGACTTGCCGGCGTATTTCTCCTTGTAGATGACCTCCCCTTTGCGCACGAGCGCTTCCGGCTTCAGGCCCAATTTGCGTAGCACGGTCTTCAATTCAGCAGCCTTGGGTGGATGCTGGAGATACTCGATGACCTGCGGCGCAAGCCCGCGTTCCTGCAGCAGCGCAAGCGTGGCGCGACTCTTGGTACAGCGCGGATTGTGGTACATCTGGATCGGTGGCTGTGACATACAGGGGCCTCGTGCGGACCCGGAAAGCTTAGCAGCCCTTGGCGATGGATGGACTGACGTCAATCGACGTCACCGCCCGGTGCAGACTCAGCATAGGAACCCGTTTCTTTCGAGGTTGTGTCATGCGACGGATGTTGGCGCTTGCGTGTGCGCTGCTCAGTATTGGTTTCGAACCCGTGTTTGCCGATGAGGCCACGGTGCAGGCGCAACTCGTGCAGTTCATAGAGCGCGAGCAGGCGCCGGCCATCCAGTTGCTCGAGCGCGCGGTGAACATCAATAGCGGCACCTTGAACCGCGATGGTGTGCGCGCGGTCGGCAGCCTCTTCCAAGAACAATTCGCGGCACTGGGATTCACGGGCACGTGGGTCGATGGTGCCGCATTTCACCGCGCCGGCCATCTGGTGCTGAAACGTAAGGGCAAGGGGCCTCGCGTTCTGCTGATCGGTCACCTGGACACCGTCTTCGATCGCACTCATGCGTTTCAACGTGCCGAACGTGTGGACGAGCACACGCTGCGCGGTCCCGGCACAGCGGATATGAAGGGTGGGATCGTGGTGGCGCTGACTGCACTGCGTGCTCTTCAAGCAGCGCGCAGCCTCGGCGACCTCGATCTCACGCTCGTGTTGAACGGCGACGAAGAAGATCTGGGCGAGCCGCGCGATGCCAGTCGCGCCACGTTGATTGCCGAAGCCAGACGAGCGGACGTTGCGCTCGGGTTGGAAAACGCGGCGGACGATCCGAGCACGGTCGTCATCGGGCGCCGCAGCTCGAGCCACTGGCAACTAGACGTTCGCGGGCGCGCGGCGCACTCGTCGCGAATCTTCAGCGACGAAGTCGGCACCGGCGCCGCGTACGAGCTCGCGCGCGTCTTGAGCGACTTCTACGAACAGCTGCATGAGGAACGCAACCTGACGTTCAGCCCCGGAGTCATTGTGGGCGGCAGCAACGTCGACCTCGACATGGACGCCATGCGCGGTACGGCAAGCGGCAAGGCAAACATCGTCGCGGATCGGGCGATCGCCATTGGCGACATCCGCGCACTGACACCTGCGCAGTTGGATCGCGCTGTGAGTAGCATGCAGGCGATCGCAAGCAAGTCCCTCCCGCAGACGACGAGCGCCCTCACCTTCACTCACAACTATCCGCCCATGCCGCCCACGCCGGGTAATGAACGCTTGCTTGCGATGTACGACGAAGTGAGTCGCACGCTGGGATACGGACCTGTGAAAGCTGTAGATCCGGCGCGGGCGGGTGCGGCGGACATCTCGTTCGCAGCTGCCTACGCGCCGATGAATATCGATGGTTTGGGCCTGCTCGGCGGCAACGCTCACACGGCGCAGGAGTTCGCGGACCTGCGCACGTTCCCGATCCAGACTCAGCGACTTGCTCTGCTTTTGTACACGCTGGCGCGCGAGCAGAACGTGCGGCGGTGAACGCTAAGAGTTGGCCGTCATCGGCAGCGAGGACGCAGCCTCATCAGGTGGCGGCGACAGCAAATCCAATAGGCGCTCGCCGCTGCGGAACACGAAGCTATTGCCGTGGCGTTCCTTAGCCACTTTCTTCAGATGGGCGAGCAGATGCGCGATTGCATCTGCGCTGTCGGCGCCCATGGTGATCGAGTCCAATGACGCAACCGATATCGTGAGCAAGGGGAAGTTCCGTTCGCGCCCGTCACGATCAGCCGCACGAATGAAACCTTGCTCGAAGTGCTCCGCCGGATAGAACTCAGGCAGCTTGACGCTGAATGCATCGATCGCGCTGCGCACGCGCTTGCGCCAATCCGCCGAGCGTGCCACGACGATGAAGTCGTCGCCGCCCACGTGACCGACGAAATCCAGGCGTTTCGAGAATGCGTTCGAGAGCACATTGGACAAGTGAAGAATCACTTGATCGCCTTGTGCGTAGCCGTAGACGTCGTTGTACGGCTTGAAGGAGTCCAGATCCCAGTAGCACACGACGAAGCGCCGCTCTGAATCGATCAACCGGTCCATGCAGCTACGCACGGCGCCGTTGCCGGGCAACAGAGTAAGCGGATTGGAGTGCTTCGCGGCCTGCAGTTGCTGCTCAGTGATCTGCCGCAGCAGATCGATCGTCTGTCCCAGGCCGTGATACTTGCCTTCCTTGATGATGATGAATTCTTCCGTCAACCGCCCGCGACTCTTCTGCGTCACCAGACGGCTGACTTGCTCCAGGCGCAATTGCGCATCGATCAACAGAGAGACCGGCTCCATGACCGCGCTGATCGGCTTCTTGTTGTAGATCTCTGGATGCAGGGGCTTTGCCAGCATCGCAAACAGCGGCTCGCGTCGAATCAATCCCACGGGCCGGCCATCCTTCACGACGGCCAGGGACAGGCGCTCGGCCTGCTCTCGAAACAAGTCAGCCACTGCGTTCACTCGGGTCTCGGGGGCGACCGGGGGAACGAAGACGGAAATGTTCTCGGCACACAGAGCGCCATGAGCGACGATGGAGCGATCGAGCGAGTCGAGCTGTTTCAGCTGCGGCGTCGGTGTAGGAGAAGGTCGCCCGAAGAAATTACCTTGCAAGCGATCGATACCCAGTTCGACCAGCTCGCGGCATTCCTGACGCGTTTCCACACCCTCGCCGATGACGCGACAGCCGATCGCGCGTCCCATGTCGAGGATCGAGCGTACGAACTCATGCTTCGTGTGGTCGGCATCGATGCCGCTGATGAAGTAGCGATCGATCTTCACGTAGTCCGGGCGCAGCTCCGACCACGTGCGCAAACCGGATGAACCCGCGCCCAGATCATCGATCGCGAATTCGCAACCTGCATCGCGCAGCTGCTGCAGAGTCGAGCGCAGTCGCGCATAGTCGTCGAGCAGGCTTTCCTCGGTCAGCTCGATCACACAACGCTCGGTCGCCATCCCTGCGCTCTCCGCGATCTCCAGAATGCGAACCGCAAAGTTCGGATCTTCGTAGAGACTGTCCGGCGAGACGTTCACGAACAAGTGACCCGGTACGCGCGCGCTCACGAAGCGCTTGAAGGCGTTCTCCACGCAGAGATAGTCGAGTTCGAGTTTGCAGCCGCTGCGACGCGCGGCCTCGAAGAGATTCTGCGGCGAATGCAACCAACTATCCGACGGACCACGCGTCAGCGCTTCGAACCCGAACACCGCTCGCGAGCGCGGATCAACCAAGGGTTGAAACAGGGTCGCCAGGCGCCGATCGCGCAACACCTCGGCTATTTCCAAGGAGGCCGCATCTAGGCGTCGCAAGCGCAGGGTGGGTGAATCGGCTCGTGGTTCCGACATAAAGCGCCACTATGGGTTGGCGGCTACCTTAAGCGGTCGGATGGGCTCATACCGCGACTTGCATCGCAACACCTGCGGGAATCGCTGAGCGGCTTGACGAGGGGCTGGCCCAGAGTGGTGCAGGCGCGGTGCACAAGAATGGCCGAGGGGCTGCTGGTCTGCTGGCCAGAGGGCGCGAGGCCGCCGCCCTCTGAGGATATTCTGGCCGGCTGACTAGCCGACCAGTAGACCAACCAGCCGCTGCCGCAGCTAGCGCTTCATCGCGTCGAAGAAATCGCCGTTCGTCTTCGTGTCCTTCATCTTGTCGAGCAGGAACTCGATCGCGGCGAGCTCGTCCATCGGATGCAGGAGCTTGCGCAGGATCCAGATCTTCTGCAGCTCTTCCTGACTCGTGATGAGCTCCTCGCGGCGCGTGCCAGACCGATTGATGTTCACGGCTGGGAAGACACGCTTTTCGGATACACGTCGATCCAAGTGGATTTCGGAGTTACCCGTGCCCTTGAACTCTTCGTAGATCACGTCGTCCATGCGCGAACCGGTGTCGATCAGTGCTGTGGCGAGAATCGTGAGCGAGCCACCCTCTTCGATGTTGCGGGCTGCGCCGAAGAACCTCTTCGGACGTTGCAACGCATTCGCATCGACACCACCGGTCAGCACCTTGCCCGAGCTCGGCACGACCGTGTTGTATGCACGCGCAAGACGCGTGATCGAATCGAGGAGAATCACGACATCGCGCTTGTGCTCGACGAGGCGCTTGGCCTTTTCGATCACCATCTCGGCGACTTGCACGTGACGCGTGGCCGGCTCGTCGAACGTGGATGACACCACTTCGCCGCGCACGGTGCGCGCCATTTCCGTCACTTCTTCCGGACGTTCGTCGATCAACAGCACGATTAGATACACCTCAGGATGATTCGAGGTGATCGAGCTCGCGATGTTCTGCAGGAGCATCGTCTTACCCGCTTTCGGCGGGGAGATGATGAGGCCGCGCTGACCTTTGCCGATCGGCGCGACGAGATCGATGACGCGTGCGGTGAGATCTTCGGTAGAGCCCGTGCCACGTTCCAGCTTCAGGCGCTTGGTCGGATGGAGCGGTGTCAGGTTCTCGAACAGAACCTTGTGCTTGGCGCCCTCCGGCGAATCGAAGTTGATCTCGCCGACCTTCAGCAGCGCAAAATAGCGCTCGCCGTCCTTCGGCGGCCGGATCAATCCCGAGATGGAATCGCCGGTGCGGAGATTGAAGCGACGGATCTGGCTGGGGCTGACGTAGATGTCGTCCGGCCCGGCGAGATACGAACTGTCGGCAGAACGCAGAAAGCCGAAGCCGTCCTGGAGAATTTCCAGCACGCCATCGCCATAAATATCTTCACCCGAGCGCGCATGCGCCTTCAGGATCGAGAAGATGATGTCCTGCTTGCGCGAGCGGGCGAGGTTCTCGAGCCCCATGCGCTGCGCGATTTCGACGAGCTCCGACACCGGCTTCAACTTCAGCTGAGTCAGATTCATCGACTGACGCGAGGCAGCCAGCTCCGACGGGGAAATTATCCCGACGTCATCGCCGTCGAAGTCATCGAGCGGCAGATCGTCGTGGCGATCGTTGCCGCGATCCATGCGCTCGCCGCGGTTGCCGCGATTGTCGTTGCCGCGATTGGGACGACCACCACCGCCGCCGCCACTCTTGTTGCCGCCGCCGCCGCCTTGGCGATTGCGGGCTTGATTACCGAGGTAGCCTCTCACAGCTTGCCGTCCAGGAATGCGGCCAAATCCGCTTTACGTAGTGCCCCGACCTTCTGACCTTCGACTTGGCCGTTCTTGAACAGGATCAGCGTGGGGATGCCGCGAACATTGAAGCGCTGCGGCGTGCGCGGGTTCTCGTCGATATTGAGCTTGGCGATGGTCAGCTTGCCTTTGTATTCCTCGGCAATCTGATCGAGCATCGGTGCAATCATCTTGCAGGGGCCGCACCATTCAGCCCAGAAATCCACCAATACGGGCTGGCCGGCCTTGAGCACGTCTTGTTCGAAGTTGCCATCGCTGACGTGCACGATAGTGTCACTGCTCACCAGGAGTACCTCCGGTTCTGTGTAGCGTTCGAGAGTTTGAGTAGGGAACTGACGGGTTGTGGCGTTGAGCCTTCAGTCAGAAGCGTTGGATGTAGGTTGTTGTCGATGCCTGGGATCGATGAGATGAAGTGTCAGAGTGACTGCACATGCCCGGTCGGGCACAATGGCGCGGCTTTGGCGCTTTAAGCGTTGCTTGAAGCTCTGGGCCGATTCGGGACGAGGCCTCCGTACAGAATGCGCGTGCTCGATGCGTGGTTCGCCAGGTTCAGCTGGGCAATTCCCCGGTGAGGGGTTCTACTTAACGAGGGGCTTGATACCGGCGAGCCGGTCGGGCGGGTGCGGATGACTCCGCTTCAGTGGGTCGTATTTAAACCGTCCGATTTCCAATTTGCAAGCCTTCGAAATCCATCGTGAGCGCAACGTAAGCGCTAATTGTGACCCAATCTGCACTGCTTTCACTTCAACTGAGTACTCGATGCCCGATTCACATCTCTCCGATCTTTCATTCTCCAGCCTGCATCTCCCCGAGACCCTGCAACACGGACTCGCCGAAGCCGGCTTCGAGCGCTGTACACCGATTCAGGCGCAGACATTGCCGCAAGCATTGGCAGGCATGGACGTCGCCGGCCAGGCACAGACCGGCACCGGCAAAACAGCCGCGTTCCTGGTTGCGCTGTACGCGCGACTCTTGCGCGCTGAAGTTCCACCTACACGGCAGATCAACGCGCCACGCGCATTGATCCTCGCTCCGACTCGCGAGCTGGCCGTGCAGATCCACAGCGACGCCGAAGTGCTCGGCTCGACCTCGCCCCTCACCCTAGGGCTCGCCTTCGGCGGCGTCGACTACGAGAAGCAGCGCCGGCAGTTCGAGAACGGTGCGGACATCCTGATCGGCACACCGGGCCGCATCATCGATTTCTACAAGCAGCGCGTGATCGATCTGCGCTCGGTCGAAGTCCTGGTGCTGGATGAAGCCGATCGCATGTTCGACCTGGGATTCATTGCGGACATCCGCTACATCCTGAGACGGCTGCCCGAACCCGATCGGCGCCTGAACATGCTGTTCTCCGCCACGCTATCTCATCGTGTGCTGGAGCTCGCGTACGAGCACATGAACGAGCCGACGCTGGTCCGAATCGAGCCCGACAAGATGACGGTCGATCAGGTGCGTCAGGTGATTTACTTTCCCTCACAGGACGAGAAGCCGCGTCTGCTGGTCGGGTTGCTCAAGAGCATGGATCCCCGACGCAGCATGGTGTTCGTCAACACGCGTCGTGCAGCGGACCAAGTGTCCGACCTGCTGCAGAAAAATGGCCTGAATGCCGAGGCGATCTCCGGCGATGTGCCCCAACGCAAACGACTGCGCATGCTCCGGGATTTCCACGAAGGCACGCTCGCGGTGTTGATCGGCACCGACGTCGCCTCGAGAGGGCTGCACATTCCCGACGTGAGTCACGTGTTCAACTACGACCTGCCACAGGACCCGGAGGACTATGTTCATCGCATTGGCCGCACGGCACGCGCCGGCGCTGAAGGCGATGCCATCAGCTTCGGTTGCGAGGAATACGTGATGTCCTTGCCGGACATCGAAGCCTACATCTCGCGCAAGCTGCCGGTTGCCGCGGTCGAGACCGACACGCTGCCGGAAATCACGACTCCCTCGCCACGCTCGTACCACCGCCCACACGGTCGTCCCGAGCGCGGTCGCAGTGGCGGGCAACGTCATCCTCAGGGTAACCGTCGACCCAACAGGCCGCCGCGGCCCCAATCGCAACGCTCGACGGCTGCACCAGCGCCTGCGGTCAACAACGAAGCGGGGGCCCAGAATCCACCGACTGACTCTGCCGCCAAGCGACGGCGCCGCCGTCGACGAGGCAAATCAGAAGCCCAGGGAGGCAGCGCTGGTGCGTCACCGCCCTCCCCGGACACAGGCAACTCGAATAGTCCGACTGAGTAAGGCTCGCTTACGCAAGCTCGAGCAAGTCGGCCACCCGGCGCACGGCCGGGAATTCTTCGATTGAACGGGGCGGCAGGGTGGAATCCGGCTGCGTGATCGTAACGAGGTGCGCAATTCCCTGAGCACGCGCCATCCGCAGCACGGCAAGGCTATCGTCGACGAACAGTGTGCGCTGCGAATCGAAGGAAATGTCATTGCGCAGCGCCTGCCAGAAACCCGGCTGTTCCTTTGCGGCGCCGTAGTCGTGCGAGCTGGTGCAGCGCTCGAAGTAGCTCCCAAGCTCGGTCCGGAGGGCCTTCACCTGCAAGCTGTTGCGATGCGCATTGGTGATCAGCACCAGGCGCTTCCCCCATTGCCGCAACGTCTTCAGGAACCGCTCCGCGCCCTCCAGGAACCGCACCTGATCGCGGATCTCATGTTTCAAAGCGGCAATGTCGAGACCGAGCTCACGGCTCCAATAGTCGATGCAGTACCAGTTCAACGTGCCGTGGCATGCGGCGAACTTGGGGCTTAGCACGTCACGTGCGGCGTTCAGCGAGATCGCGTGCGCCTGCGCATAGCGGTGCGGCACGAGCTCGAGCCAGAAGTAATTATCGAAGCGCAGGTCCAGGAGCGTGCCGTCCATGTCGAGGAGCGCGATGTCGATGTCCGACCAGGCCCACGGAACCTGAACATCCACACTCGTTGCCGCTACCGGCCGATGCTCTTTGACCATCCCTCACCCGCGATTTCACTTAAGCAATTGCACGACACGCCACGAAGGAGGCGCACGCTGAGCACCTATGGTAAGAAGAAGCGCGGCCGTCATCCATGAGCGGCCCTCTTCACTTGAAGGACTCACGTGCAATCCGCCGCCGACACACGCGCCCTACTACAGGCCATCACCGCGCTCGCCCGTTCTGCTGGCGAGGCGATCATGCAGATATACAACACAGAATTCGCCGTCGAAGCGAAATCGGATGATTCGCCCCTCACAGCGGCGGATCGCGCATCCCACGACTTGATCATCGCCGGCCTTGAGAAGCTCACTCCGACAATTCCCGTGCTGTCGGAGGAGTCCGCCGAGCAGATCCACGATTACTCGCAGCGTCAGCCCTGGAAACAGTTTTGGCTGGTGGACCCCCTCGACGGCACCAAGGAATTCATCAAGCGCAATGGCGAGTTCACTGTGAATATCGCGCTGGTCGAAGGGCATGAGCCGACCATGGGAGTCGTCGCAGCACCTGCGCTCGGATTCGTTTACTTCGGCGCACGCGGATTGGGCGGCTGGAAACAGGAGGGCGATCAGGCGCCGCAACCCCTGCGACCCTCAGTTCCCGCGCGCGCCCAGCCCGTCATCGTGGGAAGCCGTTCACATCGCGATACGTCGCTCGATGGCCTACTGGAGCGCATCGGCCCGCACGAGATGAAGCCGATGGGCAGCTCGCTCAAGTTCTGCCTCGTGGCCGAAGGAACTGCCGATTTGTACCCGCGTTTTGGTCCTACGTCGGAGTGGGATACGGCAGCCGCTCAGGCCGTCCTGGAAAGCGTAGGTGGTCAGGTCACCGATGTTCAGGGCGAACCGCTTCGATACAACGCCCGGCCGACACTGCTCAACCCCAATTTCCTCGCGTTCGCCGACCGCGCACGTGATTGGCGGAGAGTCATTTGATGCTGAGTTGGACACTACTGGGTGCCGTGATCGTCGCGCTGCTGGCAGGCTGGTTCTGGTATGACAGCCTGAAGCAACGCGAACGTGCCAATGCGGCGGCCCAGGAAGCGTGCGAGCGCGCCCATCTGCAGTTTCTCGACGGCACAGTGGCGTTTGCACGCATCAGTTTCTTCCGCGGTGCCAACGGTCGGCTCGCACTGCGGCGCACCTACATCTTCGACTACACCGCCCGCAGTATCGAACGGTTGCAGGGCTTCGTCGTCATTGCCGACGATCGCATCGAAACCGTGGGCTTCGCGCACGCTCCTCCACTCAGCGAGCCCGTCGAACGACCCGCTGAGATCGATCATCCGCCCGCGAGGTCGCTGACCGTGTCACGTCCCGCCTCCAATGTCCTCGACCTGGAGCAATTGCGGCGTCA
>JBEVDW010000230.1:0-34715 GCA_040513115.1 Steroidobacteraceae bacterium | reverse complement strand
GTCGAGGTGATCGCCGAAGGCGTCGAAACCGAGGAACAGATGCAATTCCTGCGCAAGCATGGCTGTCACTTCGGCCAGGGACGGTTGTTCGGCGACGCTATGAGTGGCGAGGAATTCCTCGAGCTGCTGATTGCCCAGAGCAAGAGCGGGCGTTCCAACGTCAGCGAGCTGTTTGCCTGACGTAGGAACCTCCTGACCGGTGCCCGGAGGCGGTGTAAGGTGCACGCCTCGCACAACGCTCCCTGCCACTCACCTTCTGCCCGATGCTTGCCTTCGATCATCTTTCCCTGCGCCGCGGTACGCGGTTGCTGCTGAACGACGTCAGCTTCACGATCCATCGCAACGAAAAGGTCGGGCTAGTCGGCGCCAATGGCACCGGCAAATCGAGCCTGCTCGCACTGGTGCGCGGTGAGCTGCATGCCGACGCAGGCGACTTCTCGATGCCTGCACGCCTGAGCATTGCGCAGGTGGCGCAAGAGCTTCTCGGTAGCGAGCGCGCGGCCATCGAGTTCGTGCTCGACGGCGATGCCGAATTGCGCGCCATCGAAGCCGACATGCAAACGGCGGAAGCGCAGGACGCCGGCGCGCGCTTGGCTGAATTGCACGCCCGCTATGCAGGCATCGGCGGTTACGAAGCACGCAGCCGCGCCGCCCGGCTCATGCACGGCCTCGGCTTCGAGCCTGCCGATGAAGCGCGGCCGTTGAATGCGTTCTCCGGTGGTTGGCGGGTACGCATCAACCTCGCGCAGGCATTGATGTGTCGTTCGGATCTGCTGTTGCTCGATGAGCCTACGAACCACCTCGATCTCGACGCCGTCGTGTGGCTCGAAGGCTGGCTGCTCGAGTATCCAGGCACGTTGCTGGTCATCGCTCACGACCGCGACTTCCTCGATCGCGTCGTGAACCGAGTCGTGCACCTGGAGAACGGTAAAGCGACTCTGTACACCGGCAACTACAGCGAATTCGAGGTCCAACGTGCCGCGCAGCTGGCACAGCAGAGCGCGCTCTATGAACGCCAGCAACGCGAGATCAAGCACATGGTCTCGTTCGTCGAACGCTTTCGCGCGAAGGCGAGCAAGGCACGGCAAGCGCAAAGCCGACTGAAAGCGCTCGAGCGCATGGAGAAGATAGCACCGGCGCACGTGGACTCGCCCTTCGAGTTCTCGATTCGCGCGCCGCTCAAGCTGCCACAGCCGTTGCTGGCGCTCGAGGAGCAAAGCGTCGGATACGGCGAGCGCATCGTCCTCGACAAGATCAGTCTCACGATCAACCCAGGCGATCGCATCGCGCTGCTGGGGCGCAACGGTGCGGGCAAGTCGACGCTCGTGAAACTGCTGGCCGGCGAGATCGCAAGCCGCAGCGGCAAGCGCACGGACGCACGCGATCTACGCATCGGCTATTTCGCTCAGCACCAGCTCGAGCAACTGCATCCGCAGCAATCGCCGCTGGCGCACGTGCGTGATGTAGAAGCAGAGCAGGGACAACGCGCGGCAGAACAGGAGCTGCGCAGCTTCCTAGGAGGCTTTGGCTTCGTCGGTGACCGCGTTTTCGAGCCGGTCGGCCCATTTTCAGGTGGCGAGAAGGCACGCTTGGCCCTGGCTCTCGTCAGCTTCCGCCGACCGAACCTCCTGCTGCTCGACGAGCCGACGAACCACCTCGATCTCGACATGCGCCAGGCGTTGGCCGTCGCGCTGCAGGACTACGATGGCGCCGTCGTGCTCGTCGCGCACGATCGGCACATGCTGCGCTCGGTTGCCGATACGTTGCTGCTGGTCGCCGATCAACGAGTGCGCGAGTTCGAAGGCGATCTGGACGACTACGCCCGCCTGCTCGCAGCGCCGACATCGGACGACACTCCCGAAGAGTCGCCAAGCGGACAAGCCGCCAAACGCCAACGCAGGCGCGAAGAGGCCGAGAAGCGCAACCGCCTGAGCCCGCTGCGCCAGCACATCCGCACGCTCGAACGCGACATGGAAGGGTTGCAGAAACAGCTCACGCAGCTCGAGCACACGTTGGCCGATGCAGCCCTCTACATGCCCGAGCGTAAGGCAGAGCTGCAGCAGGCAATGGCTGCGCAACGGGAAGCAACGGCTCAGTTACGTGACAAGGAGAATGCGTGGCTGGAAGCGAGCGAGGAGTTGGAGCGCGGAGAAAGCTGAGCTAACGCAGCAAGCGCCTTGCGACTAGAATCGGTGCATGGCCCTTTCACGCGGTGAGCAGAAGTCATTGGCGCTGCACCAGTCCCTTGCTGCAAAGGTACGGGCTGACCCGTCGTTGTTACGCGTGGTCAAGGACCGTCTGCGCTGGCTGCGCTCGAAGAATCCAGCGAGCGGACCCTATTACGACCGCTGGTTGCAGCTCATCGACGGCGACCTCGAGCAACTGCTTGCCACAATGACTAGCGATTCAGAGCCCAGCTGCGCGTTGCGACAGGAAAGCCCCTTCGTCGATCTGGTGGACCAGAAGGAACGAGCCCGAATCTACCGCGCGGTTGCCGAAGAGATCGATCGGAGAGCGCCTACTTGAATCGCGCAGCCCTGGAACACCTGCTTCGTGCGGCCGCAGCGATCACAGGTGAATCGACCTTTTATGTTGTAGGTACCGCTGCAATCGTGGCTTCCCTTCGAAGCGAAGCTGGTATTGCCCCGGTAGTGCTTCGCTCGCGCGAAGCTGACTTGATCCCCGCGAGCGCCTCGCCACGGTCCATCGATCTGATCGATGGCGCACTCGGCCAAGACTCTACTTTTGACGGCACGTTCGGCTACTACGCCGACGGTGTGGACTTTTCGACAGTTGCATATGCGCCCGAAGACTGGCGGGAACGCACAATTCGCTTCGAAAGCCCCGCAACGCAGGGAGCCTGTGGCCTCTGCATGGAAGTGCATGATCTCGCCGTCTCGAAGTTGTGCGCCGGGAGGCAGAAAGACCTGGAGTTCGTGGACGGGCTGGTGCAATCAGGCTTGGTGGATCGCACCATACTGCTGCAGCGATTAACGAAAGTCATAGCGCCTAGCGAAGTGCTGACACTCGCCGAGCAACGCGTTCGGACATCTTAGCTACCAGTCTTACCTTCCTCAGAAGCATCGTTCCGAGCTGCATCCGCGACCCGCTCCGCCAGTTCCGTGCTCGCTTTCTGTGCCGCCTGCTCGAACGCCGCAATGACTTCACTCATGCGGTTGCTGGTGGCCGGAATCGAAGCGTCTGTCGCAAGCGTGTTCACGAGCGTTCGATCGTTCACACGCAACAAGCGACCGATCAAGGCCACATGCGCGTGCGGCGCCGTCGCGTCGGTGTACTCGGCTTGGAACTGGGTGACTTCGATCATCAGCGAATACGTGCTGGCGACACGAGTGTCTTCGCTCGCAACGCTGCGAAATGCACCCTGACCGGACAGCGTGCGCACGATGAAGCTCTGCACGAGCTGGGATAGCTCGGCTCCCCAACGGGCACCGTAATAGTAGTTGAGCTCGCGGCCTTTCAAGACGGCGATGCGTTCCCCCGCGAGTCCGGGTGCCACCCTCGGGTTTGAGACGGCAAGATCGGCAGCGATGGATTGCGCGCCTGCCGCGGACTGAGGCGGTGACAGCACGTAGATCGTATCGACCGGCTGTTTGGAATCGAGCAGCGTGCTGACACCGCAGGCGGACAGCAGGGTCGCCGCGATGAGTGCAGCCGCCATGCGAACGTGCGGGGGTCGATACGAGCTCGTCATGGGTCGATCCGAATGCCTTGCGGCGGCGGTTGGTAGATCAGCTGTGATGGGTTCTCTTTCAGTGAACGCGATAAATCACGCACTTCGCGTGCGGTGGCGCGCGCTTCGCGCACGAGTTGTTCGAGCTCGAACAGGCCCTGATTGCTGAAGTGGCGCAATTGCTTCTCGCTGCCAGCGACAAAGGTGTCGACTCGAGCCGACGCGGAATCGAGGTGCTCGGCCATGGTGTTCAAGCGTTGGAGCGCGCTGTTCACTTGCGGCCGTGAGTCCTCTGCAATCCCACGCAGAGTGGCCGCCGCACCGTTCACTTCCAGCATCGCAGTGCGCATGTCGGCGATGAGCGCAGCCGCATTACGTGCAGTGTCCGGCAGCCCTTTCGTGCCGGCGCGCACGTTCTGCAGCGTGACTGCCAGCGACTCGAGATTCTCCTCAGAAAAGACCCGATTCATGCGTTCGACGATTGCATTGGCGCGCCCCATCAGCTCCGGCAGGCTGGCCAGGAAGACATCGAAATCGGAGGCCACGGAATCGATGATCGGATACTGCTCGCCCTGTTTCAGCGGCGCCGTCGGATCAGCGCGCGCGAGTTCCCTCAAATCGATGTAGAGCAGGCCCGTGACGCCCTGCAAACCCAGGCTGGCGCGCGTTGCGGCCGTGATCGGAGCGGAGTCGTCCACTTCCACAATGGCCTGCACGGAGCCCCGATTCTCGCGGCTGATGTTGAGCGCGCGCACACGCCCGACGTCGACGCCGAGATAGCGCACCGGGCTGCCGCGGTCCAGGCCGCTGACGCTGCCCTTGAAGTAGATCTCGTAGCGCTGGAATTCGTGGTCGTCGGCCGAGTCCGTGTACCAGAAGACGAAGGCCACGGCCATGGCGATCACCAGGATGATGAACGCGCCCACCGCGACGTAATTCGCTTCACGTTCCATGGTTCACGCCCGTCGTTTCATGCGCTGGGATTCGCGCGCTTGTGCGCACCGGTTTCCGCGGCTCGGGCGCGGGGGCCGTGGAAGTATTCCTTGATCCAGGGGTGCGGGTTCTGCATGAGGCCTTCGAGGGTATCGACGACGATCCGCCTGTCAACCAGCACGGCGATGCGGTCGCACGTGGTCACGAGCGTATCGAGGTCATGCGTGATCATGACGACGGTCAGATGCAGGTTCCGTTGCAAGAACAGCACGAGCTCATCGAACGCCGCGGCGCCGATGGGATCCAGCCCCGCCGTCGGCTCGTCCAGGAACAACAGGGCGGGATCCAAAGCCAGCGCCCTGGCGATGGCCACACGTTTGACCATGCCGCCCGATAGCTGCGACGGCAGCTTCGGACCCGCATCTTCGGTCAATCCGACCATCCGCAGCTTGGTGCACGAAATGGCCGTGAGTGCATCCTCGGACAGATCGAAGTACTCGCGCAACGCGAGCTGGATGTTCTCGTTGACCGTGAGCGAGCTGAAGAGCGCGCCGTGCTGGAACGTCACTCCGTACCGGCGCTTCACTTCAATGAGCTCGGCATCTGAGAGCGTCATGATGTCCCGCCCCTCGACCGTGACCGACCCAGCGTTTGGCCGATGCAGCCCCAGCATCGTCCGCAACAACACCGACTTGCCGGTGCCGGAGCCGCCCACGATGCCGAGCACTTCGCCGGCGAAGATGTCGAGATCGACACCGTCGTGGACGACCTGGTCGCCGAAACGATTCACGACTCCCCGCACGGAGACAATCGGTGTGCGGGCGTTCAAAAGTCGATCTCCACGAAGATCACAGCGAACACGGCATCGACGAAGATCACCAGGAAAATGGATTGCACGACTGCGGCGGTCGTGAGGCGCCCCAGCTCGCGGGAGGAATCGCGGACTTGCATACCGCGATACGCGCCCACCAAGGCGATGACAAAAGCGAACACAGGGGCCTTGATGAGACCGGCCCAGAACGTCGTGGGTGCCAACGCGCTCTGCACACGCGGAATGAACTGCTCCAGCGGCACGTCGATGAGCCAGGCCGAGAGCAAGGCACCGCCCGCCAAGCCCATCGCATCGGCGACGACCGTGAGCAGCGGTAGCGCGATCATGAGGCCCAGGACACGCGGCGCGACGAGCACCTCGAACTGGTCCATTCCCATCGACTGCAAAGCATCGGTCTCATCGTTCAAGCGCATGACGCCAATCTCGGCGGCAAAAGCGCTGCCCGAACGGCCAGCCACGATGATCGCGGTCAGCAGGACGCCCAGCTCGCGCAATACGGCGATCGCGACGAGGTCCACCGTGTAGATCTCGGCGCCGAACTGCTGGAGTTGCTGAGCACCGAGATACGCCACGATCACGCTGATCAGAAAGGCGATCAGCGACACGATCGGTATGGCCTGAATTCCGGTTTCGTAGACGTGTCGCGCGACGGAAGGCAGGCGCAGTCGGTGCACGCTCACGATGGCGCGCAGGAACGTGACGACCAGGCGCCCGAAGAAACCCACAGCGCCGTAGAGCTCACGGAGCTGCGCAATGATGAGCTCGCCGCCGTGGTTCAGCGCTCGCTGCAGCCAGGGCCTGCCGTTTGCAATTTCTTCACTGGCCTCGGGACCTTCATGCAGCGTGTTCACGAACTGCAGCGTCTCGGGCACGTCAGAGCTGAACTCGACCTTCGCCCCAGCGTCTGCCAGCGCCTGCAATCGGTCGCGCAGGACGGCCGCCGGACCCAGATCCAACGCGCTCAGTGCGCTCGTGTCGACCGTGACCGCTCGCACGCCGTGCGCCGGCACGCGTCGCAAGTCACGTTCGATCTCGGCGATACGGTCGATGCGCCACGCATCGAGCAGGCGCAATTCCAAACGATCGTTCGCGGTCGTGCTTTCGAGGAGTGAGCTCAAGTTCTTGGGCCGCAGCCGAACAGTTGACGCGGATCGTAACAGCGGCACGTGTACATGACAGCAAGCGTGAGCCTGCTTGCAACCGGATGAGCCGGCATGCTTTCTTCAGGGCATGGCTTCCACCGTGCTCGCGCAACTGCTGATCCTGCTCGCCTTCTCGGTGTTGGTCGTTGCCGTCTTTCGACGCTTCGATCTGCCGCCCATCGTCGGTTACCTGGCCGTCGGAATGCTGCTCGGACCTCAGGGACTGCACCTCGCGTCGAGCGGAGGCATCACGAACTTCCTGGCCGATTTGGGCGTGGTCTTCCTCGTCTTCACGTTGGGCCTCGAGTTCTCGTTGGCTCGCATGATGGCCATGCGGCGCGATGTGTTCGTGATCGGCGGCGGTCAAGTTGCCATCACGACCGCGCTGTTCGCGGCCATCCTGCTGCTGTTCAAGGTACCCGCACTCGTCGCCGTGCTCATCGGTGGTGCGCTCGCGATGTCCTCGACCGCCATCGTCGTCGGCCAATTGAGCGAACAGCTCGAGATCAACCGCACGCACGGGCGTCTCGCGGTGGGGATCCTGCTGTTCCAGGATCTCGCGTTCGTCCCGTTGCTCGCGCTCGAAGGTGCGGTGGCCGGTACGACGCAGGAATTCGATGCCTGGTCGATCGCGATTGCGATTGCGGAAGCTGCCGTGGCACTGGCGGTCGTGCTCTTTGCCGGCCGCGCGTTGGTGCGCCCCGCATTCTTCGAGATCGCCCGCTCGCGCAGCATGGAGCTGTTCACGCATGCCGCGCTGTTGCTGGCTCTGGGTGCGGCTTGGGCCAGCCACGCCGCGGGACTGTCGACCGCACTCGGAGCGTTCCTGGCAGGAATGCTGTTGGGCGAAACCGAATACCGCCACCAGGTGGAAAGCGTCATCCGACCGTTTCGCTACGTGTTGCTGGGGCTGTTCTTCATCACCATCGGCACGCTGCTCGACATGCGACTGCTGTTCGAGCAGGGGTGGCTCGTGCTGCTGCTCGTGCTCGTCTTGAGCTTCGTCAAGACAGCCGTCGTCGTGCTGATTGCAACCTCGAGCGCGGGTAGTTGGACCAAGGCGCTGCGCACCGGATTGGTCGTTGCTCAAGGCGGCGAGTTCGGCTTCGCCATTCTGACGTTGATGCTCAACGATCACCTGGCGAGCCCAGCCATCGTGCAACCACTGCTGGCCGCGATCGTCGTGAGCATGGCGCTCAGCCCGTTCGTCATCCGTCACAGTGAGCGCCTGACCCGACTGTTCACACGCAAGGAGGAAGAGCCGAGCGACTTGGAGCGCGAGCTTGCGTCCACTCGGGAAGCAGCCTCCCGTCCGCATGTGATCGTCTGTGGTTATGGCCGCGTCGGGCAGAACCTGGCCCGTGCATTGGAGCGCCAGGGCTTCGAATACATCGCACTCGACATGGATCCGCAACGGACCCGCGCTGCCCGCAATGCCGGTGAGCCGGTCATCTACGGCGATGCTGCACAGGGCGAAATGTTGCGCGCGGTCGGCATCGACCACTGCAGCGTGCTCGTCATCACGTTCGCCGCCCCCGAAGTTGCCCTGCGCATCCTGCACACGGTGCGCGAGTTACGCACCGACCTGCCCGTGCTCGTGCGCACTCAGGACGACCGCAAGCTCGAGGAGCTGCAGCGTGCCGGAGCAACGGAGGTTGTCCCGGAAACATTGGAGGCGAGTCTCATGCTCGTCTCGCACCTGCTGATGTTGCTCAACGTGCCTATCTCGCGTGTCGTGCGCGTCGTGGGTGATGTGCGGGCCGAACGTTACTCGATGCTGCGAGGTGAGTTCCGGGGCGCCGATGAAGCACTCTCGATACGCGAGGAATTGCGGACAGTGCCGCTGACGCGCGGTGCGCGCGCAGTGGGCAAGTCGCTGCGGTCGCTTGCACTCGACACACTCGGTGTCAGCGTCACGGCACTGCGCCGCGACGGTATCGTCGGGCGCGAACCGGACCCGGACCTGGAGCTGCGCGAAAATGACGTGCTCGTTCTATACGGCACGCCGGAAGCGATCGCTGTTGCGGAGTCGGTGTTGCTGATGGGGTGATCGGGCGGCCTGCTGGCTAGCTGGGCTACTGGTCGGCTGGCCAGAAGGAGTGCGGCCGGCGGCCTCGATGCGGCAAGACGATACGTAACCTTCTGGCCAGGCGGCCAGCAGACCAACTAGCCATTCCCCCTTCTTCTTGCCGCCCTCGCCACATTTGGCTACGGTCCGTGCGCTGCGAAGACGTTGAGTTGGAGAGTTCATGTCGGAGCTGACGCGGTTCTGGAGTCAGGTTTATTTCGGCAACACGCTGTGGCATTGGGCGCTGGCGCTCGGGACCACGCTCGTGATGCTGGCTGTGCTGATGCTGATTCGCCGCCTCATCCGCACGCACTACGCACGCGTGGCGAACACGCCCCAGCGGGAGCTGATCGAAATCCCGCTGAAAGTCGCCAGCAAGACGGCCACGCCGTTCCTGCTCATCATCTCGATTTTCAGCGCGGTCCAGACGCTGGAAATGCCGGACAAGCTGCGCGCCATCCTGCTCAATGCGCTCGCGATTGCGCTGTTCTGGCAGGCCGGCGTCTGGGCGACGACCGCCGTGATTGCCTGGCTGGATCGCAAGCGCGAAGTGAGCTTGACCACCGATCGCAGCATCGTCGGCACGCTCGACATCATCACGGTCATCGCGCGCATCCTGATCTGGTCGCTGGTGTTGCTGCTCACGCTGGACAACCTCGGCGTGGACATCACCGCGCTGGTGGCCGGCTTGGGGATCGGCGGTATCGCCGTCGCGTTGGCCGTGCAGAACATCCTCGGAGATCTGCTCGCCTCGCTCACGATCACACTCGATCGGCCGTTCGTCGTGGGCGATTTCATCACCGTCGGCGAGTTCATGGGCTCGGTCGAGCAGATCGGCGTCAAGAGCGTGCGCCTGCGCAGCCTGACGGGTGAGCAGATCATCATGCCGAACGCGGATCTCATCGGCAGTCGCGTGCGCAACTTCGGCCGCATGGTGGAACGGCGCATCGTCTTCAAGCTGGGCATTGCCTACGAGACGCCGCGCGAAAAGCTGCAACGCATTCCCGCCATGATCCGTGGCTTCGTCGAGTCGCATCAGCCAGTGCGTTTCGACCGCTGCCACCTGTCCAGCTTCGGTGCCTCGGCACTGGAGTTCGAGGTGGTGTTCTTCGTGCTGACACCGGACTACAACCGCTACATGGACATTCAACAGGCCATCAACTTCTCGATCCTCGAAGCGTTCGAGAAAGAGAAGATCGAGTTGGCCTATCCGACACAGAAGGTGTGGCTGACGCGGGTGCCAAAGATGGAAGAGCGCGAGGCGGAGCCGAAGCCGGCTTGAGACCCTTCAACGGGCTCAGGGCGAACGGACTTCCCTTCAGCGCATCTGCGCCGCTTCCAAATCCTGCACGAAGCGCCGTGACCACGTCGCGATGTCATTGCGCTTGAGTGTCTCCCACATGCCGGCGTGGCGCTCGCGTCGTTCGGGCAGCGGCATCGACAGCGCAGCTTGGATTGCATGGCTCACCGCGTGAGTGTCGTACGGATTCACGAGCAACGCGCCCGTCAGCTCACGGGACGCACCGGCCAGCGTCGAGAGGATCAACACGCCAGGATCGGTTGGATCCTGTGCTGCGACGAATTCCTTCGCCACGAGGTTCATGCCGTCGCGTAACGGGGTGACGAAGCCGACGGTCGAGGCCCGCAGAAAGCCCATCAGCGTGTTGTGGGGGAAGTTGCGGTTGAGATAGCGAATCGGCGTCCAGTCGGTGTCGGCGAAGCGCCCGTTCGTACGCCCGGCGGCCTGTTCGAGCAGTTGGCGAATCAGGCCGTACGCATGCACATCCGCGCGCGACAGCGGCGCGATCTGCATGTACGTGACGCGTCCCGCGTTATCGGGATAGCTCTCCAGAAACTGCTCGTACGCCGCGAAGCGCTCCACCAGGCCCTTGCTGTAGTCGAGCCGATCCACCCCGATCATCAGTTTGCGGCCGGTGAGGCTGTCCACCATGCGACGCACGAGCTCACCCCCAGCGGCCTCGGCTGCGGCGGCTTGTATCGCCTGTGGATCGACCCCGATCGGATACACATCCGCTCTCAGCTTGCGGTCGCCGATCACGATGCGGCGATCCGGCATCAGGCATTCGCGGCCGAACAGATGCTCGACACCCGAATAGAACGCCTCCAGATCGTTGAAGGTCTGGAAACCCACGACGTCATAGCTGGCGAGATCCCGCAGCAACTCCGCGTACGTAGGCAGTACGCGCAACATGTCGATGTGCGGAAACGGGATGTGGAGGAAGAAGCCGATCGGCTGCTTCACGCCGAGCTCGCGCAAGCGACGCGCCAGCGGAATCAGATGATAGTCGTGAATCCAGATCAGATCGTCGGGCTGCAAGAGCGGCAGCAGCTTCTGCGCGAAGAAGCGATTGACGGTCTCATACGCTTCGGAGAGGTCCTGGCGATAGTGGAAGTCTTTGACGAAGTAGTGGAATAGCGGCCAGAGCACCTCGTTCGCGTAACCGTTGTAGTAGCGCTCGAAGTCGCTGCGCTTCACCTCGACCGTCGCGTAGGTCACGCCATCCCGGATATGAACGTCGGGATCGCCGGGGTCCCCTTCGACCGTTTCGCCGCCCCAACCGAACCACAGTCCGCCGGTGCGCTTCAGTGCGCCCAGGACACCTACCGCCAAGCCGCCCGGCGCTGCCGCTTTGCGCGGCAAAGTGATGCGGTTGGAAACGCAGACCAGACGATGCATCGCGATTGAGTTCTTCCGTGTGCGCCGATTGCGGCCGGTGTGGAAACTCCATTTGCTCTGGAATGTTCCCCCACCATCCGGACAACATCGACACAGAAACCAGTAGATCGATGTCTATCTCCACAGATACCGCCTGATTCGCGGGAAAATGAGCCGTCGCGAGCCGCCTCGGTGCGTCATTCGCTTGCGTCGAGGGGCGCGATCCCGGTGCCCGTCTTACACGGCCAGCCATCCGAGCGCCGCGCGCGCGAAGTGGCTTAGAATTCGCGCCCCCTTTTCACGCCCATGCGCTTCGAATGCGCCTTTCGCAGGAGACAAACTTCCAATGAAGACCCCCGTCAATGTCGCCATCACGGGCGCCGCTGGACAAATCGGTTACGCGCTCGCCTTTCGCGTGGCGTCCGGCCAGATGCTTGGTGCCGATACGCCGGTCAACCTGCACTTGTTGGAAATCACCCCGGCGCTCGCAGCACTCCAGGGCGTGGTCATGGAGCTCAACGACTGCGCATTCCCCACGCTGAACAGGATCGTCGCAACTGACGATGCCAAAGTCGCATTCAAGGATTGCGATGTGGCGTTGCTCGTCGGCGCGCGGCCGCGCGGCCCGGGCATGGAGCGCAAGGACCTGTTGATGGCCAACGCCCAGATCTTCTCCGCACAGGGCAAGGCGCTCGATGCGGTCGCCAATCGCAACGTGCGCGTGCTGGTGGTCGGCAATCCCGCGAACACGAACGCGCTGATCGCCCAGCGCAATGCGCCGAATCTCAACGCTCGTAACTTCACAGCGATGGTGCGCCTGGATCACAACCGCGCGCTGGCACAGCTGGCGGAAAAGACCGGCAGCCACGTGACCAAGATCCGCAAGGTCACGATCTGGGGCAATCACTCCTCGACCCAGTATCCGGACCTGCACCAGGCAACGGTCGATGGCAAGCCAGCCCTCTCGCTGATCGATCAGAAGTGGTACGGGGAGACGTTCATCCCCGTCGTCCAGCAGCGCGGCGCCGCCATCATCAAGGCGCGCGGGGCATCGTCCGCTGCGTCCGCTGCGTCCGCCGCGATCGATCACGTTCGCGATTGGGTCAAGGGCTCACCGGAAGGTGATTGGGTGAGCATGGGCGTGCCCTCCGATGGCAGCTACGGCATTCCGGCCGGCATCATTTACGGCTATCCCGTGACGTGCACGAACGGCGAGTACCAGATCGTGCAGGGGCTCTCGGTCAACGATTTCAGCCGTCAGCGCATGCAGGCAACGGAGAAGGAGTTGCTGGAAGAGCGCGATGGGGTCAAGGAGCTGATCTAGCGATCAGCTGGTCAACTGGCTGGCTGGTCGGCTGGCTAGTTGGCCGGAGAACTTCGTTCGAGCTTCGCAGCCAAAAAGCCCGGGGTCTCTCGCCGGGCTTTTTGTTTGTGGGCAAACAGCGGACTGCCACCGGCCCCTCTGGCCAGCAGTCCAGTTGGCCAGCCAGCCAGTTGGCCGCTCGGCCGTCACCCCGCATTGCTCATTCCCTTCCCGACGCATTAGTGTGCCTGCCACACGATGCAGTCTGACCCGAGGTTCCTGTGAGCAGTGTGTTGTGGTCGATTCTCTTCGTGGGCGGTGCGCTCTTCCTCATCTATCGGCGTACCTCCTTACGCGCGTTCACCGTGGCCTATGGCATCGCGCTGCTCGTATTCACGTGGCTCGCCGATGCGAGTCTGGCCAGCTTCATCGTGCTGTGGCCGCTGCTCGCGATACTCGTGCTGCTCAACGTGGACTCCCTGCGCATGCGGCTGATCACGCGGCCGTTCCTGCGCACCTATCGCCGCATGCTGCCGTCGATGTCCGAAACGGAGAAGGCGGCGCTGGAAGCGGGCACTGTGTGGTGGGACGGCGAGCTGTTCACGGGCGGGCCGGATTGGGAGAAGTTGCTGTCGGCTTCGGCTCCGCGGCTATCGGCAGAAGAACAGGCATTCCTCGATGGCCCCTGCGAGGAGCTGTGTCGCCTGATCGATGACTGGGACATCACGCATAAGCGCGCCGACATTCCTCCGCATCTGTGGGATTTCATCAAGAGCCGCGGCTTCTTCGCGATGATCATCCCGAAGCGCTACGGCGGATTGGAGTTCTCCGCCTACGCACACTCGTGTGTCCTGGTGAAGCTCGCGAGCCGCTCGGCGGTGGTGAGCTCAACGGTTGCAGTGCCCAACTCGCTCGGCCCCGCTGAATTGCTGCTTCACTACGGTACTGATGAACAGCGCGATCACTACCTGCCGCGATTGGCGAAGGGCGAAGAGCTTCCCTGCTTCGCGCTGACGGGTCCCCGCGCAGGCTCTGATGCGGCTTCGATCCCGGATACCGGCGTCGTGTGTCGTGGCATGTATAACGGACAAGAAGTCCTCGGCATCAAGCTGAATTTCTCCAAGCGCTACATCACGCTCGCACCCGTTGCGACAGTGATCGGGCTGGCGTTCCGCATGTTCGATCCTGAGCGGCTGCTCGGAGGCCACACCGATCTCGGCATCACGTGCGCGCTCATCCCTCGCGGCACACCCGGTATCGCCATCGGCCGCAGACATTTCCCCATCAACGTGCCATTCCAAAATGGCCCCATCCAGGGCAAGGACGTGTTCGTGCCGCTCGACGCCATCATCGGCGGGCAGAAGATGATCGGCCAGGGCTGGCGCATGTTGGTGGAGCAGTTGTCGGTGGGCCGTTGCATCTCATTGCCCTCCAGCGCGACCGGTGCGGCGAAGGCGGCGGTATTCGCTTCGGGCGCGTACGCACGGATCCGCCGTCAATTCAACGCGTCGGTGGGTCAGTTCGAGGGCGTGCAGGAAGCCTTGGCGCGGATGACGGGCCATCTGTACATCATGGATGCGGCACGCTCGGTGACCGCCGGCGCTATCGATGGCGGCGAAAAGCCGTCGGTGCCTTCGGCCATCTTGAAGTACCACCTGACGGAGATGGGTCGACTCGTGGCCAACGACGCGATGGACATCCATGGAGGCAAGGGCATCTGCCTGGGTCCGCGCAACTACCTCGCGCGCGGCTACGAAGCTGTGCCGGTGGCGATCACAGTCGAAGGCGCCAACATGCTCACGCGCAGCCTGATCATCTTCGGCCAGGGAGCCGTGCGGTGCCATCCGTTCGTGCTGCGGGAGATGAACGCCGCAAAACAGCGTGACAAGGAGCGCGGCGTGCAGGAGTTCGATGCTGCGTTGTTCGGCCACATCGGCTTCACGCTCAGCAACGCCGTGCGCTCGCTGATCATGGCGCTGACGCTCGCGCGTTTCTCCAACGTGCCGGAGTCGGGACACACCACCCGGTTTTATCAGCACATCAACCGCTTCAGCGCCTCGTTCGCCTTCGCAACGGATGTCGCCATGCTTTCGCTCGGTGGCTACCTGAAGAAGAAGGAGAGCTTGTCAGCGCGGCTCGGCGACGTGCTGTCGTGCATGTATCTCGCTTCGATGGTCCTGAAGCACTATGAGAACCAGGGGCGGCGCGAGGACGATCTGCCGTTGGTCGAATGGGCGTGCCGTAACCTGCTGTATCGCGGGCAGGAACAGCTGCATAGTTTCCTGCGCAACTTCCCGAACCGGCCGCTGGCGTTGCTGATGCGCATCTTCATCTTCCCGCGCGGCCGCACGTACTCCGCGCCGAGCGATCGGCTGGGACAACAACTGGCTGTACAGGTCTCGAAACCGACCGACACGCGCGATCGCATCACTCACGGCCTGTTTCGGACGGTGCTGCCGAACAATCAGATTGGCTTGCTGCACGAGGCCCTGATGCTCGCGGACTCCGCAGAAGTACTGGAGAAGCGCATCCGGGTCGAGGGTGTGAAGACAGGCCGCATCACCGCGCTCGATCTACCCACGCAGATCGAACAGGCACACAAGCTCGGGCTGCTCTCGTCAAGTGAAGCCGCGTTCCTGCGCGAGTACGATCGCAAGGTGATGGAGCTGATCCACGTGGACGATTTCAACGGCGAAGAACTGGCCGCCGCTGCCGATGAAGTCCAAGACCAGACGAGCGCGTCGCGCAGCGAGCCCAATCGACGCAGTGATCTGGCCGCTTCGTCGCAAGCTTGAGTGACAATGAACCGTTCGGCTTCGCGTCTACAAGGACAATAAACATGAGATCGCATTTGAGAATCCATCGATTCGCAGTGAGCGCCGCCGTCGTTGCACTGGTCGGTGCCGCTGGCTTTGCCGCCGCGCAAGTGCAACGCAGTCCCGCTCCCAAGGGGGCCGAGGTCTACTTCATCACGCCGAAAGATGGGGAAACGGTCACGAGCCCCGTCACCGTGAAGTTCGGCTTGAAGGGGATGGGCATCGCGCCTGCCGGCATCTCCTTCGACAACACGGGCCATCATCACTTGCTCGTGGACACCGAGCTGAAGAATATGAATGGACCCATACCCGCCGACGCGAATCATCTGCACTTCGGCAAGGGTCAGACAGAGACCACGCTGGAGCTCACGCCCGGCAAGCACACGTTGCAGCTCGTCCTCGGCGATCATCTGCATGTACCGCATCAGCCGGCCGTGATGTCGCAAAAGATCACGATCACCGTGAAGTGAGTAGAACGGCCGACCTTTTGCGATGAAGACTCGGTGATTCTGGATTCCGTTCGTGCTGAGCGCATCGAAGCACTCTTGAGAGCCCTTCGACATGCTCAGGGCGAACGGAAAAGTCGGGCCCGGCTGCCGTAACCATCATGCTCCCCCGCACCATCCTCCACGTCGACATGGATGCGTTCTACGCATCCGTCGAGCAACGCGACGACCCTTCATTGCGCGGCAAGCCCGTCATCGTGGGTGGAACCGGCAATCGGGGTGTAGTGGCGGCCGCGAGCTACGAAGTGCGTCGCTACGGCGTGCACTCGGCGATGCCCATGCGCGCAGCGTTGCAGCGCTGCCCGCATGCGATTTGCCTGGCGCCGCGCTTCTCGCTCTACCAAGCGATCTCCGCGCAGGTGTTCGCGATCTTTCGCACGTACACACCGCTCGTGGAAGGTTTGTCGCTGGACGAGGCGTTCCTCGATGTGACTGCCAGTAGAACGGTGTTGGGCGATGGCCCGGCGATCGCGCAGAGCATCAAGCAACGCATCGCGAATGAAACGCAGCTGACCGCGTCGGTCGGTGTTGCGCCCAACAAGCTGGTCGCAAAGATCGCATCCGATCTACGCAAGCCCGATGGACTGGTCGTCGTGGGCGCGGACGAGATCGAAGCGCTGTTGGATCCACTGCCTGCGCGACGCCTGTTCGGCGTCGGAAACAAAACCGGCGCGCAGCTGGATCAGATCGGCATTCATACGTTGCGCGACCTGCGCCTTGCATCGGACAGCGTGCTGAGGCCAGTGCTGGGCCGCTTCGCGGCACACATGCGTGCCCGCGCGGCCGGCATCGACGATCGACCGGTGGTGGCCGACGCCGAAGAGAAGCAGATCAGCTCCGAGGAAACGTTCGACACAGATATCGCAGACCCTGCGCGCTTGCGTGCAGAGATTACAGCCTTGGCCGATCGGACCGCTGCGCGAGTGCGCAAGCGCGAACTGGTGAGCGGGCGGCTGACCGTGAAGATACGCCGCGCCGACTTTCGCACGTTCACGCGTCAATGCGTGCTGCGGCCGGCAACTCACGACACCGCGATCATTGCGCGGTCCGCCGAGCAGCTCCTGACGCGCTGGCTGCAGGAGCACCCCGGCACTCGCATTCGCTTGCTCGGCGTCGGCGCTGGCAACCTTTCCGCGCTGCCGCAGCTGGATCTGTTCACGGCACCGCAACCCTCCGAGAACGCACGCCTGGATGCCATCCTCGATCTCATCCGGAACAAGTACGGCACCCGCTCGGTCACACGCGCAACCGAGCTCGGCCGCGAACGCGAGGCGAAAGAGCCCCCACGCCGATAGCCGGACGATCCTGAGGTGGCGGCATTCACCGGCTGGCGGCATCATGCGCGGCTTGAGGGCCGACTGGTCAACTGGTCTGTTGGCCGGACAGGAAAGCTTTCTTCTCTGGCCAACAGACCAGTCGGCCAGTTGACCAGCTAGCCAGCGAGCGCTGGCCGACTCCCTTAGCTACAGCCATTGACATGTACACCGCCTTCTTCGGCCTGACCGAAAAGCCGTTCGCCATCACGCCCGATCCGCGCTACCTCTTCATGAGCGAGCGGCATGCGGAGGCGCTCGCGCACCTGTTGTACGGCATCAACGAGGCTGGCGGCTTCATTCAGCTGACGGGCGAGGTGGGTACCGGGAAGACGACCGTCGTACGCTCGTTGCTCGAGCGCATGCCGAAACATGCGGAAGTGGCCGTGATCCTGAATCCGCAGTTGAAGCCCGTGGAGTTCCTGCTGACGATCTGCGAGGAGCTGGGGATCTTCGTGCGCGATGCGGACGTCGATAGCGCGAAGGAGCTGGTCGACATTCTCAACAAGCGACTGCTCGAGGCACATGCCAAGGGTCGACGCGTGGTCGTCATCGTCGACGAAGCACAGAACCTCTCACCTGAAACCCTCGAGCAGGTCCGCCTGCTCACGAACTTGGAAACCCCTTCGCACAAGCTGTTGCAGATCATCCTGATCGGCCAACCCGAGCTGCGCGAGGTGCTCGATCGCAATGAGCTGAGACAGTTGGCTCAACGCATCACGGGTCGTTACCACTTGAATCCGCTGTCGCGTGCAGAGTCGGCGGCGTACGTGCGCCATCGATTGAAGGTGGCGGGTGCAACCTTCGAGATCTTTACGCCCACGGCGTTGCGCGAGATTCATCGCTTGAGCGGCGGCATTCCCCGCATCATCAATGTCATTTGCGATCGCGCGCTGCTGGGCGGCTACACACAGGAAACGCAGCGCATCGGTCCGCCGCTCGTCCGCGCCGCCGCCGGCGAGGTCTATGGGAGAAGCGTTGCGCCAGCGTGGATGCGCCCCTTGTACGCAGTCGCAGCCATCATAGGCGCGACCGTGCTGTGTGGTGGATTGTGGTTGCTGTTCGGCTCCGATCCGGCTCCGGTCGCTGCTGCGAGCAAGGCGCCGATCACAGCCGCGGTCCCACCCGCGGATGCTCAGCTTGCAGCCACGACCGATCCGTCGCCTGAGCCCGAGCCCGCCGTAGATACGGGCCGCACACCGATCGATGTAACGGAGCTGCTCAACACTCAGGCCCAATTCACCAATACGACGGCTGCGTTCTCACAGCTGTTCGCACTGTGGGGTGCCCACTTCGATCCCACCGCGGGGCGCGCCTGCGATCAGGCATTGGCTCAGGGCCTGGAGTGCGTCTTCCAGAAGGGCTCATGGGGCCAGTTGCGGACGCTGAATCGTCCCGCGATTCTCACCTTGATCGATGACACCGGCAGTGCTCATCAGCTCACGGTCGCGCAACTGAAAGAGGATGCGGCACAAGTGACGCTGGGCAATTCGACGCACGATGTCAGCGTCGGCTCGCTCTCGCGCTACTGGGACGGCGAGTATCTGCTGCTGTGGCGGCCGCAGGTGACCGGCTTGCGGTCGTTGCGCATCGGCATGCGCGGCGATGAAGTGCGCTGGCTGCGCCGCAGCCTGTACTCTGCTCAAGGCCAGAAGCCGGCGGAGCCCGCCAGCGACTATTACGATGACGAGCTCGCATCCATGGTGGAGGAATTCCAGCGTCGCCATCGCCTGAACGTCGATGGTGTCGCTGGCGTTCACACTCAGATCGTGCTCGACACGGTCGTGAACGCACCGGGCGCGCCGCTGCTCGACGAAGGAGCCACGAAGAGCTAATGAGCTTCATTCTCGATGCATTGAAGAAGTCGGAAAACGAGCGCCAGCGCCATCAAGGCCCTTCGCTGGTGGACGTGCCGAACCGTCGCGCACCGAGCGAGCGCCCCTGGTGGGTGATCGTGCTGGCAGCACTGCTCATGCTGAATCTGATCGTGTTCATCGTCGTGCTCCTGCGCAAAGACGAGCACACCACCGCTGCGTCGGAGACTCCGTCCGCCGCGGCTCCCTCAGCGCCGATGAACCAATCTCCACTGCGGCCCGCAGCACCACCGCAACCGAGCCAGCGGCCCCCAGCGCCGAGCGGGAGCCCCGACCCCGCCGTTCGGTCGCTTGCCGAGGAAGCCGGCGTTGCTGAAGGCGAAGATGCGGCCTCTCCGGATCCGACACTTGCCGACGCTGCCGATGTTCCTGCCGGTCCACCGATCGTGAGCCCGATCCAGGGCCCGACCGCCAATCCTGTACGGTCACCGCCGCCTTCCACACGCAACGATGACGCACTGCCAACGATCAACGACGTGACCGCAACCGGCGCTGCGCAGCTCCCCGAGATGCATCTCGATATTCATGTGTTTGCGACGGCGCCGTCTGAACGCTTCGTCTTCATCAACATGAAGAAGTATCGCGAAGGCGAGACCACGACCGAGGGAGTGACCGTCGAGCAAATCCGTCGGGATGGCGTGATACTGAATCATCAGGGGATGCGATTCGTGTTGCCGCGGCAGTGAGCCGTAAGACCGGCGGGCTAGAAATCTCATGCATCCAACAGTTGACACAGTGTCAACATCCTCCTAGCCTCCGCCCCATGTCCTACATCGCCGAACGCCGCCAGGAAGAGAAAGACCGCCGTCGAGGAGAGATCCTGGACGCCGCCACCGAGCTCTACCGTGAGATTGGATGGGATGCGGTGACAATGGATGCGGTCGCGCGCCGAGCACGGCTGAGTCGCGCACTGTTGTACGTGTACTTCAAGGACAAGGACGCCTTACATCTCGCAATCGCTGTTCAAGCGCACGAGGTTTTGCGCGAACGGTTCGCCGCAGCGGCCGCTCGTGAGCGATGCGGATTGGACAAATTGGCGGCGATCGGACGCGCTTACATGGCTTACGCCTATGAATTCCCGCACTACTTCGACGCGTGCTCCCGCCTGGAGCTGCGCACGGCGGCGCCGGACGCGGAAGAACTGGCCTGCCTGGAAGATGGTGATCGTGTCCACGCGGTGGTGATGGACGCGCTCGCCGTCGGCATAGCCGATGGCTCTATCCGCAGCGACGTCGGCGCGCCTCTGCTCGTATCACGAGTGTTGTGGGGCTTCACCCACGGAATCCTCCAGATCGGCATCCGCAAAGCACAGTTCCTGGCCGCTTCGGGGATCTCGGCGCAGGAGCTGATGGATCAAGCGCACTCGCTGCTCATGAAAGCGTTGGCCGCCCCGGACTGATTTTTTTTGCCCTGGATTTAGACACGTGTTTAACAACTCAACACGCGAGACCCTCCAGGCGCTTTTGCTTGCCGTGCTCGCCCTGTGCGTATCCGCAGTCGCACATAGCCAACCCGTGTTCGACGAGCAGCTCGAGCAGTACATCGCCATCGGTTTTGACGGCAATCTGGCGCTGCAATCCGAACACCTGGAAGTCGAGAAGGCGGTGGCAGCGCTGCAGCAGGCACGCGCGGCGTACTTGCCGCTCGTGAATGTAGAAGCGCGCTACACGCGTGCAGACGGTGGGCGCGAAATCGATTTGCCGCTCGGCACGCTGATGAACCCGGTCTACGGCACGCTGAACGATCTGTTGGCCGCTCAAGGACGCACACCGGCATTCACGCGCATCGACGATCAAAGCATTCCGTTCATGCGTGAACGCGAGCAAGACACGCGCGTGACGTTGCGCCAACCTTTGTTCGCTCCCTCGGTTCCGGCGGCGGTGCGAGCACAGCATGCCGTGCTCGATGCCAGTGATTACCGCCGCATGGCGATTGCGCGGGCGCTGCGACGAGACATCACGCTCGGTTATCTCGACTGGCTGAAAGCGCGGAGCTCCGTGCAGATCGTGACGGCGAGCGAAGCGCTGCTGGCGGAGAACTTGCGCGTGAATCGGTCGCTGTTCGACAACGGCAAGATCACGGAAGACGGCGTGCTGCGCGCGAATGCCGAATGGCTCGAGGTCGTGCAGCAACGGCGCGATGTCGAGAACCTGGTGACGCAAGCACAGAGTTACCTGAACTTCCTGCTCAATCGCGAGCTCACCACGGCATTGGTCACTACCGATCCACCGAGCGCCGTGTCGGTTGCACAAACAGCGCTCGAAGCCTTGTGGACCACAGCACTGTCGCGCAGGCCGGAAGTGGCTGCAGCCGATGCAGTGACGCGTGCGTCGGAGGAGCAAATCAACCTCGCTCGCTACGAACGCTGGCCAACAGTTGCCTTCGCCGTCGACGCCGGCACCCAGGGCGAGGACTACCGCTTCGGCGATGGCTACAACTTCGCCACGGCGTCGATCGTCTTCTCCTGGCGGATCTTCGACGGCGGCAGCGATCGGGCGCGAGTGGATGAGGCGCGTGCCACTCGACGGCAAGCCGAGCTGCGTGAGGCCGAGATCGCTCAACAGATCCGCTTCGAGGTGCAACAGGCCTACGACCGCCTGCGCACGACGATCGATTCATTGCAGACCGCCGATGCCCGCGTCCAGGCCGCACGCGCCGGCTTCCGCATCGCGAGTCGCAAGCGCGACGAAGGTGTGATCAGCCAGGTCGAATTCATCGATGCCCGCAGCGCACTCACCAGCGCCGAGCTGAACTACAACCTGACGCGCTTCGAAGTGCATGCGCGCCGTGCCGAGCTCGAGTACGCCACATCGAGCGGCAACATTCCCCTATCCGCGGCGACATCGCCGTGAGGAAGCAGCCATGAGCTTGCGCATTCTCTTCATCGTGGCAGCCTGCAGCTACGCGCTGTACGGCTGTACCAACGCATCCACTGGCGAACAAGAAGCCGCGCAACTCACACCGGTACGGATCGCGTCAGCGTACGCAGGTCCGGCAGCGCCGACGATTCGCACGAATGGATTGTTGGTGAACAAAGATGAGATTCGTCTCGCGTTCAAGGTGGGCGGAGTGATCAAGCGCATCACCGTGCAGGAAGGCGAGCGTGTCCGGCGCGGACAACAGCTCGCGGAGCTGGAGCTCACCGAAGTCAATGCGCAGGTCGAACAGTCGCGGCAGATGGCTGACAAGGCGCGGCGAGACCTGGATCGGGGCGAGCGGCTGTATCGAGATCAAGTGATCAGCCTGGAACAGCTGGAAGATCTGAAGACCCAGGCAGCGGTTGCACGCGCTGCGCTGGAAACCGCGCAGTTCAATTCCAACTACGCGGCGATTCTCGCGCCGGCTGATGGCACGGTGCTGCGCAAGCTCGCAGAGGATCGCGAAGTCGTCGCCGCAGGAACTCCAGTCCTCGTGGTCGGCGCAGGCTCCGGCGGATATGTCGTACGAGCGAGTCTCGCGGATCGAGAGGTCGTCCAGGTGAAGCTGGATGACGCCGCTCAGGTGCAGCTCGATGCACATCCTGATGCGCATCTCGTGGGCAAGGTCACAGAGCGGGCCAGCGCAGCGGATACCGCGAGTGGCATGTTCCCCATTGAAGTGACGCTCGAAACCACATCGCTGCCGCTCGTCAGCGGACTCGTCGCAAAGGTCAAGCTCACGCCGGCCAGCGCGAACGCCCACCAACTCACGTATGTACCGATCGGTGCCATCGTCGAAGGTGATGGCTATCAAGCCAGCGTCTACGTCCTCGAGGGCGAACACGCACGCCGCCGGCCGGTGCAAGTCGCATTCATCGACAACCAGGGCGTCGCGCTACGCAGTGGCGTCGAGGCGGGCGAGACGGTCATCACGGACGGAGCGCTCTATCTCGAAGACGGCGAACGGGTGCAACCGCAGGCGGAAGCGCAGCCGAACAGCACCGCGCACCTGGCTGAGATTGAACGCTAACGCAGGAACATCGAAATGGGCCTGCTCGAATTTCCAATCCGTCGTTATCAGTTCACGTTGGTCGCGTTCGCGCTGCTGGCAGCGCTCGGCTGGTCGGCGTGGGAGAACATACCGCGGCAGGAAGATCCCTACATCACCGCCACGGCGTTCCAGATCATCGCCGTGTATCCGGGCGGCGAGCCGCGCGAAGTCGAGCGTCTGATCGCGAAGCCGATCGAGGATCGACTGGCGGAGCTCGATGATTTGAAACGCATCGACTCGCACAGCTTCGACGGTACGGCGTCCGTGATTCCGGAGTTCTTCTCGGACGTCGATGCCGAACGCAAGTACGACGAGATCATTCGCGAACTGAATGCTTTGCGCCCGCTCCTGCCAGCCGAGATCACGCGTCTGGAAGTGAAGAAGCTCAACCCGGGCTACGTGAACATCCTGCAGTTTGCGCTGGTATCCGACGCAGCGCCGTATCACGAGCTGGAAGACTACGCACGCCAGCTGAAGGACCAACTCAAGGGCGTCGCTGGCGTGCGCACCGCGGAGGTCTGGGCGCTGCCGAAACGCGAGCTGCGTGTGGCGCTCGATCTGAAACGGATGTCGGAGCTCAAGCTGGCACCGAGCCGCGTAGTCCAGGCACTGCAGAGCGAGAACGTGAGCATCCCGGGCGGCACGATCGATGTCGCGAGCCGCAGCTTCAGCCTGAAGACATCCGGTAGCTACGCGTCTCTCGATGAAGTACGCGACACCGTCGTGGCTTCCGTTGGCGGCCGCAGCGTGCGCGTGCGCGACATCGCCGACGTGAGCTGGGATACGCAGCAACACGACTACGTCGGACGCTTCAACGGTCATCGCGCCGTGTTCGTCACCGTCAATCAGAAGGACGGCTTCAACATCTTCGACACTCGCGACAATGCAGTGGCCGTGGCAACGGAGTTTCAGCAGATCCTGCCCAAGCGCATTCGCCTGGAACGTGGGTTCGATCAGTCGCTGGATGTCGAGCATCGCCTGAGCCGTCTCAGCATCGACTTTGCAATTGCCATCGCCCTGGTCGCGTTGACGCTGCTGCCGCTCGGATTGCGCGCCGCTGGCGTCGTCATGCTCTCCATTCCGTTGTCGCTCGCCATTGGCCTTGCGGTGCTGCACGCATTGGGCATGACTTTGAATCAACTGTCCATTGCTGGCTTCGTCGTATCGCTCGGCCTGTTGGTGGATGACTCGATTGTCGTGGTGGAGAACATCACTCGATTCCTGCGGGAAGGTCACTCACGCACGCAGGCGGCGTTGTTGGCGACCAAACAAATATTCCAGGCCATCCTCGGATGTACCGCCACGCTCATCTTTGCTTTTCTGCCGCTCGTCCTGCTGTCCGGCAACGCGGGGAAATTCATCCGGGTGCTACCCGCCACCGTGATTGCGACCATCGTGGCGTCGCTTGTCGTTGCGCTGACGATCGTGCCGTTTCTGGCGAGTCGCATGTTGCCGCGGCATGAAGCCGCGGAAGGCAACCGCGTGCTGCGGTGGATCACCGATGGCATCCACACGATCTATCGACCGTGGCTGCATCGAGCATTGGCCCGGCCGGTACTCACCGTCGCAGGCTCGCTGGCAGCGTGCGCAATCATCATCGTGGGGGTCGGCAAGGTCATCGGGTTCAGTTTGTTCCCCGCAGCGGAGACACCAAACTTTCTCATCACCATCGAAACGCCGGATGGCAGCAGCCTGGCAGAAACCGACAAGGCGCTGAAGTTCGTCGAAACGAAAGTGCGCTCGCTGCCCGAGCTGGTCAGCTACTTCAGTAACCTCGGCCATGGCAACCCCAAGATCTACTACAACGTGTTGCCCGTCGAAACGGCGAGCAACTACGCGGAAGTGTTCGTGAAGCTGAAGGCGTACGAGTCAGGCGCCACACCGCGGTTGTTCAATCGCCTGCGGCGCGAGCTTGCTGAATATCCCAACGCGCGCATCTTCGTGAAGGAATTCCAGAATGGACCGCCGATCGATGCGGCTGTCGCCATCCGCGTGATCGGGCCGGAGTTGGACCAGCTGCATGCGTTGGCTCGTGAAGTGGAGCAGGTGCTGAAGCAGACACCCGGAACGCGCGATGTGGTCAATCCCGTGCGCGTGCAGCGGACGAATCTCAAGCTCGACATGGACTCGCAAAAGGCCGCGCTGTTGGGTGTACCCGCAGCGGAGCTCGATCGGGCGGTGCGACTGGCCGTTGCAGGACAAGTGATTGGCCAATACAAGGACACCGACGGCGAGCAGTACGACATTGTGGTGCGCACGCCGACCGGCGCGCGCGCTTCGCTCGATGCGCTCAATCAAGTGCGCGTGGAGTCACTCGCTGGCGTGACGTTGCCGCTCTCGCAACTCGCGAGCCTCGAGTTCGTCTCGGCGCCGACCGAGATCAGCCGCTACAACCGCATGCGTGCGATCACCGTTCACGCCGAGGTGCAGGACGGCTACAACGTGGACAAGCTGACGCAAGGCGTCCTGACTCGCTTGCAACAACTGGACTGGCCGCGCGGTTATTCATTCGTGCCCGGAGGCCAGTTGGAAAGCCGGGCCGAAAGCTTCGCTGGTCTGCAGATCGCGACCATCGTGGCCCTGATGGGCATCATCGCAATCCTGGTGCTGGAGTTCGGCAGCTTGAAGAGCACGCTGATCGTGCTGAGCGTCGTGCCGTTCGGGATCGCAGGCGGAGTGTTGATGCTGGCGCTTACGGGATACTCGATTTCATTTACCGCCATGATCGGCTTCATCGCGCTCATCGGCATCGAGACCAAGAATTCGATCCTCCTGGTCGACTTCACCAATCGCCTGCGCATGGAAGGCATGCCGCTCGATGAGGCGATCGAGCGTGCGGGCGAGATCCGCTTCTTGCCGATCCTGCTGACGAGTGCGACGGCCATTGGAGGCCTGATTCCACTGGCGATCCAGAACATGGGTACCTACTCGCCCATTGCATGGGTGATCATTGGCGGACTGATCTCATCCACACTCGTGGCTCGCATCGTCACGCCGGTGATGTACAAGCTGATTCCACCGGAGATTGCGGCCGAGTCCGCTGACACCGCGCTCGAAATGGCAGCGACGACGCAAGGGTAGGACGTCAATGAAGTTCGAGACCAAGTCCATTCACATCGGACGCGACATCGAAGCGAACACCGGCGAAGTCGCGCCGGCCATCCATCTCAGCACCACCTACGAGCGCGACGCGGATGGCGGTTATCCACGCAGCTACTCGTACATCCGACCGGACAATCCGAGTCGACGTGCGCTGGAAGAGTGCATCGCCGCGCTCGAAGGCGGTGCGGTCGCGCTCGCGTTCGCATCGGGCTCGGCCGCATCGCTCGCTGTGTTCAGCCTCTTGCGCAGTGGCGATCACATCATTGCGCCGATCGAGAGCTACCACGGCACCGCCAAGCAGCTGCGCGACATCGTCGCGCAGTGGGGTGTCGAGTGCAGCTTCGTGGACATGACGCGGATCCCTGAGATCCAGAAAGCGCTGCGCACGACCACGCGCCTCATCTGGATCGAAACGCCTTCGAATCCGATGCTCAACATGAGCGACATTCGTGCAATCACCGCACTGGCAAAGACGCGCGATGCACTCGTGTGCTGCGACAACACCTTCGCCACGCCTGTGCTGCAATTACCGTTCGAGCTCGGAGCGGATCTGGTGATTCACTCCACCACGAAATACTTCGGTGGCCACAGCGATGTCATGGGTGGCGCGGTCGTCGTGCGTGAAGCCGGCGCTTTGGCCGATCGGCTGCGCGACTATCAAGGAACCTCGGGTGCAATCCCAGCGCCGTTCGATTGCTGGCTCGTGCGCCGCAGCCTTGCGACACTCGCATGGCGTATGCGCGCGCAAACCGCGAATGCGCAGCGCGTTGCGGAATTCTTGAGCACGCATCCGCGCGTCGCACGCACGTTCTATCCCGGACTTGATGCGCATCCGGGCCATGCTCTTGCACGCGCACAGATGCATGGCGGCTTTGGTGCGATGGTGTCGTTCTGCGTGCAAGGCGGTCGCGATGAGGCGTTCGAGGTTGCAGCACGCATGCAGATCTTCATCCGAGCGACGAGCCTGGGCGGTGTGGAGTCCTTGGTCGAACATCGCGCTTCGGTAGAAGGCCCGCACAGTGTCACGCCCGACACGCTCCTGCGGCTGTCGATCGGACTCGAACACGCCGATGACTTGATCGCGGATCTGGATCAGGCACTCAGCGGTTAGCTTAAGCCACGAGGACTAAAGAGTCTTCGTCATGAGGTCATCCCGCGCGCGGAAGTCGAGGGCCGCGTACAAGCGAACTGCACTGTCATTCGCGGTGTGGACTTCGAGATGAATTGCACGGACATCGAGTGAGCAGGCCTCATCGATCACCGCTGCAAGTGCGGCCGTGGCAATGCCGCGGCCGCGCAGATCTCATCGATATACGCGTCGCGCCCGCCGAGCTCGAGGCTGTAGCCGAAGCACAGCACGACATAGCCGGCCAGGCGCGCACTCACTTCGATGAGCCAGATGCGGCCATAGTCGGGCGCGGCCAGCAGACGCGTCATCGCGGCCACGTTCGCGTCGCTGAACGTCAAGCCATCGTCCTCGTAGTACCGCTGCATCAACGGCAACAGCAATGACTGGTCCGTTGACATCGCACGGCGCAGTTGAATGTTCATGGGCCCTATTTCGTTCTGCCATGGATCCCGCAGTACCGTTACCGAATTGATGTGCACACGCAAGGACACGCCACTGTCGCCATGCATAAACACCCGCACCCATCGACGTACGCATTCATCGCCCTCACCGCTGGACTCACCGCCTGCAACGGCCGTGCGCCCGCGCCGGAACCGCAGTCTCAAGCACAAGTTGCACCTGCAACGACACTCACGCGCGAGCAGCTGGGCAATCTCAGCTATCCGTCCGAGCTCGGGCCGAATGAGCGCGTACAGCTGAAGAACGGTGTGTTCGAAGCGCAGGAATCCGGCGATCCCACGGCGCACCTGGTCGTGCGGCTCACGGACCACATGGCCGAGGGCGATTTGAATGGCGACGGCCGGAGCGATGCGGCCGTGATCCTGGAATCAGATTCCGGCGGCTCGGGCAGCTTCATGGATCTGGCGGCGGTGCTCAACAAGCCCGACGGGCCCGAACCCGTTGCGGTGACCGATCTTGGCGACCGCACCGAGATCCGCCGTCTGACCTTCGAGGATGGCAAGGTGCGCATCGAGCTGATTGGCCACGGGCCGGACGATCCCGTGTGCTGTCCGACCCAAGTGCAGCACCGCGAATACCGCCTCGAAGGACACCAGTGGGTGCCGAGCGAGCGCCGTGCGCCGCCTTAACTGGCCAGCTTCTCCAATGCCGCGCCGCTCACCCTGAACATCGTCCATTCGGTCAAAGGCTCGGCCCCGAGCCCGCGGTAGAAGTCGATCGCGCGCTGATTCCAATCGAGCACCGACCATTCGAAGCGCGCACAACCGCGTTGAACCGCGATCTTCGCCAGATGCCGCAACAGAGCCGCGCCGTAGCCGCGTCCGCGGCAATGATCCCGTACATACAGATCTTCGAGATAGATGCCCGGCCGGCTCTTGAACGTCGAATAGTTGTGAAAGAAGAGCGCGAAGCCGACCACCTCACCGCCCACTCGCGCCAACACGACTTCCGCAAATCGCCGCTCACCAAACAGATGCTCGTGTAGCAGCGCCTCGGTGGCGACCACCTCAGGCAGCAGCCGCTCGAAGATTGCGAGCTCGCGGATGAGCTGCAGGATCACGGGGACGTCCGCTGGAGTGGCGGGCTCGATTTGCACAGTGCCTTCGGTGTCCACGGGACCACTCCTGCGGCCGGGCGCCGCAAACGAGGCTTGCAGGGTTAAACGAATTCAGATTATGGTGAGCCTACCGCGCCGTGGAGACGGCGCCTACAAATAAAAATTCTGAACCATGAGCGAGTCGATAAAGCTCCCGCTCAACGCTCTGCGGGCCTTCGAAGAGGTGGCTCGGCACTTGAGCTTCACGGCTGCGGCGCAGTCGCTCAATGTCACGACAGCGGCCGTCAGCTCGCACATCAAACTGCTGGAAGAATTTCTCGAGACGCCTCTGTTCACGCGACATAGCCGTCAGGTGCGCCTCACACCGCAGGGTGCGCGCTTGCTGCCGGGTGTGCGGCGTGGTTTCGATGAGCTGACCCGAGCCGTCGAGCAGTTGCGGCAGCATCGCAGCAGCGGGTTGCTCAATATCAGCCTGCTGGGATCGTTCCTGCAGAAGTGGCTGCTGCCGCGCCTGAGCGATTTCTACCAAAAACATCCCGAAGTGGATCTGCGGTTCAACGCCAGTCGCGAGCTGGTGGATTTCAAGCACACCGACTTCCACGCGGCCGTGCGCTACGGCCATGGGGAGTGGCCCGAGCTGCGAGCGGAAAAAATGCTCGATGACTGGGTGTTTCCCGTCAAGATCCCAGCGCTGCTCGCCAAGCTCGGGCAGATCCATACGCTCGCTGATCTCAATAAGTATCCGCTCCTCCACAGTCCGACCGAGCCGTGGATGGATTGGCTGCGACGGGTCGGGGGCGATACGACCCGGCTTGATCGTGGTCCTGTGCTGGATGATTCGGCATCGCTGTTGGCAGCTGCGGAGCAAGGTCATGGACTGGCGTTGGCGCGCTGGTCTCTGGTGGCTGGCGATCTGGCTGCCGGGCGGCTGGTGAGGCCATCGGACCAGAGCGTGCGCCAGCGGTCGGCCTATTACTTCGTCGCACCGGCTCCGCACTTCGAGTTGCCGAAGGTGATTCGGTTTCGGGATTGGTTGTTGGAGTGCTGTCGACAGTTTCCGCCGCCGGAGGGAGAACGGCTGGAGCCGCAGGACTGAGGGTTGGTTTCTGCTCTACGCAGAGCGCGCTGAACGCGCTTGCCCCAACCCTCCCCCGCGACGCTTCGGAGCCCCTGACGAGGGGCTGCGCAGGGGAGGGAAAGACCTTTCACACACCCACCGCTACGCGCGCACCTTTAATCAGCCGCGACGGCGCCGCCAACAACGCCACCGCCACGCTGACCACGATCAGGAACACCGGGTACTCCCAACTTCCATTCGCGGCATTGAACACCCATCCGTTGCCAGCGTGCGCCCACGTCGCGCCCAACAACACCGGTATCAGGGCCAGAGCAACCCAGCGCGTCTGAATGCCGAGCACCAACAGCGCTCCACCGATCGCTTCAGCTGCGAACACCACATACGCCGCAAACCCCGGCAGACCGATCGATTCGAAGTACTGCGCCGTGCCCGCCAATGTGAATGTGAAGTACTTCAACACGATGCTGTGAGCGAGAAACATCACGCCCAAACTGATCCGCAGCAACGTGCTCGCAAGTTTTTGTGTATCCATCGTTTCCATGTCGATTCTCCCGCCGCTCAGCGCGTCGCGACCGGCAGCTCGTTCTTCTGCCAGGCCTCGAAGCCACCTTCCATTTCGACGACGGGAATGCCGCCCGATGCGAACTCGACCGCGGCAGCCGCTGCAAGCTTGCAGGTCTGGCTGTAGCAATAGATGACGGCTGTGCGGTCCTTGGACAGACCTGCAAGCGTGTGCCATTTGCCCTGCGGCAGATTGATGGCACCGGGGATGTGGCCCTTGGCGTAATCGCTGGGCAGGCGCACGTCGACGATGGTGATGGGCTCGTTGCGCTTGATCTGGCCTGCAAGCTCGAACGGGCCGGTGGTGAAGGCGAGCTTCTGAGCGAAGAATTCGCGTGCCTGCTGAACCTCTAACTGCGACATGATGCTGACCTCGATGGAGTGACGATCGCGCGATTGCGATGGCGCTACGGTAGGCAGTCGTGCGTCGGGGATCATCGGGCCGGGAGGCATGAGATTTATGCGTCGAGCGTGGCCCGAGGACTGTTGGGCCGGCCCGTTGAACGGTTAGCCTGACGTCCCTTGCCCACACCCCAACCCTGGCGCGCCACTTCCTCCGGTCGTCCCCGCGACGCTTCGGAATCCCTGACGAGGAGCTGCGCAGGGGGAGGAGATCGAACATGCAGTCACTCACTGATATCGCCGTTTTCGTCAAAGTCGTGAAGTTGTCGAGCTTCACGGCGGCTGCGGAAGCGCTGGAGATGTCGCAGCCCGTGGTGAGCAAGGCGGTGACGCGGCTCGAGGAGAAGCTGGGCGCGCGCTTGCTCAATCGCACGACGCGCAAGTTGAGCCTCACGGAAGCAGGCTCGGCGCTGTATCAACGGGCCGCGCAGGCGTTGTCGCAGATCGAGGATGCGGAGATCGAGATCGCCCGCTTTCAAACCGAGCCGCGCGGCACGTTGCGCGTGTCGGCGCCGACTTCATTTTCGATCCTGCACATGGGACCGCTGTTGGCCGAGTTCAGCACGCGCTATCCCGGCGTGACGCTCGACTTTCAGTTGGACGATCGCACGGTGGATCTCGTGCAGGAAGGCTTCGATCTCGCGATTCGCATCGGTCAGCTGGAAGACTCCAGCTTGATCGCGCGACGCATCGCGCCGTGTCGCGTGGTGTTGTGCGCATCCCCGGCTTATCTCGCGAAGCGCGGCACACCACAGGTGCCCGAGGATCTTCTGGAACACGAATGTCTCGTCTACACGAATCTGCGGGCGCCGCGCGAATGGCGCTTCAAGGATGAGGCGGGCGAGCTGTACGTCGTACCGGTCAATGGCCGGCTGCATTCCAACAATGGACTCATCGAGCGGGATGCTGCCGTTGCGGGCGCAGGCATCGTGTCGCTGCCGACTTTCTACGTCGGCGAACAATTGCGCAGCGGCGCGCTGGTACCGATTCTGTGCAAGTACCAGCCGCTGCAGATCGCCGTGTATGCGGTGTATCCGCAGCAGCGCAAACCGTTGCCGAAGGTGCGCGCATTCATCGACTTCCTGGCCGAGCGCTGGGGCGACAACCCCTCCTGGGATCAGGGCTGGTCGCTGACATGAAGGCGACGATCGAGCGCGAGTCTCCGCGTCAACCCGATGTGCTCGCGCTCATCGAGGAGCTCGATCGCTACCAGAGCGAGCTTTACCCGGCCGAGAGCAATCATCTGCTGGATGTCGAGGCGCTCTGTGCGGCAGACACGCGCTTCTTCGTGGCACGCATCGATGGGAAAGCTGCGGGCTGTGGCGCATTGCGTGTGTGCGCCGGTTACGCAGAGCTAAAAAGAATGTTCGTGTCGCCCCGCGCGCGCGGCACGAAACTCGGTGCGGACATCCTGGTTCGCCTGGAAGAACAGGCTCGGCACGAAGGCCGCTTCGTCGTTCGACTGGAAACCGGCATTCACCAACCCGCAGCGCTCGGCCTCTATAAATCCCATGGCTATCGCGAGCGCGAGCCCTTCGGAGACTATCGGCCGGACCCATTGAGTGTCTTCATGGAGAGGCAACTCCCGCGCTGAGCCCTCTTCCGCTGCGCTGCACTCCTTTGAGCTCCAACTTCGGTGCACGCGCACCATTAGCGTTCAACCGCTGCCTCGAAATCACCCAACTTACTGATTTCGCATGGGCGAAAAGCGGGCACATGCCTTGCATAGAGTGCTCCGACCCGACGGAGCACGCATGGACAACAAGGCCACACGACTCGCGCTACTGAGTTTCTCGACGATTCCGATGCGCGTCTTCCATCTCACATGGATGGCGTTCTTCGTTTGTTTCTTTGCGTGGTTCGCGGTCGCGCCGTTGATGCCCATCATTCGTGAAGACCTCGGACTGACGAAGGATCAGATCGCGAACATCAACATCGCCGCGGTGTTCGTGACTATTCTGGTGCGCCTGGTCGTGGGCCCACTGTGCGACCGCTACGGCGCGCGCCTGACGTACACATGGCTGCTCGCTCTGGGTGCGATCCCGGTGATCGCCATCGGCTTCGCTCACAGCTACGAAGCCTTCATCTTCTGGCGGCTGTGCATCGGCGCGATCGGCGCGTCGTTCGTGATCACTCAATTCCACACCTCCACGATGTTCGCACCGAACATCGTCGGGACGGCGAATGCCACCGCCGCGGGCTGGGGCAACGCAGGCGGCGGTGCCGCGCAATCGATCATGCCGCTGATGTTTGCGTTCTTCCTGGCCGTCGGGCTGGAAAAAGGCATGAGCTGGCGTGTGGCGCTGTTCGTGCCGGGCATCCTGATGCTCGTGATGGCCGTCGTGTACTACCGCTTCGCGAAGGACACGCCGGAAGGGAATCTACCGAAGGACCGCTCGCTGTTGCCCGCCGACGGCACCAAAAAGGGCTTGGATTCCTTCTTGCTCGCGGCACGCGACTATCGTGTGTGGCTGCTGTTCGTCACCTACGGCGCTTGCTTCGGCGTCGAGCTCACGATCCACAATCTCGCAGCGGTGTATTACGTCGATCGCTTCGGTCTCAGTGTCACGACGGCCGGCTTGTACGTCGGTTGCTTCGGCCTGCTCGCGCTCTTTGCGCGTGCACTGGGCGGGGTCATTTCGGATCGCACGGCGCACGCTCGCGGACTGGACGGCCGCATCAGCGTGCTCTTCATCTTCATCCTCGCGGAAGGATTGGGCCTGCTCGCCTTCGCACAGATGACGAGCGCGGCTCATGCACTCGTCATCATGTTGATTTTCGGCGTGTTCACGCACATGGCCTGCGGCGCGACCTACAGCCTCGTGCCCTTCATGAATCGCAAGGCGCTGGGTGGCGTCGCTGGCATCGTTGGTGCAGGCGGAAACGTAGGCGCCGTCGCCGCGGGCTTCGTGGTGAAGGGCGCCAGCTCGACGCAAGCCGCATTGATGGTGCTCGGCAGTGCAGTGGTCGGCAGCGCGCTGTGTGCGCTCGCCGTGCGCTTCACTCGCGAACAGAAGGCGGAAGAGCGCCGCATCTACGGCGAAGCGCTGGCGAGCCGCGCCGGTGCTGAGGCAGCCGCCGTACCGGCGGCTGCCGGGTCAGCTGGCTAACTGGTCAACTGGTCGGTTGGCCAGACAGCCGGAAGGCTCGAGAACTCTGGCCAGCTAGCCAGCCGACCAGCTAGCCAGTTGGCCGCGGTGCTGCGCACCGCACACTCTCGATCGCGTAACGACGCGCGATCGCAGTCCAGGGCAATGCTCATGTGCCTGAGCTTTGCTGCAACCGTGTTTACTGACCGTGGGAAGGATCATGAATCCGCGTCCTAAGCTCATTGTTATTGGGAATGGCATGGTGGGACAGCGCTTGCTCGAGTCGCTCGCAAGCGCCGACACCTATGACATCACCGTTCTCGGCGAAGAGCCGCGGGCGGCGTACGACCGCGTGCAGCTGAGCTCATTCTTTTCCGGTAAGACGGCTCAGGACCTGTCGCTCGTGAGCGAGGACTTCTTCGCCAGGCACGGCATCGAGCTCTGTCTGGGAGACCAAGCCGTCGTGATCGACCGCTCGACGAAGTGCGTGCAGACGGCGCAAGGCAAGCGCCTGCCGTACGACAAGCTGGTGCTCGCAACCGGGTCTTATCCCTTCGTGCCGCCGATCATTGGACGTGACCGCGAACGCTGCTTCGTCTATCGCACGATCGAGGATCTCGAGCTGATCCGCGGCGCCGCCGCGGACTGCCGCATCGGTGTGGTGGTAGGCGGTGGACTGTTGGGCCTGGAAGCCGCCAAGGCGCTACAGGATCA
>JBEVDW010000229.1:0-4299 GCA_040513115.1 Steroidobacteraceae bacterium | reverse complement strand
TTGCTGATCAGCTGGCTTGCTGGCCAGAGAAACCACTGCATCTCTCTGGCCAGCCGACCAGTCGGCCAGCAAGCCAGCCGCCCGTTCTCACTCCAACTCCACCACACAGTCCATTTCCACCTGCGCTCCCTTGGGCAGCGCAGCCACCCCGATCGCAGCGCGTGCGGGATAGGGCTCGGCGAAGTACTCGCTCATGACCTTGTTGACCAGCGCGAAATGGCCGAGATCGATGAGAAACACATTCAGCTTCGCGACGTGAGCGAACGTGCCCCCAGACGCCGTGATGATGGCCTTCAAGTTATCGAACACGCGCCGGATCTGCGCCTCCATGTCGCCCTGCACCAGATCACCGTTCGCAGGATCCAGTGGAATCTGTCCCGATACATAGACGGTGGATCCGCACTTCACGGCTTGCGAGTAAGTGCCGATGGCCTTGGGTGCGGAGGAAGTCGAGATGATGGTGCGGGGCATGGGAGACTTTGGACGCTGGGTTAGTGGGCGAGAAAGAGATTGAGAGCCGCTGCATTATTCTGCGGGCGCTCCTTTCTGGCCAGAGCCCCAGCGCCCGACGCTCTCCTCACCTCACGCCAACGTGCGCGTGACGCGCAACACTTCCGGCATACGGCGCAGGCTCTTGATGACGTGCGCCAGATGCTTGCGATTCTTCACCTGCAGATCGAACACGAGTGCCGTGGACTCGCCGTCGCGCTCGTCGACGGACACGTGATCGATGTTGGTTTGGGTGTCGGCAATGTTCGAGGCCACCGCCGCGAGCACGCCCATGCGATTGCGCACTTCGATGCGCAGCTCGACATTGAACAGTCGATCCGCATGCGGCTGCCAGGTCACGGACAGCCACTTGTCGGGCTGCTTGCGGTAGTTGCGCAGATTCCCGCACGCCTCGCGGTGAATGACGATGCCGCGGCCGGAAGAGAGATACGCCATGACAGGGTCGTTCGGAATCGGATAGCAGCAGCGTGCGTAAGTGACGACCAGTCCTTCCGTACCTGCAATCGCCAGCGGCCCTGGGCTCGTCGCGGGTGGCAGCTGTTCCGCGACCTCCGACCCCGGCGGCAGGAACTGGCGGGCGACGAGCGGTGCGAGCCGCTCGCCGAGGCCGATGCGCTCGTACATCTCGTCGATGTTCTTCAAGCCGAAGCCCTGTGCAACTTTCTGCAATTGGTCTTCCGGAATTTTCTTCAGTACGAGCGACAACTCCGCCACCGCTTGGGACAGCAGTCGCCGGCCCAGCTCGATCGCTTCCGAGTGCTTCAAGCTCTTCAGGTAATGACGGATCGCGGCGCGCGCCTTGGCGGTGACCACGAAGTTCACCCACGCAGGATTTGGCGTCGCACCTTTTGCCGTGATGATCTCGACCGTCTGCCCATTGCGCAGCGGCGTTCGCAGCGGCACCAAGCGACGATCGACCTTCGCCGCCACGCAGTGGTTGCCGATGTCGGTATGCACTTCGTAGGCGAAATCCACGGCCGTGGCATTGCGCGGCAGGCGGCGGATGTCACCGCGCGGCGTGAAGACGTACACCTTGTCGGGGAAGAGATCGAGCTTGACGCTCTCCATGAACTCTTCGGAGTTGCCGCCCTGCTGCATGTCGACGAGGTGCTTGAGCCACTCGCTCGTGCGATCGACATGCGCTTTGCCCCGATCATCGCCGGTCTTGTACTGCCAATGGGCAGCGATGCCCGATTCGGCCACGCGGTGCATGTCCTCCGTGCGGATCTGCACCTCGATGGGCATGCTGTTCGGGCCGAACAACGTCGTGTGCAATGATTGGTAGCCGTTGATACGCGGGATCGCGATGTAGTCCTTGAAGCGGCCCGGCATCGGACGATACAGACCGTGCACCAGGCCCAGCGTGCGGTAAGACGTATCGATCGAATCGACGATGATTCGGAAGCCGAACACATCGACGATCTCCGCGAGCGAGGCGCGTTTGCGCCGCATCTTCTGATACACGGAGTACAGGTGCTTTTCGCGCCCTTCGACGCGGCCCTGAATGCCGGCCTGCTTCAGCGCATTGCGCAGATTCGCTTCGATCTTGCCGACGAACTGTTTCTGATTGCCGCGCGCACGCTTCAGCGCTTTCTCGATGATGCGATGACGTCCGGGATAGAGCGCCTTGAAGCCCAGCTCTTCGAGCTCGGTTTTGATGGCGTGTATTCCTAAGCGATTCGCGATCGGCGCGTAAATCTCCAAGGTCTCGCGCGCGATCGTGCGGCGCTTCGCGGGCGGCACGGAGCCCAGCGTGCGCATGTTGTGCGTGCGGTCCGCGAGCTTGACCATGACGACGCGGATATCGCGCACCATGGCCAGCAGCATCTTGCGAAAGCTCTCGGCCTGCGCTTCGGCGCGGCTGCGAAACTGCAGGTGGTCCAGCTTGGAGACGCCGTCCACCAACTCAGCGACTTCTGTGCCGAACCGCGTGGCCAAGTCGTCCTTGGCCGTCGGCGTGTCTTCGATGACGTCGTGCAGGATGGCCGCGACGATGGTCTGCGCGTCCAGGTGCAGATCCGCGAGGATGTCGGCGACCGCAATCGGGTGAGCGATGTACGGCTCGCCGCTCAGGCGCTTCTGGCCCTCGTGGGCCTGGGCGCCGAACTCATACGCTTCGCGAACCTGATCGACGGCCTGCGGCGGCAGGTACGTTTCCAGCTTGTTCAGTAGCTGGGTGACCCCTATCGAGCGCCTTCCCGTTGGCAACAAGCCCAGAATGGAAGACGCGTAATCCATGGCAGGGACGAGAGCTTCGTGGGTGTCGGCCTACTCCCCCAGGCCGATCTGTGGGGCGCGCAGCTCGCCGGACATTTCAGGTTCCGGCAGCATTTCGGGCGCGGGGCGATCCACTTCTTCAAGAATCTCCGGTCCGATGTGACCGGCCGCGATCTCACGCAGGGCCAGCACCGTCGGTTTGTCGTTCTCCCACTCGAGCGTCGGCTCGGCGCCGTTCGCCAGCTTGCGTGCCCGACGCGAGGCCACCAGCACCAGTTGGAACAGGTTCGGAATGTTCTGCAGACAGTCTTCGACGGTGATGCGGGCCATGAGGGATCCTCGGACAAAGCAAAAAGCGGGATGGGCTGAAAGTATAGACGAGCCTTTTCAGCCACCAATGAGAAGTTAGAGGGCAAACGCCATCCAAAGTTGTCGGCGTCTCTAAAAAGGCCGAGCTCGTGCAGGGTACTGGCACACGCGGCCGTCGTGGCGTGATCGGATTCCCCCAACAGCCAGCTAACGTGCTGGTTTGACCGTGCGGAATCGATTTCCGCTACCATTGCCCGCCCTCGAAAGCCGGCCCTAGGGCACCCGGCCAACAATTGTGGAGATGGGTATGAAGTTGCGACCGACCCTGGTGGCGCTCGGCCTCGGGATCGTATTGAGCGCAAGCGCCGTGCTTGCAAGTGCTGAAGGCAATGCCAAGAAGGGTGCGGACCTGGCCTACACGTGCCTCGGTTGTCACGGCATTCCCAACTACAAGAACGCCTATCCGAACTATCGCGTGCCCAAGGTCGGTGGTCAGCATGTCTCCTATCTGGAAAGCGCACTGAAGGCATACGCCTCTGGTGAGCGCTCGCATCCCACGATGTATGCCCAGGCTACGTCGTTGAGCGACCAGGACCGCGCGGACATCGCAGCTTATCTCGCAGCGCAGCCGCTCAAACCTGCCAAGCAAGTGGTGGGTACACCGCCCGCCGCCACGCAAGTCTGCGTGGCCTGCCACGGCCCGGATGGCGTGAGCCCCACTGCGGAGTACCCCGTGATCGCGGGTCAGCATGCGGACTACATCGAGCACACATTGCGCGACTACAAGAGCGGCAAGCGCAAGAACCCGATCATGGCCGGTATCGCAGCCGGCATTAAGGATGAGGACATCCCGGCGCTCGCTGCGTTCTTCAGCCGTCAGGACGGTGTGTGCGGCATGGATCAGGTGCACAAGGCCGGTAAGTGTCAGGACTGAGCTCCTGATCTGATTATTTGCGGAGGCCGTATGCCGTCGTTTCGTGCATTGCGCATCCACGATCAAGGCGGCAAGCCCACCGCCCGTTACGAAACCATCACGCTTGATGACCTCGCGCCCGGCGAGGTCGTCATCCGCGTGCGCTATTCGGGCATCAACTACAAGGACGCGCTCGCAGCGACAGGCGCGAGCAAGATCCTGCGCAAGTACCCGCTGGTTGCGGGAATCGATCTCGCCGGCGAAGTGGTCAGTGCGAGCGACAACTCGGTTGCAACCGGTACTCCTGTCGTCGTGACCGGATGCGGCCTGAGCGAAACGCACGACGGCGG
>JBEVDW010000228.1:0-28357 GCA_040513115.1 Steroidobacteraceae bacterium | reverse complement strand
CTGGCGTGCTGCTGATGATCCTCACATTGCTGTACAGCCGCCGCACACGCGAATGCGGATACTCCGCGTGTGCGGAAGGCTTCAGCAATCGCAGCACTCGCTGCTCGAGTCGCTCGCGATCATCCGCAACCAGGAACAGCGCCGCTGAGGAATCGAGCGTGCCGGCTTCCTCATCACCCGTTGGGGCCACTTCATAGCGCGACTCGGGCGCGAACAGCTCCAGCCATTCCTTCAGCTGCCATTGGTCGAGCAGAGCGGCTTCTTGGTAGAGGAAGTCCTCGACCTGCAGGCGCAGCAGCAGTGATTCGGTGAGTGCCGCGCTCATTTGCCGGCCTCCGGCCCGCTCATGATCTGATCCCAGCGCGTCCAGTACGCGCGCATCTGCAGCTCGTTGTCGTAGTGTGGATTCTCGTCGCGCAACGAATTCTCCTTGGCGTGGAATCCTTTGGAGATGTCGTTCCATTCCACGTCGCCCGTGTCGAAGCCGCGTTGGCACAGCTCCAGCATCTCCACATCATCAGGCGTCGCGAAACCGCCTGGGCCCAGGAAAGACAACGTGCATTCGTTGCGGATGCGGCGGAGCGCCGGGCTCTCATCGGCGAGCCCGAACGACCAGGCGCGAATGATCATGCGATTGTGCGCGACCGGCGTGACCGTGCGCATCAACACTGTCTGTTGATCGTTGATGATCGTGTTCGGGAAGATGACCATGTTGCGATTGACGTTCGCGAGCTGCTCGGCCTTCTCCTCGCCCAGCCGTTGCGCAAGCTCACGCTTCTTCGCTTCGATTTCCACGCGCGCCTCCTCTCCCCACACCGGGAGCCACTGAGCGACCGGCCGACCCGTTGGAATTCTGATCTCGAAGCACGCGTGGCCATTCCCGAGACTCAGCCCGCGGCCGCGGATGTCGATGCTCGTGAGTCCCTTGGCCATCGTACGCATGTAATCGACGAAGGTCGCATGCGTGAGGTTCAGGTGATAGCCGTCGTAGCTGTTCTCGCAGATCAACTTGTAATTCGCTTTGATCTCGTACTCATGGCAGCCGCGGACGACTTCCAACCCCGCCGCCGAATGCTCGGCGATGGAGTCGAGCATGGGACCGGCCCCTGCCAGATAGTCGTTGAGTGCAGGTGCATTCTTATCGAGGCACACGAACCAGAAGCCGGCTCGCTGCTCGAGACGCGGGACTCGCGTCAAATCGTAGAAGCCACCTTCATTGAAACGCTCGCCATAACCGAACTCGGCATGTTGATCGAAGAGCTCACCGGAGCTCTTGTACGCCCAACCGTGGTACGGACAGACAAAGCGCTTGCGATTGCCGCGCGGCTCGCGACAGATGGACGCGCCGCGATGCCGGCAGGTATTGAAGAACGCATTGACCTGTCCGTTGACGTCGCGGTTGAAGATCACCTCGCGATCGCCCACGTTGCGCACGATGAAATCGCCCTTCTTCGGCAACTCGCAGTCGTGGCCCACGACGATCCACGATGTGCGCAGCACGCGGCGTCTTTCTTCTTCGAAGATTTCCGGATTGGAATAAGCCGAGCGATGCACGAGGAAACGGCCGCGCTCCCGATCGAGCCACAGAAAGCGCGAGCGATAGTCCGAGACCTGCGGCTGAACGACGGCGGCCATGGCATCCCCCGAAAAAATCACAGTGCTGCGAGCGACGCTGAGCGTCCCGGCCGATAGTAGCAATCTGGTAAGTTAGCGGACAAATCGCCCCCGCAGGAGCTCGTTCATGGCTTTGATCCGTGTCCGCGATCGCAGTGCAGTCGAACATCGAACCGACGCTGCGGCGGGACTCACGCTGATGGAGGTATTGCGTGACATGGATGTCGGGATCGCGGCGCTCTGCGGCGGCTCATGCTCGTGTGCGACGTGTCACGTGTATGTCGATAAGGAGTGGCTCAACGCCCTGCCCCCTCCCGACCCGAACGAGCGTGAGCTGGCGAGCGAGCTCGAGCACGTGCGGCCCGAGTCGCGCCTGTCGTGTCAGGTGCGACTGACGCCAGCGATGGACGGCTTGACGGTGACCGTCGCTCCGGAGGAATGAAGAGCCCTTCGACTGGCTCAGGCCTTAAATCGCTTCGATGTCCTTGACGATGCGATACTGCACTTCCTCGTTCTTCAGCTCCAGATTGCTCTGAATCGTGTCGATGAAGTCGCCGAAGCGCTGTTTGATCTTCGGCGCGATGTCTTTCGGCTCGCCGCGCACGACGTAGATGTCCAGCATCTCGTCGGTGATCGGCTTCCACAAATCGTCCCACCGGCCCTCCTTGGTCATGCGCTTCGTCTCTTCGTGGACGTCGCCCCAGCCGAACAAATCGAGCTGAATCTTGTAGGCCGGCGTCGACGCGTAGAAGCCGATGCGATGACGGTGCCATGCCACGTTGCGCTCGTACTCTTCTTCATCGCTGCCCGTGCAGATGAATAGCGGTACTTGTATATCAAATGCCGAGCGCGGCTTGCCGTTCTGCTTCAAGCGCTCGACGATCGACGCGTAGTTGACCTCGCGCAGCGACTTCTCGCTTACGAATGAGTGCGTCATCAAACCGTCGGCGATGTCGACTGCCGCGTTCGTCATACCGGGGCCAACGGCGCCGAGCATCACGCGCGGCCTTCCATGACCGCCCACGTAGGCCGCGAATTCGGGCGTCATCAGCGTGTGCTTGTAGGTTTCGCCCTGGAAATTCAGCGGCGCGCCCGTTTCGAACGAGTCCCAGATCGCATGCAGAGCGCGAACGTACTCGCGCATCTGTGTCGCCGGTTTGTCGGTCCACGGCATGCCATAGCGCCGAATAATGTGGGGGCGGATCTGCGATCCCAGGCCGAGCGTAAAGCGACCATGGCAGTACTGATTCAGCGAATAGGACTCGAGCGCCATGACGTACGGTGTCTTGCCGAACGCCACTGCAATGGCCGTGGCAAAGTCGACGTCGCGCTCGTGAGACGCGCACATCAGCGGGCCGAAGAACGGATTGCTCTTGTTCTCGAAGCTGAAGAAGGATTTATAGCCGAGCTGCGTCTTGCGCAGAAAATCCGGCAGAACGTTCTCGAGATTGCCGGAATGATTGCTTCGCAGACGCTGGATGACCTTCACGATGCAGTGCCTCGACGGAAATGGATGGCGGTTATTGAGTCTGTTTTTGGCAGCAAAGGCAACAGGCGCCTCGCGACAGATGGGAACGGGGCAGCGCCGTGCGGCTTGTTTCTAGAAACCGGAGGACTGCAAGAGTTGGTCGCAGGTGCTACTGCGCTTCGTCGTGAGTCATCCAGCGATCATGTGCACGATCCCCGGCACGGGCGATCCTGGGCACATGGCCGACAATGCGCGCGTGGCTGCTGAGGGGCTGCCAGACGATCAGGTCCGCGCGATTATCTTGCGCGAATGGGACGGTCGCCGAGCTGTCCCGAAGGGGTTGGTGGACGGTTACGATACCGACGTCGAAGGCCGCATGAGCGGATGCCCCGTGGCGATCGGTAAGCCATATTCGTCCGCACCGCCAGGGGTCGCAGCGCGTGCGGCGCATTCATATGCGGGCCGTGCCGCGACTCGTTTGCGCCACGCTTTAATGTGCTGATAGTCGTTCGTATCGGCCCACACGACGAGCTTCGCCACGCGCAGCGCATGTTCCATCATGATGTCGGCCGCCGTGAATTCGGCACCGCCGAAAAAGGCATGCTTTGATAGGAAATCGTCTACGTAACCAAAAACCGCGGTGGATCCGATCATCGCCGGAGCGGTGACGTCCATTCCCACCGTATAGCCCTTCGGCATCTTGTCCACGTCCATACCGCTGGCCATCGCTACGAATCGTTCCGTGAGCATGCGAGACATGACGGTGGCTTCGGCGAAGTGCAGCCACTGTACGTGGAAAAGAAAGTCGGCAGAGTCTGCGGCAGGTACCAATCGACCTTTGCCATGTCGCGTCAGCAGGATCTCCAGGATTGCGCCCGATTCCACGATCAGCTCGCCTCCATAGCGCACGACGGGCGCCATGGGCAGTAGCGGATGAACGGTGCGTAACGTCGCCATCGATGCTGCAGGGTCGCCTCGTTTGAAGACGAGCTCATACGGAATGCCCAATTCCTCGCACAGCCAGATGACGCGGAACGCACGCGAGCCTTCGATGTGATAGATCGTGGGAATGTCAGCTTCGTGCGGCATCGCTCGGTCCCCTTGCGTCCACAACGCTCGACTCTCAACCCGGCGCAAAGTCTTCCCAGTTGAGGACGATGTCGCCGTACATCAGCGACCATCGGTACATCGTCATCTGAATCTTCAGCGGTGCGGCTGGACCCGTTGGCCGCCACTCACTGGTTGGAATCGATGAATCGTACTCGAGCACGAAGCCGTCGCCGTGCTTGGCGATGGCTGCCATCGGTTGGGCAAAGATCTCGTTGCGCGCGCTCAGCGCGCCGAAGCTGAGCTTGAATGCAATGCCCGCACCGCTCTCGGCGGCTGCGCCGAGATAGCCCGTTACGATTTGGTTCTCGTGGTGATTGTCCAAAAAGCGCTCGACGACCTGCGTATAAGTTTCGCCAGCGCGATCAGGCCAGTACCAGATCTGGTCCCACAGCTTGTGCGTCAGCATGAACATGCTGTTCGGGTTGATGTCGATCACACAGCCTTCTTTCAGCGAGCAAGGTCCTTGCCCATCCAAGAAAATGAGTCGCTGCGCATCGTCCTTACCCGTGACTCGAAACGGCATGCCCAGCCACGCGAGGCAGAACACGTCATCGCCCACGTTGAAGTCGTCGTACTTCTCGGGATGGCTCATCGGTTCAGGCACTCTTTCGCTGCGGCGAGCACCTCTTCTCCGCGAGGATGGGGTTTCATACCGTACAAGCTGGCGTTCTGCGCACGCCATAAATAACGGATGACGCCGTTCTCATCGGCAATGATCCATGCGGGCATTGGCAACCCGCCGGAGAAGCGCGTTTCGAATTCCTCGAACAGCGTGAAATCCGGGTCTCCATACAGCGTGTAGTTCAGACCTAGAATTTCCTGCATCGCTCTTGCCTGGTGATGAGGTCCCGCGATGACCACCAAAACACGAGTGCCGAGCGCTGCAAATTTGTCTTGCAGGCTTATCAAATCATCCATGCCTGGCATGCAGGCCGGGCATATCATGCCGCTCGATGCCGCGCGCGTCAGACGCATCACGAACGGCTTGCCGCGCAAGCTCTCCAACGTCACGGGCTGGCCTGCCGAATCTTCGATACTGAAGCTCGGAAAGCGATCGCCCACGCCCAAGCTCACGCGGCCACCGCGGCGCATCGACGAGGGCACTTGCCGCATCAGCAGCGAGCGCCCACCGCCGACAGTGCTCGATGACAAGCGGGGCGCCTGATTCATCACACTGACGCCACCGATTGCTTCAATTTCGAGTAGACGCGAGACAGCGAGACCGCTGGCCTGCTTACCGAAGACCTCAACCTTGCTGAGCTTCTCGAGCATCCAGCCGCCGGGAAAAGCGGAGAAATCGCCCGATAGCGCCTTGGTCGCAAGCGCGGCGGTTGTCATTTCCGCCGCGTTTGAAGCTGATTCAGTCATGGCAATCTCCTAGAACTCATACCCAACCTGGAACCGATACATCCGCGGCGGGCCATACTGCTTGATGGCGTAACCGACCGACGTGGTGTAATCGGCGCCGCCGACGACATAGGCCTTGTCGAACACGTTCGTAACCATTCCCGCCACCTTCACGCGCGTGTTGGGCACAACCCAATCCAGGCGCAGGTTCGTCACGTCATAGCCGGGAACGAACAGGTCGGTGGGCACACCCAGCGTGCTTTCCGCGAACGTTTGCTTGCTGCGGTAGTAAAAGTTGCCGCCGAACGCGAATTCGCCGTAGCGTCCATCGAGCGGCACGCGATAGTTCCAATTGACGCCCACCGTGTGCTCGGAAACCGCAGAGAAGGTTTCGTCGCTCTTATCCGTTGTGGTGCCATCTGAGCGCTCGATCAGGAACTTGTCGAACGAAGCATCGAGATAGGAATAGAACACGCCCACATTGAAATTTGGAGTGAGCTGAATCTGGATCTCCGGCTCGACGCCCTGGATGGTGGCCTTCTGCGCGTTGTAAGTAACGATGGCTGGCACACCGCTGGGCTGCTGCTCCACGTAGGTATGTTGGATGTCCTTGTAATCGGAGGTATAGAGGGCGATGTTGGCCCGCACCAGCACATCGCCAAGGTTGAAGTCCGTCTTGATACCGAGCTCGTAGTCCGTGATCTCCTCCGGCTCGTAGGTGAAGAAGTTTGGATCCTGCACCGAGGCCATGTTCACGCCACCGGGCTTGAATCCTTTCCGCGTGGCGAAATACACCATGGCGCGATCATTGATCTGGTACTGCAACGCGGCCGAATAGTTGTTACCCGAATCGTTGTTCTCCGTGATGATCGTGCACGTATCGGCATCCAGTCTGGTATTGCGCTGTTCCTGCGCGAGGCACTGACCGTTCACCAGGTCCTGCCGTGCTTTCTGAGTGGTGTCGGTTTTGGTGTGACGATAGCCGCCAGACAGACTCAATCCTTCCACCATGGAGCCCAGATCGAACGTCAGGTTGCCGTAGTAGGCATCCACATCGGTGTCCATCTTCACCCCCGGTCCGACACCGGTCAAATCGGTCAGTTGGGTTAGCGAAGGAGGCAAGGGAAAGGGTAAGAACGGGAGCAGCGCCCCGAGCGTTTGATACTGCGCCGGCGACAGATAGTAGACGAACGTGGATACATGGTTGCGGCTGCCGTCGTCGTCCAGGCGCGAGAAGAAACCACCGGCGACGTACTTCACCTTGTCATCCATGAACGAGCCGAGCACCTGCAACTCCTCGGTGTACGTCTCGACTGCCGGCACTGAAGTCGGTCTGCTTCCCTGAAAGGAACCCGCAATCGGCGAGCCGTCCTGATCGCGCCAGATATCATCGTCCGAATGCTGCCAACCGAAAATGTTCTTGATCGTCAGCTTGTCGTTGATGTCGATCGCCGTGACGTTCGACAGACCACCATCGTGAAACTTCCGCTTGACTTGATCGGAGTACACCTTGCGCTTGCCAAGGCTGTCCTGCAGAGCCAGTGCCTCATCGGTGGTCGTGGTACCGAGTATGTTCGACAGAGGAGGTGCAAAGAACAGCTGCGTGCCGCCGCCGAAGGCAAACGCAACTGAAGACGGTCCGACCGAGTGGTCGTAGGTATCGAAGTAGGTGAGATCGTTTTTCAACCAGTCGGTCGGCTTCCATGACATCGCCACGCGATACGATTCGTAGTCCTCGTCGTCCTGTGCTTTTGCCTTCTGGCATCCGGACTTGAAGAGGTTCAGCGGGCACGGATTCACATTCTTCGTATACCCATCCTGCCTGACCATGCGGCCGGCGATCCGGAATGCCAGCTTATCGTTGACCGGCAAGTTGATGGCCGCCGTCATCTCCCGTCGATCGTAGTTACCCAGGGCGCCTTCGACGAAGCCTTCGAACTCGTCGGTGGGCGCTTTGGGCACGAAGAGAAAGGCACCGCCGTTGCTGTTGGCACCAAAGAGTGTGCCTTGCGGACCCTTCAGCACTTGCAACGATGCCATGTCATAGGTGTGACGGTAGGTTGTGTTGGCATCGACAGGCACGTCCGCGAGATAGGTCACGACGCCGGTCGCGACACCCACGAACTGGCGTTGCGCACGCAGGCCATAGTTGGGTCCAGTACCTGCGGCCGTCTGCGCGACACTCAACGACGGCACGTTGTACATGAGGTCGCCGGCATTCTTGATCTGCTTCGCCTCGATGTCCTTGTCCTGGAAAGCCGTCACGGCCGTGGGAACCTCCTGCAGATTCTCCTCGACGCGTCGCGCGGTAACGATGATCGCTTCCAGCGTTTCAGCTTTCGGTGTCGTTGACTCCTGCGCGGCTGCAATCGATGCGATACCTGAGCAGGCCAATGCCAGAATGGCAACTGATCGCGTCATCTTCATTCCCCCTCGTCAATTTCTATCTGTTATGTGTCGAAAGTTATTCGCGAGCGCAGCCCGTCTCAGGCACGGGCTGCAACTCGCTGCGGTGGCGCTTTCATTCCAAACAGTCGCGCGGTCGTGCCACCCGTGATCGCCGCGGTGTCCGCCGCGCTCACGCCGGCGAATTGCTGTTCCAAGGCTTCATGGCTCCGGGGCCATGTCCCCTCTGCATGCGGATAGTCCGCGCCCCATAGCAGGGCGTCGACGCCAGTGACGTTGCGCAGTGCGATCGCCGTCGGATCGTGCATGAACGTCACGTGGACCTGCCGGCGGACGTATTCGCTCGGGCGCAAGGGATACGGCCATCTCGAGTTCATCCCGAAGGCCTTCATCATCGTTGGCTGATCATTGGCTGGCCGCGAGTGATCGAAGATGCCTGCTTCCCACGAGTCGTCGATTCCGATTCCCAGCGTGCACGCCGAATCCATCGACGCCATCACTGAAGCGAGCCAGTAGGCATCGAACTCGACGCCAACGAAGTGCAACTTGGGAAAGCGCTCCAGAACACCCGAACCGACGAGCGACACGACGACGCGTTGGGCGGCAGCCGAGAGCTCGTTCTGCTGCAGCATGCGCAGAACGAACGGATCGACCGACGATCGAGACGGCTGCGCAGCCGCACCCGCGTTCATGATCGCCTTGCTCACGGCTTCCTTGAAATTCCCCGACTTGCCCTGCTCTTCTTCCGTGTTGAAGCCGGTGCCGACGTGGAACGTGACGGGGAGCCCGTGCGCTTGCGCTGCAGCCCACACACGATCGTAGACGTTGGAGCCGTACGGTTGCGGCGGTTGCGTCGGGATCATGATGCCGCGCAATCCCATGCGCGCGACGCGTTCGACTTCTGCCACAGCGTCATCGACGTTGGTCAACGGGATCGCGGCGATCGGTACGAGACGGTCGCCATGCGCACCGAACGCTTCGACGAGGTAGTCGTTGTAGACCTGAGCGTGTGCCATCGCGACTTCGTGATCGGGGACGAACATCAGCATGCCGTAGTTGGGATAGATGACTTCGCCCCACACGCCATCGGCGTCGAGATCACGCAACCGGCGCGTCACGCTGGCTGCAAGGTCGCTGAGCCGGTCGTCGATCAATTCACCCGTGTCGAGATGACGAAAGCGTCCGGCCGAGAATCGATTGCCATCGGGAACGAACAAATCTTGGTAATGACCGAAGTGCTCCACTCGCAGGGCACGGTCGCGGAGATTCTTCGGCAACCGCGTACTCCACAGGTCGGTTGGCTCGATCACATGTCCGTCGGCTGAACACAATACGTTGGTCATGGTTATCCCCCAGTTCCAATGAGATCGCAATGGATTGGTGTCTTGATCAGCTTTTGGCGGTTGCTGTTCCGCGATGCCCCCAACCGGAATGCAGCGAGCGATTCATTTCAGTCTGCACCTCCTTCCGCGTGACAGTCAACACGCGTTGACACTAATCGCCGACTGACATAGTTTCATGCACCGCGACGTTTGCTCGCACAGCTCACGTTGCATTGCGTCTTCGCAAATTCTTGGGTTCGCATTCCTTTACCTCAGGGGAAATCACATGGCTCAGCGCAGTCTTGCAGGGCATTTCTGGCCGTCCGCCGACGTCATTCCAGAGGGCTCCAGGCCGGAGGAGTTCGAAAACTTTGCGGGCATCCGTTATCGCCGCTCGGACAATCCGAACAAGACTCCCCATATGGACGTGCCGCAGCGCACGGACAAGAACGCCGTCAGCATGCGACTGGCGACGCGTGAGCAGGCCCCTGTGTTGTCAGCACGTATGGCGTTGCCGCTGCAGAACATGATTCACCTGACGCCGTCGTCGGTGAGTCCGCGTCCGGGGTTGCTCGAAGTCGGTGATCGCGGGCGGGATTTCAACATCATCGCGGCGGACGGTCGTACGGTCAGCCTAGCGGACTTCCGTGGTAAGCCGGTCGTGCTGATGTTCATGCGCGTCCTGGGCGAGAGTCTCTTCTGCCCCTACTCCATTCCCGCGACGGCGCGCATGCAGGACACCCACGCTGAGTTCACGCGCCGCGGCATCGCGGTGGCACTGATCTTGCCCACGATGCCCGACCGCGCGCGCGCGTTCGCTGAGGCCATGGAGCTGAAGTATCCGGTGTACGCCGATCCTGAGTGGAGTGCGTGCAGCGGCTATGCGCGTCGCTTGAGCATGTTGCCGCTGCAGGCCACCGCCATCCTCGATGGGGAGAGCATCGTCCGCTACATGTGGCGCTCCGATGGGGGGCCAGGCGGCGATTCGCTACCGCCGATGCCGTGCTCGCTGCTGCAGGAAGTCGATCGCCTGTTCCCGAATCTGGCACCGCGCGCATGAACGCATTCGAGTCCTTCGATGTCGGCGATCGCGTGTATTGCCTTGCATGGATCGGCAAGCAGTTCGAAATCGTCGCGCGGGATGACACGCGCGGCATCCTGTCCTTGCAAGGCGACCTGGAGAACGTGCCGCAGGGCGCGCAGGTGGACATCTTCCGTTCCACCACATGGATGGTCACCCACGATAAATGGGATCAGATCTGGTACTGGAAGGATCGTGCCGGCGAGGGCTACACGGATGTGTATCAACGCTTCCTTGCAGCCAATACGCCCGGCAGCGTCGTGACGGGGTATCAAGTCGAGGGCAGCAATCCGCTGGATGCCATCGCCTGCACACCAGAGCGCGCCATGGCATTTCGCATTCTCGCGATCCATGACCTTGGCATTGCCATCCAGCCGGTGGTTGGCCTCACGGCCGAAGGCACGCCGGTACGTGAGTCGACGGCCGATGCAACCGTGCGTTGGATTCCGACGGGGCCGATGACCTCGGCCGTGCTGAAGATGACGGACTATCGCTGGAGTCTCGGCTATGGAGACATCGTCCTGAATTGGCGCGATTTCGTCTGATGGCGGTGCTCAGTCATCCACGAGTGCTTGCAGCGCCTCCGCAAGGCGCGCGATGTAGCGCGCCTTGGTCACGGGCTGATGCAGCTCTTGGGCCGCGATGTATCGATTCACGATCGACCCGGACAGCAGTCCTGCGATCAGATGCGCCCGCACTTCGGCATCGGTACCGCCAAGCCATTCGGCCAGCGGCCGTGTAAAACGCTCCTGGCTGACCTTCTGCAGCAGCGGCCGCGCGGTCGGCGAGGTCACGGAGCGAATGATGGCCAGAATCGGCGCCAGGCCAAAATTCGGATCCATCTCCGCGCAGAGGGCCGCCTCTGCCTGGCGCTTGCCGAATGTCGCTCGATCGCCGAAGAACAAATCCTGCGGATTGAGCAGCTCGTTCATCACGATGGCAAAGAGCTTGTCTTTGGATTCGAAATAGCGTCCGACCAGCGCAACATCGATGCCGGCGTCACTGGCGATCTGGCGCAGGCTGACTTCGTCGTAACTGCTCAGTGCGAAGCGTCGCAACGCTGCATTGAGAATGGCCATGCGCGTTGCCTCGGCATTGCGCGGGCGCTTCGCCGTTTTAGCCGCTTTGGCCTTTGTGGCCGCCGGACGCGGACGTGACGCCGAGGGAGCACCCAGGCCGCGCGTGATACGAGGAGCAACAGTCTTCGGACGTGTGAGACGGCGAGGCATGCAGCTAGAACTCGACGGATCGAGCCGCGAGGCGGATCTGGTTCATTGAATATGCGGGGTTGATGGCGACCAGGGCACTATAAACGCGCGTCGCCATGTGTCTCAACCGCACATCTTACGTTCAGGGCTTCGGTGCCACGCACGAATACGTGGCCGCATCGTTCTTTTCCCCACGGCCGCTCCACCGCGCCACCTTGGGATAGGCGCACATCGGGCGTGTGATGTTGGTCGGGCGCGGCGGGATCGTCGAAGTATCCAGTCGCGCAGCGACGATCTTCTCCGGCGCCCGCCCCTTCTCGACCCAGTCCTGTAGCGCCGCAGCGAGATCCTGATCGGCGCTCAAGGTCGGATCCACTCCGCTGCCATCATTCTTGAAGATGAAACCATCGCCCCCGCTGCAATGACCCATGCCGGGGGCCATGAACAGTGACATGACTTGGTCGGCGGCAGCACCCATCGTCGAGCGCACACTGTCGACATAACGAATCGTATGGTTCGCGGGCACCAAGGTGTCAGCCATGCCCGTATAGATAATGACCTTGCCGCCGCTGGCTGCCAGTTTGGAGAGATCGGTATTCGCGGCATTCAACAGCGGACCATACTGGTCGCGCACGATCGCCACGTCACGCACGGCATCGAAGTCCTGCACATGCCAGGGCTTGTCCTTGTAGATCACTGAGCCGTACCAACTTTCGCTGAGCGCGGCACCCAGAGGCACGCTCGTCCAGCCGAGCTCGGTGCCAGGCAGCAAGGCATCGTTGTAAGCCTGCTTTGCATCCATGGTCGAATAGAGCTGCCGTACGGTCGAGAGCTGTTGCTCCGTCAAACACTGATCCGTTTCGGCGCTCGCGCAGCGCAGCTTCGAAGGATCGAAGCGGCACTGCATAGGGTCACTGATGAGGTCGTCTTTGAGACCGTCGTTCGCATCGCACTGTTCGAGCGCCGCACGATGGAGCAGTTGGAGTTTCGCGGGGCTCAACGCATTACGCGGGTCCGCCGCAACGATCCTGGCAGCCCAGGCATTCCGTGGAATCGCCGGGAAGAACGCTGCAGGTGCACCGGCGAGTATTCCATCGTAGTCATCGGGATAGCGCTGCGCTTCGATCAACGCCTGACGTCCACCGTTGGAGCATCCCGAGAAATACGCGTAGCGCGCGTCGCGTCCATACTGAGCGGATACGATCGCTTTCGCCGCCACGGCGGTCAGGTGAATGGCACGCTCAGCGAAGTCCTTCAGCCGTTCGGGGTCTTTGAGTGCGACAGCAGACATCGGGCCCAGTGCATGTCCGGCATCCGTCGATGAGGCTGCATAGCCGCGTGCGATGGACTTCAGCAGTTCGGGATAGGCGATGTATCCGGCGAACCCGCCATTACCCACACCCCAGTAGCGCTCATTCCAGCCCGTGACCGGCAGCCACACCTCGAATTTGATGTCGGAGGTCGCCGCGGGACGGATCACGCCTTGTACGCGGCAGAACGCGGGCGTCGGCGGAGTCGGCTCCATGAAGCCGCCCATCATCTGCGCGCGCTGCTTCAAGCCTGCATCCACTTCCGGCAGCGCAGTGGCCGCACCCGCTGCGATGAGCTGCGCCGCTGTGATGGTTGTGTGTGGAATCTGGACCTTGGCGGCAGTTGCGCAGTCGGCAGCCCGCGCGCCGGCCGAGCACACAACCAATAGGGATCCCAAGACGACGACGGCTCGGCGCATGACAAGCTCCCCCATCAATCGATTCGTTCTGACGATGCTCTAGTTGCCGGTGAGCCCGGCGAGGATGCGCACGAGGTCTGTCACAGGGACCGCCACGTACCCAAAGTCTACAGCTGTTGATTTGCAGTGTAGCCGCGCGCAGTCGAGCAGTAAACCGTTACCAGCGTCGGCGGAGCTGCGCACCCTTGCGACGGATGCGCAAGGCTGCGTCACGTTGATCGGCAGTGATTGATGGTGTCGCACTGTGTAAGTGCTCTCTCACGTCCGCGAGCCGCACGCGTGTGACCGTGGGTGTGGGCACGCTGTCGCATTCCAGCAGGCGGCCGAACACAGAACCCTGTCGGTACCCGCCCGTGTCCAGCCAATTCGGCACGCCAGGATCGTGAGCCGAGATGACTGCTCTGAACCTGCCGTCTGCGTCGAGGCGCGCCGTGTGGCCATTGAGGCTGCTTTGCCGATTCACGTAGTCGACCGCGTTCCACAACCCATCCGTGGTTTGCAGATTCCAATAACGACAGCGCCGGGGAATCTGCATCTCGAAGATCAGCGCTTCGTCGTCGTCGATGTCGATGAGACCTTCGATGTACAGCTGCTTGATGTCGACGAAGCCACCCGCGCCAGCGAGGTCGCGCACGGTCACTCGATTGATCAATCCCTCTTTGAGGTAGCGCTTGAGCATCCCGGTCGACAGAGCCAGGTAGTTTTGAGCGGAGGATGAGATCTGTTGCAGGTTGGCCTGCAGCTCCTGGATGGAGGGACGAGGTCGCATGGCCGGTCGATCGAGACGCTCGATGGCAAGGCGGCCATCGACTTCGCGTAGCCAGTCATACGCCACCTGCCGCACGAACACGTGCGTCGCTCGCGGATCCAGGTGCCACCAGTCGCCGGTGTAATGCTCCGGTCTCTTCGAGCTCGCGATGACTTCGAACGAGCTATCGTTTCCGATGTGCAACGAATCGATGTCGTAGTTGACGATGCTCGGCGCAAGACCACCTTGTCCGCGCGGGTAGAACTGACCCATGCCGATCTGGAAGTCGATCATGCGCACGGTCCCGCGGAAACCGGAGATCTTGTACGTGCCATTGCCTTCGAGCGGCGCGATGCAGTACGCAGCGTCTGGATTCGTGGCGCCGAGGCTGTACGCCTGATTGAAGATGGGCCAGAAGTCCGGATGTTGTGGATCACCGAGGAACAAGGCGAGATAGGACATCGACGTCGTCTTGAAGAGCTGCTGATACAGCTCGGCTCGCTGCTGTGGATCCTTAGGATCGCTCAGGAGCGCGCCGGTATGCTCGGCCAGTGCAAGCATCGGCTCGACATAGGTACGCCACTCCTTGTCCAGGGTCGCAAGCGTAAGTTGCTCGGCTGCAGCACGATTCATCGATGTCACCCGTTGGCATTGACACGCGGAAAGCGGGACAGGTAATTCGCAAACGCCTTCTCGATGTGCGCATCCGTCAACCCGTAGCGTTCTTTCGAGTACTCGTGCTTGCCGAAGAAATCCTGCGGACGGTGCGCGTCGTAGCGCTCGAACGCGTAGCGTGCGGCCGGTGTGACTGCACGGCCCGCGCGCGCGTAGATCTCTTCGATCACGGCGAGCGGCCGATCGCGGATGTATTCGTAGTACACATCGACGATGCGATCCTCGCCCAGCTCGCGCCGCACCGTCAGGTTGCGCTCGATCTGGCGCGCCCAGAACTGATTGGCGTCGTGCCCCAGTTCGTGCAAATCGACGTCATCGCTGTGCATGACGTGAGCGACCTCGCCGAGCGAGGCATACGAAGGAATAGCAATGCGCGGATTGCGATGACAATGCACGACCATTGCATCTGGGAACGTGGCGAACAGCGTCGGCAGCTCACCGATGTGAATGGGCGACTTCAAGATCCATGGCCGCCCTCGCCCACCACCATCCTGCCATTGGAGGTACTGCAGCAGGTTACGCAGGTAGTCATAGACGCCACGCTGCGAGCGGCCTTCCGTGAATGCTCGATGGGCGGGAGCGCGCGTCTTCAGCGATGACATGGGCGATTCGTGCGTCATCTCGATGAGCCACACTTCTTCGTCCGGCTCATGCGCCTCCATGGGATGTCGCGCCATGAACTCCGGCTCATGCGCCCGCAGCGTGCTTTCGAACTGCTCGGCCAATTTGATTCGCGGATCAGGGCCAGCATTCGCATCGGCACTGAACGGCGCGGGAAACAGCAAGCGCCAGACTTCGAGGCGCTGCGCGTCCGGATCCGCTGCAATCATCCGCTGCAACTTCGAGCTGCCGGTGCGGGGCAGTCCGAGAATCACGATCGGCTTCGCGATCTGTTCGTCGCGAATTTCCGGATGTGCCTTAAGGTCGCGCTGAAAGCGCAGTCGGTTCGACAGCAGGCGCACGAGATCCTGGAACTGGCCGACTATTCCGGCGGCGTTCAAGCGAGCTTCACCGCGTAGGTCATCGAGGTAGATGGACAGGCCGGCCGTGAAACTACGACCGCCGAAATCGGTGAGTCCGGTGTGCTCGACCGCCGCTCCAAGCACGACTTCCGGTCGCAGACTCTCGAGCGTCACTCTTCCATCCATGTATTCCCCCGCTGCTCGTTCTTTGCGACGCGTTATGGCTCCTTTTGACAGTGACTGTCAACGCGAGGGTTTCTGTCCTGTGCGGCCCATGCCAGTGCGCTTCAACCCACGTTGGCGTGCTACGCGATCAATCGAGATCCACGATCAACTACACGCCGAAGTAGGCAACCTCGATGTTCAGTACATCACTCCGCTCAACAACAACCTGAACGCTTCCCTCGGCAGCAATCTTTCGTATCGTGACGGCACGACAGCTGACATCGCCGGCTCGTCCCTTCAAACTCTGAGCCGAATGGCGACGGGTACGAGGCACTTCGCTGCTTGCCCGTCGCTCCGCTCCTAGAGCTTCGTTGTTGCCTAAAGGATCCGGTCATGGCAATTAAACATCCTCCTTTCGACCCAGAGCTGGCCGCTGTGATCGAACGAGGCGAGACGCCATCGTTTCAAATCCTTCCCGAGCACATTCCCATGTTGCGGATGGAAACGGAAAAGGAGGCGCCTTCAAACACCGAGCTGGAGCGAAACGGCGCGATCACCGTGCGGGAGATCTCGATCCCCTCCTCCACCGATGGCTTCGACATTTCGATTCTCATGCTCACGCCAACTCAGAGCGGCGGCGATCGTCCCGGACTGCTCTTCATCCACGGCGGCGGCATGGTTGCCGGCAGCGCGCGATCGGGGGGACTCGAGCACATTCTCGATTGGGCGCAGGAACTGGGCATCGCCGTCGCATCCGTCGACTATCGCCTGGCGCCGGAACACCCTGATCCCATTCCGGTGGAAGACTGTTACGCAGCCCTCAGGTGGGTCGACGCGCAGCGCACTGCTCTGGGTATCGATCGCGCCCCACTCATGATCGCTGGCATGAGTGCGGGTGGCGGACTCGCCGCCGGTTTGGCGCTGCTCGCACGCGACCGCCGCGGCCCTGCGATTGCGGCTCAGATCCTGATCTGTCCGATGCTGGATGATCGCCAGACGATGCCCTCGAGTCTGCTCGACGGCATCGGTGTCTGGGACAGGACGTCCAACAACACCGGATGGACTGCCCTGCTGGGCGACAGGAAAGGGATGGCTGAGGTTTCTCCCTATGCCGCGCCCGCGCGGGCGACAGACCTGTCAGGTTTGCCTCCTGCCTTCCTGGACGTCGGTGCCGTAGAAGTATTTCGCGATGAAGTCATCGACTACGCCGCGCGGCTGATGCAGGCCGGCGTGTCTGCCGAGCTTCATGTCTGGGCAGGCGCTTTTCATGGCTTCGATTCCTTCGCGCCGCATGCGGCGGTCAGCAAGTCGGCTCGTGATGCGCGGCTGGCTTATTTGCGACGGAGATTGAAGAGATGAAGAGGATCATCAAGCCAGACGATCATTTCCGCTGGGTGTCATCGAAGCCATGTACTCGGCCTGTTCGAGCGCGTTCCTGCGCGCTGGATCGATGGCTGGAAGGACGACATCGAGGAGGGAGCGCTCGATAACGCGGCTTCTGACCAGAGCGTCGACGATATGTGTTCTCTCTCGACTTCGGTGTCTCGTTTACCGTAACGCCGCCACCCGCACGATACGCTCGCGTACACCGACACCCACTTCACCATCCCACGTGAAGCGCGTTGGACACTCTGCTAACTGAGAGCTGTCCTTGACCCGGTCGAGCGCCGTACCAACCAGCTCGAAGTTCGGTGACACGTAGGTCGTGCCCATGCCGTGCAACAGCTCGCCTTCGATGACTTCGCGTCCCTTCTTGCTTTGAAACACGAACTTGAAGCGTCGCTCGGCGCCTTCCTCCAACGGATCGGCCGGGACGCTGCGGTCCTGTGTGTCGACATTGCTCAGGAACGGGTGCTCGACCACTTTCACGACCTCAAGCGGCTGACCATCGCCACGATAGACGTACCCGACCATGAAGCTGAACCCGGTCACGTGAGTGGTCATCAGCATGATCGCCTTGCCGCTGGGGAACACCGCGTTGATCCACAGGCTGCCCACCAACGGCCAGTAGTTGCGCGGACCGAAGCTGTGATCGCGCACGCCGCCACCATTGATCTGATACGTGTTGCCACCGTAGGTGACATGGCCGCGGACTTTCACCAACTGCTCCCAGTGATACGTCTTCGACGGATGATTCTTCTGCTTCGCCTCCTCGCCGTCGACGAGCACGAGGCTCGGCATATCGCCACCCTTTTCGAGATCCCACATCGGCGCCGCGCCTTCGAACACCAGATGAAACCTGGCCAACTCGGGAAGCGAGTCCTGGTGCACGCTCGTCATGATCGCATTCCGTGTCGTGCGCTCCGCGAGTCCATCGAAATCCGCCGCCCACGTTCGGAACGGCTCGACACAGCTCACTTGCAACGGACCCGCGCCACCGCCTCGCGCGGTGCCATTACGACCCGAGTACTTGGCCACGAGCAGCTCACCATTCGGTAGGAAGATGCCCAGCGTGGCTCGCCAGATCGTCGTGTCCGACGACTCCTTGCCAATGTGGATGCTCACTCCATGCTGCGATTTGAGGCAGTAGCCGAACAGATACATGTACTCCGTCCAGTTCTGCACGGGCTGGCTCGCATGCATGAGCTCGTCCCGTGGATCGACGTTGAATGGATTGATGATCGTGTCGTTGAGCATGGGCTCCCCCTCATTCAAATCGGACACATCGAAGGAGCCGCGAATGCGCTTCGACAGGAAGGAGCGCAGACGTTGTTCGACGCCCGTCAGCGATTGTGCCGAGTACGCTTTCGCACCAGCACGTAGATGCAGTTTCCGATCGAGAACACGCATCACGTACTCCTCGGTGGGGTACTTGCGGTGTAGCTCGCTGATGATGCGATCGATCGATGGCTCATAGGTGATGAAGCACAGGTCGAACGGGATCATCCACACCTCCTGGAGGCGCCGGCCGCAGAATACCTGTGCTGCGATTCGCTTGCTGTAGGAAACAGCAACGGGCGAAACAGCAGAAGCCACATCCGCTGATCAGCTATATGCTGTCGGCTAGCGACATTTCCTGGAGGCGAAGATGGATCCTGTGCTCGTTGTCGGCATCAGAGGCGGCGTTGGCGCGGCGGTCGCCGAGCAGTTGATCCAACAAGGGCATACCGTCGTCGGCAGCGTGCGTAGCCAAGATCAAGTCGCGGCCGCGACGGCCAAGTTGCCGGGCATTGCCGCAGTGATGTCATTCGACATGGCAGACCCGGAGCGAACTCGACAGGTTCTCGCGAGCCGATTCGACAACGCGAAATTGGACGGTGTCATCGTCTGCGCCGCCGTGTCCGACTATGGACCGCTCGAGACCAGCTCGCTTGTGGACTTCAAGCGCATCATGGACGTCAATGCCACGTCCTGCCTTGCGATCTACCAAGCCTGCGTTCCTGCCTTGCGCCGTGCGCTGGGCCGCCTGGTTCTCGTCAGTTCCTACAGTGGTCGTCTCTCCTTCCCGTTCCATGGTGTCTATCAAGCATCGAAGTTTGCGCTCGAGGCACTTGCCGACGTGATGCGCTTGGAGGCGGCCGAGTTTGGTGTGAAGGTCGTGGTCGTCGAGCCGGGTGGAATCGACACGGAAATGAGCCGTGCCATGCGTCGCAGCATCGACAGCGACATTGCCGCACTCTCGGCGGAAGACAGTGAGCGCTATGGGTATCTGTATCGCAAGTTTCGCGAGCAGCTTCGTGGCGCCACGAAGCTACCAACCGGAGCGGACGTCGCAGGGCACGTGGTCAGCGCCTTCGCGGCCACGGATCCCGAACCGCGCTATGTCATCGGCGATGATGCACAGTTCCTCATCGCCCAGAGAAAAGTACTCTCTGATCGCGAGTTCGACCAGCTCGTCAAATCTCTTTGAGGCGCGTTCGTTGCCTTACTGAAATTTGGGCGCGGTATCGGGCAGCTTTTCAACGATGACTGCACGGCTGCGCGCCGTGCCGAGCCGATGTTTCACCGCATTCTGGTATTCGGGCGAGTGATACCAGGCCTTCGCTTCTTCCATGGACTCGAACTCGATCATCACGACCACGTCGACGGGATCGCCCTCCACCGTCGCAATGGCACAGCGAGGGTCGACATGGAACTTCACCTTGCGTCCTTGAAACGTTGGAATCGCAAGTTTCCGGTAACGGTCGATGGCCGAGTGGTCGGCCGGTTCCTCGACCATCACGATGACGTATGCAGACATGGCGAGCCGTTCCTTTCTCTACAACACTCGCTCGAGCACACCGGAGATGCGCTGAATCGTGGTTTCGTAAAAGCCGGTGTTCGACGCCGCTGCACCCGGCCCCTTGAATGCGCCTGCCTCGAACGCCGCTTCACTCTGACACACCATCACGCCCAACCGTGTCGCAGCGAACAGAATGGCGTAGTCGAGTTGCGCCTGAGTCGGAACGAAGCCGCCGGCCTTCTCATAGGCATCGGCAAACTCGCGCCAGGGACCCAGGCTCTCCGCCTGGAAGTAGAAATAGCCGAGGTCGTAGATCGGGTTGCCGATATGAGCAAACTCCCAATCGAGAATGGTGCTCACTCGATCCTCATGGATGAGGATGTTGTTCAAGCCGTAGTCGCCGTGCACCAACGTACGCGCGCGGTCATTCAACGCCGCGTTTTCCCGCAGCCAATGGAATGCCGTCTCGAACACCGGTGAGGCACGGTTCAGCGTCTTGAAGGTGGCATACGATTGATCGAGCCACGCGAGCGCCTTCTCTTGATTCGTGATCTTTGCGCCGTCGATGTGGGTGCCGAACTCCGCTACAGGGATTTGATGCAAGCGCGCCAGCTGCGTGGCTATGTCGCGCGCGACGGCGAGATTCGGCGCGGGCAGTTTGAACATGTGACCGATGCCGTCTCCCGGCATGGCTTCTACCAACATCATCGTGGCGCCGAAAGCCTTGCCACTTTCATCGACGGCGAGCGGCTTCGGCACCTTCACGCCGTTTCGATGCAGTACTTCCAGCAGACGGTATTCGTCGACGACCGAGACACCACCGTACGTGCCGCTGGCGTCGGCACGCATGATGACGCTGTCGGGTACCGAGCGTCCTCCCGTCAACCCAATCTTGGCGGTGAACTTGGAATGACCGCCCGAGATGAAGCTGTAGCCCGCAAGGCGCAAGTTCGGCTCATTCGGGAATGCCTTCGCCAGGAAGGCGTTGAAAGTTGCGTCGTTGATGTCTCGCGCGTGGACCGCACCGCTGGACGCGACGCCTGGTTGCGTGCCCAGCCAGGGATCGAGCGCTGCCAGCAGCTTGTTGCTGAATCGCGCTTCGACCGCCACGAGCTTGCGTCGCACCGCTCGCGCCTCCTCGCCCGGAATCTTGTTCACCTGCAACTGCAGATCACGCACGAACGGCAGCAGCTCCCTGATATCCGGTGTAGGTGCAGCGTTCGTCAGGGCCCGCAACCGCGCCGCTGCGTCCGTCGCGATGCCGTGGCGTTCGCAGAACTTCTGCGCCGCCTCCACTTCGGCCAGGTACTCCCTGAGTGCCTCGCTCGTCAGACCCGGCACCGTCGCCTCGTTGACGAGCATCCGCCCGATGATCCGGTGCGCAATATACAGCTGGGTCTGCAGTGCCGTATCGGGTACTGCGTCCAACCCAGGATTCGACAACACCTGTTTCAGCGTTTCCAGAAAATGAACGTGCAAAGCACTCACGCCAGTCCTCCCCCGATTGGACTCAACTCACTGTTCAAGCGCGACCCGATCCCGTGTAGCTCGGGTTGTCGCCGATTTCGATCAGCGCATAGCCCTCCTCGCCTGTTTCCTGGAGCTTCAGCGGCACGAAGTTCTCGTAGATGCGGTAGGTCGGCAGTCCACCGCCCGGCTTTTCGACGGCGAGAGGCACATTGCCGAAACGGTTCTTGATATCGGCGAGGATGGTGAAGTTGTTGCCCTCCACGTCATTCATCTTGAAGCGCACCGTTGCCGGCAGGAACTCATCGCTCTTGCCTTCGGTCGTGATCTCGATGTCCTTCAGCGAGCGCAACCCTGCGTCATCGTACACATAGCCTTCGTTGGCGGCGACCGAGGGCCGCAACACGCTGTAGATGCCCATGACGCCCAGAACGCGTTTCGGGAAGTACAAGAAGGACCAAGTGTGTTTCAAGGTCATGTTGTCGCAGCGAATCGCGCGCGAGTGGTCGCGGTAGGCCATCGCGTCGATGTTGAATTTCTCGCCTTTGAGCTTGCCGCTCTTCATTTCCAGCGAGCCCTTCATCGTCAGCGCCTGCTGCTGATGGTGGAAGCAGGTGTTCGTTCCGAGGGTCGAGGCTTCCTTCACGCTCGGCTTTTCAGGATTTGCCGCGGTGTACGCTTCGTAGTCGAACGTGGGGGCGTGCTTGCGCAAGGTAACCTGGAAAGTCAGCGCGTCGCTCGCCAGGCTGAACCCGAACTCCGTGTGGGCCTCGACGAAGCGGACCTTCAACTTGTCGTCACCAATCTCCTTCGAGTAGGCGAAGTTCTCGGGAAAGGGAATCTCGTTGCCGTACTGGTGCAGCTCACCGCGCACGAGCAGATTGCAGGACACGCGCGCGCGGCCGAAGCCCGGCTCGTAGTTGAAATGCGCCATGCCGAAGACCTGATTGCGCACATCCACGAAGATCCAAAACCAATTTTCCTTGTAGCGTAGGTAAGCGGTTGGCGGGACTGGATGTGGCACATCGTCATGGGCGGTCATCATGAGTGGGATCCTCGGCACTGATGTCGTCTCGGGCCAGCAAATGTATGCGCTCCGCCGAATCCAAGCCAGCGGTTTGCGCCGTGGAAGGCCGATGGCAAAGGCCGGCGCACGGCACGCAGTGCCGCAATTTGGCTCATGAGTCGATTAACCTTCGGCTCGTCGACCGCTGAAGCGACGCGGCGAATCGCTATGCCCGCGCTGAGGCGCCATACAGGTCGAGCATGTCTGCGGTCGATCGCACATCCGCAAATACCGATGCCATGCTCATGAGTGAGGCATTGTGTTGCTCATCCGATAACGCGGCCGTCGCATCCATGATGAAGAACACGCGATAGCCCAGCATCTCCGCGTCGCGGGCCGTGCTCTCGCAGCAGACGTTCGTGACGGTGCCGCAGACGATCACGGTATCGATCCCGCGAGCGGTCAACATCTCGTGCAACGCGGACGAGTTCGCCTTGAATGGGCTGAACCGATGCTTGTCGACGATGAGATCCTGAGGCTGCACATCCAACTCTGGGTAGAGCGCGTGTCCCGATTGATGCGGACGCAGTGGTATCTCTTTGCCGTCGACCCAATGCGACATGCGCTTTTGCCATTCGGTCATGCGGTACGGTTCTGCGTCGCTGATCGTGTGCCGCAAAAAGACTACGAGACTGCCGGCATGGCGCGCGGCCGCCGCCATCCGGTTGACGTTCGGCACGATGTCGCGCGCATACACGTTCGCCAGCGGTTGGCCTTCGGCCATGAACACATTCTGCAAGTCCACCACCAGCAGCGCGGTCCTGGGTGCTTCGATGGTCGCGATGCGGTTGCGAGCACCAAGTTGCCAGGCCCACTCTGGAATGTTGATCTGATGCATGCACGTAACCTCGAACCGAACGTCCCTCGAATGTGTGTTCTTAATCGAGCGGCGCGCGGGAAGCAACGTTGCGCCACGATGTGTCAAATGCCTCCAGCTGCGTGGCCTCGCACGCTCGTGCTGTAAGATCAAAGCGCGACGCGCCTCCCGTCTGCACGTGACATCTGCGGGAGGTAATGACGGGGGTTTATGAACGATCATGCAAGCCGCGGCGGCTGCCAATGGCGCCGAGGCATCTTGGCGCTGTGCCTGTCTTCTTTCCTTCTGACGAGCTGCGCACGCGACGAGGCGCCCGCACCGCCGGCGCCGAAGGTGAATGTGATTCAGGTTGCAACAGCGTCGCTGCCGTTGCGGCTCGAGTACACGGCGCGCACGCGCGGTGAACGCGAAGTACAGGTGCGAGCTCGCGTCTCCGGCATTCTGATGAAGCGCTTCTATCGCGAAGGCGCGGAAGTCAAAGCGGGCGATCTGCTGTTCGAGATCGACCCGCAGCCATTCGCTGCTGCCGTACGCAGCGCCGAAGGACGTCTCGGCGTGGAACAGGCGCGTATCGAGGAAGCCGCGCAGCAGCGCAAGCGCGTGAAGACGTTGTCGGAAAAAGGCGTGAGTGCCGATCGCGAGCGCGATCTGGCGGACGCGGCCTTCGCATCGGCAAAAGCCGCGGTCGATGCGGCGGCTGCGGATCTCGAACGCGCGCGCATCGACCTCTCGTACACGAAGGTGCGCGCTCCGATCGGTGGCCTTACCGGCGCCGAAGTCCGCTCGGAAGGCAGCCTCGTCGATGCCAACACCGAATCGAGCCTGCTCACGACCATCACGCAGATCGATCGCCTCTACGTCGATTTCGCAATGCCGGAAGCGGAGGCTCGAGTGCTGCGGGACGCGCTCGCGAAAGACGACCGTGGCATCAGCATCCGTGTACAACCGGCCAGGAGCGCAGAGCTGCCCGAGCCGGCACGTATCGAATTTCTCGACACGAGAGTCGATCCCGGCATGGGCACCGTCGTCGTGCGCGCGACGTTGAACAATACCGCTGGCGCGCTCTCTCCGGGGCAGTTCGTGCGGGCACGCGTCGAAGGACTCACGATGGCCTCCGGCATCTATGTGCCGTCGCGCGCAGTCATGCATGGCGCCGAAGGGGTATTCGTCTGGAAGTTGGACGACAAGAACCTCGCGCAGATCCAGCCCGTCGCCCTTGGCGCGAGCCACGGCAACCTGTTGCAGATCGAGAAGGGCCTGGCCGCCAATGATCGCGTCGTCGTCGACGGCGTTCTGAAGCTCGCACCCAATGCACCAGCGGACGCCACCGTGGTACCGCTCGATGCGCATCCGGTGGTCGTGACCGCGGCGGCACAGTGATGCGCAACCCTTTCATCGAACGGCCGCTGCTCGCGTGCGTGCTATCGATGTTCATCGTCATCGCCGGCCTCATTTCGTTGAGCGCGCTGAAGGTTTCGCTGTACCCCGACATCCTCCCGCCGATGGTCGAGGTGTCCACCTCGTATCCGGGCGCGACACCGCAAACCGCCGCCGAGACCGTGGCAGCGCCTTTGGAGCAGCAGGTCAACGGCGTCGAAGACATGATCTACATGCGCTCCGGCACGGCGCCGAACGGCACAGTGCAGGTCGTCGCCACGTTTGCTGTCGGCGCGAACGCCGATCAAGCCGTGATCAACGTGCAGAACCGTGTGCAAACGGCATTGCCCCTACTGCCCGAAGAAGTGCGGCGCCAAGGCGTCGTGGTGCGCAAACTCAACTGGACGGCGGTGGCCTACGTCACGATCGATTCGACGACAGGCCAGTACAGCGAAGCGTTCATCTCCAATTACGCGCTCGTGAACATTATCGATGAGTTGCGGCGCATCCCCGGTGTCGCGGCGGTCGATGCGTATGGCGCGAAAGAACATTCGATCCGCATCTGGTTGTATCCCGATCAACTGGCAGAGACCGAGCTCACGCCGATGGATGTGGCACGCGCGGTGCGCGAGCAGAACGCGGAGTTCGCCACGGGACGCATTGGTGAGGAGCCGATGCCGACCTACGTCGAACTCACTATGAGCATCACGGCTCAGGGGCGGCTGTCATCGCCGGAGGAATTCGAGCGCATCATTTTGAAGAGCGGTCCCGACGGTCGAATTGTACGTCTGCGCGACGTGGCGCGCGTCGAGATGGGAGCGCGTGATTACAGCGTTACGACGACACAGCGTGGGCGGCCTGCCCTGTCGTTCGGCGTCTTTCCCCAGCCTGGCGCCAACGTCGTCCAGATCTCCGATGCCGTGCGCGCCACGATGGAACGCCTGGACGACCAGTTTCCTCAAGGGCTGCGCTGGCAGATCCCGTTTGACACCACCGATTTCGTACGCGTCGCGATCCGCGAAGTCTTGAAGACGCTCGTTGAAGCGGTGCTGCTCGTGTTCGTCGTCGTCTTCATCTTTCTGGGCAATTGGCGCGCCACACTGATTCCTTGTCTGGCGATGCCCGTCTCGCTGATCGGCGCACTCGCCGGCATGCTGGCATTGAACGTGACGATCAATCTCGCCACGTTGTTCGCGATGGTGCTCTCCATCGGCATCGTCGTGGACGATGCCATCGTCGTGCTCGAGAACGCCGAGCGCCACATGCGCACGGAAGGCATCGACGCGCACGAGGCGACTCAGCGCGCGATGCGGGAAGTGACGGGACCTCTCATCGCCATCGTGCTGGTGTTGACGGCGGTGTTCCTGCCCGTGGCCTTCCTGGGCGGGCTCGTCGGGGAAATGTATCGGCAGTTCGCGATCACGATTTCAGTGTCCGTGCTGATCTCGGGCTTCGTCGCGCTAACCCTGACGCCGTCGCTGTGCGCACTGCTGCTGCGACCGTCGAAGCACTCGCAACGCGGTTTCCTCGCGCGCTACAACCATTGGATCGAGCGCGCCACCCTCCGATATGCGCAGGGCGCCGGGTTCTTCATTCGTCATGGAGCGCTCACGACGCTCGTGCTCGTGGCGGTACTCGGGGCCACCTGGGGACTGACCCGAGCGCTGCCGACTTCACTCGTGCCTGAAGAGGACCAAGGCTACGTCGTGGGCCTGCCGTTCCTGCCGCCGGCTGCGTCGATGCAACGTACGAAGGCGGTCATGCTGCAGATCGAAAAGACGTTCGCCGATCATCCCGCCGTGCGGGAAACCGTCTCGTTCGTCGGCTTCGATCCGTATACCGGCCTGCCGCGTCCAACGACCGGCTACACCTTCATCACGTTGAAGCCGTGGGACGAACGCCATGGTGAGGCGCTGCATGCTTCCACCCTCGTTGGCGAAACGATGGCGCTCAACGATCAGATCAAGGACGCATTGGTGTTCGGCGCACCGCCGCCGCCCATCGAAGGTTTATCCGCGACGGGTGGCTTCGAAGGGTTCGTGCAGTCGCGCGTCGGCACCGACTATCAGGCGTTGGAGGCCGCTACGGCCAAGCTCGTGGCGGCCGCTGCAACCCGTCCCGAGCTGTCGGGTGTGTTCACGTCGTTCACCGCGCAAGTTCCCCAATTGCGACTCGAGGTCAATCGCGAGCAGGCGAAGTTGCTCGGCGTCGATGTCAACGAGATCTTCGACACGCTGCAGAGCACGTTCGGTGCGTACTACGTCAACGACTTCAATCTGCTCGGCCGCGTGTATCGCGTGCAGATGCAATCGGATGCTGCATACCGTGCCTACACGGAAGACTTGCGCCATGTGTATGTTCGCAGCGAGAGCGGCGCTCCGATTCCGATTCAGGCGCTTTCGGATACGCAGATCGTGACCGGCCCGGACATCGTGGAACGCTTCAACGCATTTCCGGCCGCGCGCCTTCTGGGTGCGCCCGCGCCGGGCTACAGTTCGGGTCAGGCGCTGGCGATCATGGAGGAGCTTGCGCGTGAGCATCTGCCGGAGGGCTACACGCTCGAGTGGAATTCGCAGGCGTTCCTCGAGAAGCAGATGACACAGAACACCGCGGGTTTGTACCTGCTGGGTGCGTTGATGGTGTTCCTGATCCTGGCTGCGCAGTACGAACGTCTCACCTTGCCACTCGCCGTGATCCTGTCGGTGCCGTTCGCAGTGTTCGGTGCTTTCGTGTCTGTCTGGCTCCGGGGTCTCTACAACGATCTCTATCTGCAGATTGGATTGGTGACGCTCGTGGGGCTGGCTGCGAAGAACGCGATTCTCATGGTGGCGTTCGCCGCGCAACGCGTGCGTGAGGGCCTGGAGCCCGCAGCCGCGGCGGTAGAGGCGGCACGCTTGCGTTTCCGTCCGATTCTAATGACATCGCTCGCGTTCATTCTCGGTGTGATGCCGCTCGCGATCAGCACGGGTGCCGGCGCGAACGCACGGCATTCGATCGGCACGGGCGTCATTGGCGGAATGATCGCGGCGACGTTTTTGGCGACGTTGTTTACGCCGGCGTTCTTCTGTTGGGCAGAGCGCTTGGGTACGCAGGGACGGCGGGTGTTCGAACGCTTGCGCGCTCGGAGCGCGGAACATCCGAGCTGAGAGTCAGTCGTTTGCGCTGAGCCCTGAGCATGTCGAAGGGCTCAGTACTAACAGGATGGAAAGGCCCCTCACTCCACCAGCAGCGGCTGCAATCTCCGACCCACCCGCAACACCATCTCGGTTGGACTCGACACGCACAGCACCGCTTGCTTGATATCGGTCAACTCACCGCGCTCGAAGCCGCATTGACCTTGGAACACCATGACGGCAAGTCGCACGACAGCCCAGAGTGCGAAGTAGTCCAGTTGCTGTTTGCCGGGCAGCGAACCACCCGCCGCTGCATACGCCGCAAGAAACTCGTCCCAGCTTGCCAGGCGAGTGGCGAGCTCATAGCACCATCCCAGATCCGCTGCGGGCAATCCCAGGCGTGCGAACTCCCAATCGAGAATCGCGGCGACCTGATCGTTGTCATCGATCAGCACGTTGCTCAAGCTGAAATCACCATGCACGAGCAGCCGCGGCCCGGTGGATGCAGCACGTGCATGAT
>JBEVDW010000227.1:0-8460 GCA_040513115.1 Steroidobacteraceae bacterium | reverse complement strand
TGTACGTTGCTCCCGTTCGCGTTGTCACTGGTCGCTCTACGACAGCTGACCGCATTCGGCACCACGCTTGCGATCAATCTGGAGCCTGTCTACGCGATTGCCATCGCCGCGTTGTTCCTGGGGGAGCAACGGGAGCTGACACCGCAGTTCTATCTCGGTGTCGTCATCATCATGGTTATCGTGTTCGCGTACCCGTTCTTCAGCGCGAGGAAAAAGAACGATACGGCCGCGATTGTGAATGCAGCGACGCAATGAACTCCTACCCCTACCTTGCGCAGCGAGGGAGGGAACAACACGTCAGCTCTCCACCCGTTTCACCTCGCAGAGCACATCCCAGATCGGATAGTTCGTCTCCGCAATCCGATCCTGCGCCGCATTCTTGGGAATATGCCCCAGGAACGACGGATGCCCGTCGATGAAGTCGCGCGGCCACCAACCTTCGGCAATGGCCGCTGTGCCAGTACGCACAGTCTCCGATACGCGCACCTTCACCGTGAACGAGCCGCGATCGTTGAACGCGCGCACAACCTCGCCATCGCTGATGCCTCGAGCCCCCGCATCCGCCGGCGCCAGCTCCAGGCGCGGCTCCGGCATGAGCTCACGGATGTACGGCAGCATCATGTGCTGGCTGTGAGTCGAGTGCGGATGCTTGTACGTGATCAGATTGAGCGGGAATTCCTGCGCCCGCGGCGACAAGCGGCTCTCGATCTGCTCCTTGTGCACGAGCACCGCTTCACCGATGTCAGCGAACTGCTCCTGATAGATCTCGATCCGGCCCGACGGCGTCTTGAACTTCATGTCGCGGAACGGCGTGACCGGACGTTCCACCGGAACGCGCGCGACGCCGTCGCGACGCAATGTTTCCCAATCGACCGCGCGAATACGCAGATCAGGATGCGTCGCGAGGATCATGCGGCAGCTTTCTTCCGGATCGAGCTGCCAATCGGCACCCTGACCCAGGCGCTCGCACAGCTCTTTGCAGATGTCGTAGTCGCCTTTGCTCTCGCCCACCGGCGGAATCGCACGGCGTCGCAGCTGCATGAACCAGTTCTCGCCACCGCCAACGAGATCCCAATCGTCCTCGTAGTACGACACGCACGGCAACACGATGTCCGCGTATTCAGCGGCGGCGGTCATGAGCTGCTCGGACACGACGAACAGATCCAGCTGCGGCAGGGCTTCTTGGATGAAGCGTTTGAACAACGGGCTCTGCGTGGCGAAGCCATAGCTCGAGAGCCACAGCGACTTGATCGGATACGGCTGCTGTGAGGCGATGATTTCCACCATGCTCGTGCCCGGCAGGGAATGTCCGCGCTTCCCGCCCGGTGCCAACCACTCTGGCGGCTGCGTCATCACCAGTGCGAGATTCGGCGCGTCGTAGATGCTCACGCCTGCATAGGGTTTGCCGATATTGCCGCACAGAGTCGCCAACGTAACCCATGCGCGGGCGGTGATATGACCGTGGTGATAGCGCTGCGGCCCCAGGCCGAGCCAAATCCACGCCGGATGCGCCGTCGCGTATTCGCGCGCCACGTGCCTGATCTGGTCGGCGGGAACTTCGCACAGCGATGCAGCATGCTCAGGCGTGAACACCTTCCACTCGGCCCAATTCGCGCTGAACGCGGTTTGACATTCGACACTGTTGCCATCGACATCGACGAACGTCCAATCACCGCGGAGTGCGGGCTCACGCGCATCGCTGACACGCACAGCACCGCCCACTGCGCGATCCCAGACCATGTACTCGTGACTGCCATTGACTTTCAGATCGCGCTCGCGCAACAAGGCGCCGGTGTCCTTGCGCGCCAGAAATGCGCCGTTCGTATGTGCGAGGACATAGTCTTCCTTCATCAGGCCTTCGGTCACGATCACGTAGATCATGCCGAGCACGAGCGCTGTGTCCGTGCCCGGGCGAGGCGCAACCCATTCATCAGCCTTGGCTGCCGAGCGCGTGAAACGCGGATCGACCATCACGAACTTGCACCCCTGCTCCATGGCGTCGAACAGGAAATGCATTTCCGAATGAGCCGCATCGGCTACGTTGCGACCAGCGCTCAGGAAGTAGCGGGCACCGGTCACCTCTGAGATGTCGTTCGAGCGCGCGAACTCACCCAGGATCGCGTGATAGCCGGCCATCCCGGCGAAGTCGCCGGTGAGACCGAAGTAGCTGAACAATGTCCCGCCAAGACAATTCACGGCGCGGGGCGTTGAGGTCGAGGATCGAAAGCCGTAGTTGCCGCTGCCCTTGATCCAGGCGTTCGAGCGCCAGCCGTGCTCACTGGCAATCGCGGTGAGCTTGCCCACGATGTAGTCGAATGCTTCGTCCCACGTCGCCTGCCGCCAGCGCTTCTCGCCGCGCTCACCGACACGAATCAACGGATGGGTCAAGCGATCCGGGTGATGAATGCGCTGCGTGGCCATGGCGATGCCACGCAGGCAGATGCGCTCATAACCAGGATCGGGAAATGCGGCAGGCTCGAGCTTGACGATCCTGTCGTCTTTCACGAATGCATTCACGCCGCAGGTGCCGAGACAGTTCGGCGAGCACACGGTGCGCACTACGCGATCGAATGTCGTTATCGGCTGCGAGCTCATGTCGGCCTCGGCGCGAGTGTTACAGCCAAGCTTGCATACGCTGAGTGATCGTAATATAGCTAACGTACCCGCGTCGACGCGCGAAGCACCTGGGCGTTGCAGCATCAGAAGAGGTGTGGATGAACAAACAACTCGCCTTCGTGATCGACCTGAAACGCTGCATCGGCTGCGACACCTGCATCGTCGGCTGCAAAGTCGAGAACGCGGTGCCCCCGCAGCGGTTTCGACTGAAGGTGTATGACTCGGCTCGCGATGCCGTCATTGAACGTCCACGCGGCACTTATCCGAACCTCTCGCAGTACTGGCTGCCCACGATGTGTCATCACTGTGTGGAGGCACCCTGCGCCAGGGCGTGCCCGACGAACACGCTGTACCGGCGCGAGAGCGATGGCATGGTCATGCTCGAGGCCGACAAATGCGTCGGGTGTCTGCGCTGCGCCGAAGCGTGTCCGTACGACGCGCTGTCATTCGACGAAGCACTCGGCACTGCCGACAAATGCACGATGTGTGCGCATCGCGTGGAGCAGGAACAAGCCCCAAGTTGCGCCGTCGTCTGCCCGACGCGCGCGATCCACTTCGGCGACATCAACGATCCGAAGACCAAGGTGGCGCAGCTGCTCGCCGCACGCGAGCACAAGGTGCTGGCCGAGAGCATGGGCGCCAAGCCACAGATCTACTACCTCGAGCCTTGAGCGTGAGCGCGGAACTGCTCGTCATCGGCGGTGGCCAGGCCGCCGCTCAACTCATCGAGGTTGCGCGTCAGGAGGGCTTTGCCGGCTCGATCACGCTCGTGTCGGAAGAGCCCACGCTGCCCTACCAGCGTCCACCGCTGTCGAAACAGTTCCTGGCGGGCGGGCACACTGCCGAGTGGCTGCTGTATCGCCCCGCGGACTTCTACTCGAAGCATGCAGTCGACGTACGGCTCGGACGTCGCGTTCAGGAGATCGATCGCGCCCGCTGCAGCGTGCATCTCGACGATGGCTCCAGTCTGCAATTCGACAGATTGGCACTCACCGTCGGCGCACGGGCGCGGCGCCTGGAGGTCGACTGCGACGCGCACGATTCCTTGTTCTACATCCGCACACTCGCGGATGTGCAAGGGTTGCGCCCACGGCTGCAGAGTCCACGCCGCATCGTGATCATCGGTGGCGGCTTCATCGGTCTCGAGGCAGCGGCGGTGCTCGTCCAGCTCGGGCACACAATCACGTTGCTCGCTGCTGGAGCAGAAGTCATTCCGCGCATCGCAACGACCGACATCTCCGGTTTCCTGGTTGCCCGACACCGCCAGCATGGCGTGAACATCCTCTTGGGCACCACGGTAACGGCGCTGCGCCGACGCCACGACGGCAGTGTGGCGGTGGAGACTGACACCGGAGCCGCGCACATCGCAGATCTGGTGATTGCCGGGATCGGCGCAGTACCGAATGTCGAGCTCGCAGCATCGGCTGGGCTTGCCTGCGACAATGGCATCGTCGTCGACACGTTCGCACGCACGAGCGACCCAGACATCGTCGCGGCCGGCGATTGCACGAACCATCCGAACGCGCTGCTCGGCGCGAATCTACGTCTCGAAACGGTTCACAACGCCGTCGAACAAGGACGCACCGCAGGCGCAACGATCGCCGGAAAAGAGCTTCCCTATGTGCAAGCACCGTGGGTGTGGTCTGATCAATACGGTTTGCGCATGCAATCCGTTGGCGTGCTGGACGGTTTCAATCGCACGGTCCTGCGCGGCGACCCTGCGCGCAGCAGCTTCAGCATCTTCTATTACCGTGACGATACGCTGCTGGCGGCAAGCACGATTAATCAGCCGCTGGTGTTCGGCGCCGTACGGCGCGCGCTGAATCATCGCGTAGCACTCTCGCCGCAGGATGCCGCCGACCCGCGCTTCGACCTGGCTGCGTTCGCCAAGAATCCGCCACAATTGAATTTCGATGTGCCCTGGCCGACGCGCTATGAGCAGCAGCAGCGTGCGCTGGCGTGGGGCCACGCTTGATAAAGATCATCGGTTGTAATCGAGGCGCTTGAGCTCGGCGACGACTGCTCGGTGACCTTCCAGCGTCTCAATGGCGGCGAGCGGCGGTTGCCCATTTAGCACGACGTTCGGTTCCCTCAGCCAGGCATCCGCACGCTCGACCGAGTCAAATACGCTCGCGGCAAGCTGCCGCACGGCGCGCAACACAGGTTCGCTCGTATCGTCCACCCGCTCAACGTTCATGAGCGGCCTTGCTTCCGTCCTCGTTTCGGTACCGATTTTCGACGTTGCTTCTTCGGCGCCGCTGTTGCCATCACGTCCTTGATCAATTTGCTCGGTCGCGCTTCCAGCTCCAGCTGCTCGAAGGTGCATTGCCGTGGCGCTTTGTCTGGCCGCCAGCGCAGCAGTCGCGTGCCGTGGCGAAAGCGATTGCCGCTCACGTGGTCGTAGCACACTTCTGCGACGAGCTTCGTCTTCAGCGGTTGCCACTCGGTAGAACGCTCTGTGCTCCAGCGACTCGGTCCGCCGGGCGCATTGCCAGTGAAGCCGGGAGGACCGATCAGCGCTTCCAGCTTTCCAGTGAGCGCCGGCCGTTCGCTATGCGGCAATGACGAGGTGAACCCGACGTGATCGAGCTTGCCCTCGTCGTTGTAGAGGCCCAGCAGCAGCGAGCCCACCAGGTTGCTGTCGGTGCCATAGCGAAAGCCGCCGACGACGCAATCCGCCGTGCGCATGCGCTTCACCTTGAACATCGCACGCTCACCCGACAGGTAGCGACCTTCGAGGGGCTTCACGATCACGCCATCCAGCGAACCGCCGGCAAGCTCCAGCCACCGTTGCGCTTCTGCACGCTCGCGCGTGAAGGGACTCAAGCGTAGCGAGGGCGCGCGGTCGAAGCGGGAGAACAATGCTTCGAGGGCCGCACGGCGCTCGATCAGCGGCCGATCGACGAGGCTGTCGCCCTCCGCTGTGACGAGGCAATCGAAGAGGATGAATATCGCCGGCGTTTCGCGGGCGAGCTTGCGTATGCGACTTTCCGCCGGGTGCAAGCGCAGTTGCAAGCCATCGAAGGTCAGGGCATTGCCGTGTGGAATGGCCAGCTCGCCATCGAGCACGAAGCGCTCCACCGGCAACGCGCGCAGAAACTCCACCACTTCCGGAAAGTAGCGCGACAGTGTCTTGCCCGACTTGGCGTGCAGCTCAACCTCGTCACCCGCGCGGAAGGCAAGGCAACGGAAACCATCCCACTTCGGCTCGAATTGCCAGCGCGTACCGCCGGGTAATGCGTCCACGAGCTTTGCTTCCATCGGCGCAAAGCTCAGCGGCAACGGTAAGTCACCGAGCGAATCGGACTGCCGTGTTCGGCGTGGCGAGGCGATTCCCGTTTCATGGACGCGCATGCGTCACCGTGGTCCAGCGGGCTGTATCGCGTGCGCCGCGCGCGCTTCGCTGCCTGGCACCGACGTCGTCTTCTTGCCTGTGAGTTGCTTGATCGCCGGCGCGAGCGGCCGCAGCGAATCGCAGTACTCCTCCCAAGCGCTGCTCTTCGCGAGCAAAGCGGGTACCGTGCGCAGGTTGAAACGCAAGGGATCCAGTCCCGCGCGCACTTGCGACCATTGGATCGGCATCGACACCGGGGCACCCTCACGCGCCCGCGGCGAGAGCGGCGCGACCGCCGTCGACATGCGATCGTTGCGCAGATAGTCGAGGAAGATCTTTCCGCCGCGCAGCTTCTTGGACATGTTGACCAGGTACTTCGAGGGTTCGTCTTCTGACATCTGTGCACAGACGGCCTGTGCGAACGCTTTCGCGGCCGGCCAATCGACAGGCTTCCTGCTCTGCTGCAGCGGCGTCACCACGTGCAGGCCCTTGCCACCTGTCGTCTTGCAGAACGTGACGAGACCCAGTGCCTCCAGTCGCTCGCGCATCTCCTTTGCCGCTTCGATTACGACTGCGAAATCGACATCGGGCGCGGGATCCAGATCGAACACCAGGCGTCCCGGCACGTGCGGCTGACCGGGTTCGTTGTTCCAGGGATGGAGTTCTACACCGCCGGTTTGAGCGACAGCGATGATGGCTTCGACACGATCGAGCTGGAGGTACGGTTTGCGATCGCCCTCGAAGTGCGTGAGCGTTATGAGACTCGAGGTGCCCGGCATCGCATGGCGCTGAAAGAAGCGCTCGCCGGCGACGCCATCGGGGGCACGAATCACGGAGCACGGTCGTCCTCTGATGTGATCCAGCATCCACTCGCCTACGGCTTCGTAATAGCGCGCGAGCTCCAGTTTCGTGATGGGCTTGGTGTCGTTCTGGCCATGGGGCCAGAGCGGCTTGTCGGGATTGGAGATCGTTACACCGAGGACCACGTTGCCGGTCGCTGACGTCTTGCTCGCCCTCGCTCCAGACTTGCTGCGCGATCTCGTTGAGCTATTCGCCACAGGCTGCTTCACATCGACCTCCTCCGCAGGTGCCGGCGTCTCCGCTTCAACCTCGCGCGCAGGCTTGTCCTCACGCAAGCCCTTGAACGCGGCCTGCCGAATGTTTCCCGCACCTGTCCATCCAGCGAACTCGATCTCCGCCACGAGCTCGGGTTTCAGCCACCGCACGTCGCCCTGCTTCTTCGGCGCGTTGTCACCGGCGAACGGACTGCGATCAGTCGTCAGCGCTTTGAGCCGCGGCGCGAGCTTCTGCATCACGCCTCTGCCGAATCCTGTGCCGATGCGGCCGACGTAGACGAGATGATTCCCGCGATAGACACCGGCGAGCAACGACCGCGGTCGTCCGCCTTCATGCGTCCACCCACCAAGCACGACCTCATGACCTGCGCGGCATTTGGCCTTGGTCCAATCGCCACTGCGACCCGAGCGGTAAGGCGCATCGAGTCGCTTCGAAATGATTCCTTCCAATGACATGCGACACGCGGACTTCAGCACCGCATCACCCGCCATCTCGAAATGATCGACATAGCGGATGTGCGTATCGGCGCGATCACGTGCATCGAGAACTTTCTTCAGAGCATCCTTGCGCTCGACGAGCGCGCGTTTGCGCAAATCCTCGCCTTCGAGAAAGAGGCAATCGAAAACGAAGAAAATGACATTCCCCGTGTCGCCTTCGGAGAGCGCTGCCTGCAAGCCGGCAAAATCCGGCGCGCCGTTTTCATCCAGCGCCACTGCCTCGCCGTCGATGATGCAATCGGGCATGTCACCCGCCGCGGCTGCGATCTCAGGAAACTTCTGTGTCCAGTTGAGTCCTTTGCGCGTCTTCAAGGTGATTTCGCCGCGCGCGACTCGTAATTGCAGGCGATAGCCATCGAGCTTCACTTCGTGTCCCCAGCCATCTCCGGCCGGTGGACGATCGACTGACCTGCACAGCTCGGGTTCGATGAAGCTCGGCGGCGGTCGAGTTGCATTTTCCTTGCGATTCGATCGCGTGGCAGTGGAGGTGCGCATGGCAGGACGGGCGCTCTTCGCTTCCCCATCGCCACGATTCGATTGCCAAACCGCATCGGGCTCGGCGATTGTCCTCGTGTCGAGCATGAAGGGCTTCGGCCCTTTGCCCTTGCCGCTGGCGATCTGGGTCATAGGGCGACCGGACGCGACCGAGCGATCTTCCGCCATCATCGCTTCCGTCTCGCTGTCGCTCGCGTACTCATCCCGATGCTTGATGAGCAACCAGTTGTTGCGCTTCTCACCTTCGCGACGCCTCAGGCGCACGAGCACCCAACTGCCGTGGAGGCGCTCGCCTTCGAGCTTGAACTTGAGCTCACCTTTCTTCAGCTGCGCCTCCGGCGAGAGCGGACCTTCGGGTTGCCAATAACCGCGATCCCAGAGCTGCACGGTACCTCCGCCATATTGACCGTGCGGGATGGTTCCTTCGAAATCGCCGTAGTC
>JBEVDW010000226.1:0-4459 GCA_040513115.1 Steroidobacteraceae bacterium | reverse complement strand
AGCCTCGAGATGATCCACGCGTCGTTCTTGCGCTCGGCCTTGGGTTGCACAATGGCTTCGGTGTACTGCACATACGGCGTTGGCTGTACGCCATTGCCGAGGTGATTGATGTCTTCGCGTTCGAGCCAATCGGTCGCGGGCAACACATAGTCCGCCAGCTCGCCCGTGGCATTGCGATACAGATCCAGCGTGACGATGAGCTCCAGCTTGGCGAACGCCTTGCGCAGTCGCTCTTCACCGGCGATCGACAGCAGCGGATTGCCGGAGAAGACGATCAATGCGCGAATCGGCTCCTGTTCGACGTCGATGAAATCGGCGAGCAGCGTGCCCGGCAACGTGCCGAAGACGTGGCGCATCTCGCCAAGCGGCGTGTCGAAGAACACGTCGCTGGAAGCTGGCGTGCCGGCGACCATGGGTGCTACACCCTTCGCATAGTAGTTACCGCCTTTGCGACCGAGATTGCCGGTCACGAAGCTCAGCATGTTGAGCAACCAATAGGCGAGGGCACCCTGGCGTCCTTGATTGGCGCCCGTGGACATATAGGTGGCGGCGGACTTCGCCGTCATGAACTCGACGGCCAGGCGCTCGATGACATCGACCGCAATGCCGGTAACCTGACTGACGCGCGACGCTGGATACCGGGCAACGAACGAGCGCAGCTCTTCGACACGGTTGCCGTGTCGGGCGATGACGTCCTGGTCGAAACCGCCATGCCGGTCGATCTCGTGAATCATTGCGGCCAGCAGATACACGTCGGTATCGGGTTTGATCTGGATGAGCTCGCCTGTGCTCGCCGAAGCGGACTCGATGCGTCTCGGATTGATGAACCGCACTTTGCCGCCACGCTGCGTAATGTCCTGCAGAACGTGCATCGGTCGATGCGTGGATATCATCGTCCAGTGCGAGACCTTTGGGTTCGTGCCGATGCACAGCAGATAGTCGGTGTTGTAGAAGTCGGGAATGGTCCACTGGCCCGTGCCGAACATGGCTTCCAAGGCAGCCGGCTTGTTGCACATGTCCTGCGTGCCGGCGCCGAATCCGTGCCGCGTACCGAGCTTGCTCGCGAAAGCCACTGCCGGCATGAATGCGAGCGTGTTGAAGGAAATGGGATTGCCGTAGTACGTCGCGATGGCATTCGGCCCCTGGCGATGCACGCAAGGCACGCAAGCGCCGTCCGATGTCGGCAAACGCGTCATCCCAACTCACGCGCTCGAAGGAGCCGATTGCTTCGGTACGGGGATTCGTCCGTCGCAGCGGGAAGTTCACTCGATCGGCATCGTGATGCACGTCGAGATACGAGATGCCTTTGTGACAGGCGAACCCTTGCGATACCGGATGATCGCGATCGGGCCTGAGCTTCGTCACCACGCCAGTGTCATCGATTTCCGCAATGAGCGGACACAGCGGTTCGCACACCCGGCAGAACGTATGCTTCGTGCTCGTCATCGGGGCCTCCGGTGAGAAAGTCGCTCGCGAACTCAAGGTTGATCGGGCAGGAACGATTCGACTGATCGATGGAACGGTCCGATCATGTTCTCCAGCCCACCGTAGTGGACTTCGGACACGGCGCCTGAGTTCAGCGCTTCCTGCTGCAGGCAGGCCGCTCGGAAGTCTTCTCCGCCGAAGACGGCGTGGATCAGCTCATAGGAGCGCCGATAGAGGTCCTCGGCCTTGGGCGTATCCGGCTTGCCCTTCACCAGCATGTAGTAGTCGACGAGCGTGCGATTCGCCGCGCGCGGCATCAGCACCATGACACTGATGTAGTACGGGCTCGTCACGACCACAGTGTTCGGGAACACCAGATAGGCATGTGTGATGTGCTTGTGCAGATTGTGGATGTCGGCCTTCAGCAGCTCCGGATTGAAATGTGCCTTGCCGGACGTCTGACGCATGTGATGGCCGAATTGCGCGTAAACGCTCGGCTGATCCGCGAACATGTTGCCGATCGACTGCGCGTGCAGACGTTGGACGTGATAGCCCTCCAGAAAGGGTTCGATGACGAGCTTCCAGTTGGCGGCGAGGTCGTACGTTCTCCGTCCATAGACATGCATGCGGTCGAGTCCGAACGCCTCCAGATCCGCTGCGATCTGCTCTGTGCCGGAGAGCAGGGTGGGTTGTGCCGTGTGATCCAGTCCGACCCAGATGAATCCGCCGCACTCCCAGGTGGCGAGGGGGACGAGCCCCAGGTTCTCCTTCTTCAGCGATGGGAACGTCTCATGGCGGGGAATCGCCGCAAGCTTGCCTTCCAATGAATACGACCAGGCGTGGTAGGGGCACACCATCAGGTTCGCCTTGCTCGGCTCACATGATTCCACGATCTTCGAGCCGCGATGTCTGCACGCATTGATGAAGGCATGGGCACGGCCCTGTCGGTCACGTGTCACCAGCAGTGGCACCCCATAGCCGTCGAGTGCCACAGCCGTTCCGGGCTCGGACAGGTAGGCCGATGTCGTTGCGACGACAGGCACTTTCTTGAAGAGATGCGTGAGCTCCGAAGTGAAACGTGTATCGCTGAGGTAGACCGCGGCCGGACGCTGGTCCTCCTCGGCGGGGATGTGTGTATCCGTGTGCGCCGGCAGAGCGCAGATCGCGTCCCATTGACTCGATGTGAGTCCTGGCGGGGAAATGGGGACATTCCTCATTTCCGATTCGAAATGAGGAATGTCCCCATTTCCATCAACGGTGGCGCTCATGATCGACCCTCTTCAATGCTACGAATGCGCGGTTGCGGGCGGCGCACGGCCAAGAATGGCTTTGATCTCGAGATACTCGTGGAAGCCGAAGTCACCCCATTCGCGTCCGTTGCCGCTCATCTTGTAGCCGCCGAACGGTGCCATGGGGTCTGCGGCTGCACCATTCAGAATGACTTGTGCCGCCCGCAGTCGCGATGCCAACGAGTCGAGCAGGGTTGAGTCGGCACCGGAGACATACGCGGCGAGCCCATAGTCCGTGTCATTCGCGATGCGGGCCGCGTCATCGATCGTCTCGTAGCCGATGAGGACCAGCACGGGGCCGAAGATTTCTTCCCGCGCAATCTCCATGGAGTTGGTTGCGTTCGCGAACACGGTCGGCTTGACGAAATAACCCCTGTCCAAGCCAGCGGGACGCCCAAGTCCACCCACAACCAGCGATGCACCGGCCTGCGTGCCGGCGCGAATGTAGTTCTGGATCTTCGACCATTGCGATTGCGAGGCGACTGGCCCCAGATGTACATCGCCTGTGGGGTCGCCCACAGTCAGCATGAGGACGGTACTGCGCGCAATCTCAGCGGCCTCTTGCATGCGTTTGTGCGGTACCAGCATGCGCGTCGGCGCATTGCAGGATTGACCGCTGTTGGTCATCACGGCGCGCACGCCCGTCGCAACGCTGTGCGCAAAAACTTCGTCGTCGAGGATGATGTGCGGCGACTTACCGCCAAGCTCCTGTGCCACGCGCTTCACTGTGCGCGCCGCACGCTGCGCGACATCGATGCCGGCCTGCGTAGAGCCGGTGAACGACACCATGTCCACATCCGGATGCGAGCTCAATGCCGCACCCACGGTGGGTCCATCACCATTCACGAGATTGAATACACCCGGCGGCACACCGGCTGCCTCCAGGATCTCGGCCCAGATGAGGGCGGAATAGGGTGCGATCTCCGAGGGTTTCAACACCATCGTGCAACCGGTCGCGAGTGCCGGGGCAACTTTGGCGGCGATCTGATTGATAGGCCAATTCCAAGGTGTGATCAGCGCGCACACGCCAATCGGTTCATGCGCGATCCATGTCGTCCCGCGCTGGTGCATGAACTGAAAGTCCTTCAGCACGCGGGCAGCCGTCTTCAGGTGCACCATGCCAACGCCGGCCTGGATCTTGTGCGCGAACGCAGCAGGCGCGCCCATTTCTCGCGTGATGGTCTCGCCAATCTCCGCATGGCGCAGTTTGAACTGGGCGACCGCGCGCTCGAGCACCGCGACACGTTCTTCCCGTGACGTGCGTGACCATGCTGGAAACGCGGCCCGCGCAGCGCGTACGGCAGCATCGACGTCGGCTGCCGAGCCGAGCGCAATCTGGCCGATGACCTGCTCGGTGGCAGGGTTGAGGACGTCGAGAGTGCGCAACTCGACGGGATCGACCCATGCGCCGTTGATGTAAAACTGCAGTGCTCGCTTCAACTGCGCTCTCCGTCGTTCAAGGGAATCACTTGGTCGTGGCGCCCGAGCGGCTGTTGAGCGCCGCGGCGATCGTGGCGCCCAATGGCGGTGTCGACTCGATCTCAACATCGAAGCTCCGCAGGAAGCCCGCGGTCATGATGTAGTAACCGCACGTCATGCTCAGCTCGACGAGCTCTTCCAGAGAGAGAAAGGATCTCGCGTCATTGAACGTGCACTCGGAGACGCGGCGGTCGCGCCAGGTACAGTGCGAAGGCAACGATCGTCCGCTCTTGATCCGTCAGCAGATCTTCCCGTCCGGCTCCAAG
>JBEVDW010000225.1:0-22440 GCA_040513115.1 Steroidobacteraceae bacterium | reverse complement strand
CGCGCCTGGCGGCCGTCGAGCGTCCGGCAGACCGTTATCGCGAGATCAAGCATCTCGGTCAGCTGGTCGCAGACATGGTGCATGGAGCGCTCGATGCGTTCGCGCGCCTGGATCCCGAGTCGGCGGTCGCAATCGCGAAGAAGGACAGCGTCATCGACGAAGAGTACGAAGCGATCCAGCGCCAGTGCATCACGTTCATGATGGAAGACCCACGGACCATTCGCCGCGCCCTCGATGTGTTGTGGGTCGCGCGCGCACTGGAGCGCATCGGCGATCACGCCAAGAACGTGTGCGAGTACGTGGTGTACATGGTCGTGGGCAAGGACATCCGCCACGTCGCTCTCGATGATGTCGAGCGGCACCTGCGCTCGCGCGCCGGACGCATGCAAGACCACGCCTCGGGCTGATCGCCTGTGGCCGTTGGCAACCTGGCCAGCGGGCGTGCTGGCAATTTCATTGGTGCCGCTGCCTGCCTGGCATTGCTCGGCTATGCCCTGTATGCGCAGTTCGTGTTGCATCTGGAGCCGTGTCCGCTTTGCATTTTCCAGCGCGTCGCGGTGCTGAGTGTCGGCGTCCTGTTCTTACTCGCGGCCGCTCACAATCCGGGTCGAACGGGTGCGCGTGTTTACGGTGTGTTGATCGTGCTCACCGCCCTGGCCGGCATTGGCGTGGCAGCTCGTCACGTCTGGATCCAGGCCCAACCGCCGGGTTCGGTTGCGGCGTGCGGCGCCGGCCTCGACTACATGCTGGAAATCATGCCGGTGGTCGAGGTAGTGACGAAGGTGCTCACCGGCTCGGGTGAGTGCGGGAAAGTCGACTGGAGCCTGTTGGGCCTGTCCATGCCGTGGTGGGTCTTGTTCTCGCTCGTCGGCCTGGCCCTGTGGGGAGTGATCGTGAACTTCACGAGCCGATCACTTCGCTAGCATCGAGGCGTTTGCGCCAGGCGTTCGGGTCCGGCCGAATCGTGCCAATGACGGCTAGTTCGTTTCCCGCAGCAGCAGTTCCATCACGCGCTCATACATCTTCGAGAGCGCATCGATATCGGCCACGCGCACGGACTCATTCACCTTGTGGATGGTCGCGTTGATCACGCCGAGCTCCACGACTTGAGCGCCCGTAGGGGCGATGAAGCGACCATCGGAGGTTCCTCCCGTCGTGGAGAGATCGGTGGAGCGATTGGCAATCTCACGCACGGCGCGTTCGACCGCCTGCGACAGCTCGCCGGGGGCAGTGAAAAAGGGCAGGCCTGAGACGAACCATTCCAGCGTGTAGTTCACCTTGTGGCGGTCCAGAATCTCCGTGATGGTCTGCTGCAGCTTCTCGACCGTCTGCTCGGTCGAAAAACGGATGTTGAAACGGGCGCGCAATTCGCCGGGGACGACGTTCGGCGCGCCGGTGCCGGCGCTGATATTCGAGATCTGGAAGGTCGTGGGCTGGAAGAACTGATTGCCCTTGTCCCACACGCGACTGGCCAGCTCGGCCAAAGCCGGTGCCACGGCGTGTACGGGGTTGTCCGCCAGGTGGGGGTACGCCACGTGTCCCTGGATGCCATGCACGGTGAGCTTGCCCGATAGCGAGCCGCGACGACCGATCTTGATCGTGTCGCCGAGTGCCTCGCTGCTCGTGGGCTCGCCGACCACGCACCAGTCGATCTTCACCTTGCGCGCCTCGAGCACTTCCATGACGCGTCGCGTGCCATCGACGGAAGGCCCTTCCTCATCGCTGGTCAGCAAGAACGCAATGGAGCCGCGATGCGCAGAGGAGCGCTCGATGAAACGCTCGGTCGCCGTGATCATCGCCGCGAGACCGCTTTTCATGTCTGCCGCACCGCGCCCGTAGAGCATGCCGTCTTTCACGACGGGCTCAAAGGGGTCCGTCTGCCACTCCTCGCGCGGACCGGTTGGAACGACGTCGGTGTGTCCGGCAAAGCACAGCACGGGTGCGGAGTCGCCATGCCGTGCCCAGATGTTCTCGACTGGCCCGAAACGCAGCCGCTCGATGCGAAAGCCCAGCCGCTCGAGCCGCGCACAGATGATGTCCATGCAGCCCTGGTCCTCCGGGCTGACCGAGGGGCGGCGAATCAGTTCCTGAGTCAGGGCCAAGGCGTCGGACATGCGTCGAAAGCTCCGGAAGCGGACGGCGAGCAGTGGGGCGGACTTATAACGAAGGCGTGCCCGGAGCATCAAGGGTGCAGGGCGCATACGTCACGCGATTGTCATATGCCGCCCCTGCAAGCAGGCCGTTGGTGAAGGCCGGAAGCTGGATGAGCCGCGCTCACGCCACGCGGCTCGTCTGTAACACGACTGTCATGCAACGCTCTCAGACTCTCGCCCCCATTGGATGGTCGACATGACCCTACCCACGTAACGAGGTTTACATCCCATGCAGCTGTGGCAGAAATCAAGCATCGCGGCCGTTCTGACCGCCCTGGCGGCAGCCAACGCGCCCAGCGTGGCATCGGCCGAGAGCGTCATCAAGATCGATGGCTCGAGCACGGTGTTCCCGATCGCTGAGGCCGTCGCGGAAGAGTTCCAGATCAGCAAGCGCGGCAAAGTGCGCGTGACCGTTGGCATCGCAGGTACGGGTGGTGGTTTCAAGCGCTTCTGCCGTGGCGAGACGGACATCTCCAATGCATCTCGCCCGATCCTGAAAGAGGAAATGGAGGCTTGCCGTGCCGCCGGTGTGAAATTCATGGAGCTGCCGGTCGCCTATGACGCCTTGACTATTGTCGTGAACCCGCAGAACACGTGGGTCAAGTCGCTGACTCCTGCCGATCTCAAGAAAATGTGGGAGCCAGGTGCGCAGGGACGTGTGACGAAGTGGAATCAGGTGCGCCCCGATTGGCCGGCGCAGTCGCTCATGTTGTTCGGGCCCGGCGCGGACTCGGGCACGTTCGACTACTTCACCGAAGCCGTGAACGGCAAGGCTAAAGCGAGCCGTGGCGACTACACCGCAAGCGAGGACGACAACGTGCTCGTGCAAGGCGTCGAGAACAACAAGAACGCACTCGGCTATTTCGGCTACGCGTACTACACGGCACACAAAGATCGCCTGAAGGCGGTACCCATCGATGCCGGCAAGGGCGCTGTGGGCCCGAGCATCGAGGCGGTGATCAATGGCAGCTACCAGCCGCTGTCACGCCCGCTGTTCATCTATGTGCGAGACACTGCTGCGCAACGTGCCGAAGTGCGCGACTTCATCCAGTTCTTCCTCACCGATGGGGCGGACCTCGTGAAGGAAGTGGGCTACGTGCCGCTGCCTGCGGAGTCTTACCGCGTCGCGATCGAGCACTTCAACAACAAGAAGATGGGCAGTGTCTTCGGTGGTGTGCCGGAAGTCGGCGTTACGATCGAGAAGCTGCTGGCGCGCGAAGGGAAGCTCTAGACGCGGATAGCTCGTCGGCCTGCGCAGCAGCGAGCTGCGCCGGTCGACGGCCGCGAGCCGAGCCATTAGAGTACCGCCCTCGTGCTGCTGCCGGTGCGGCCAGGACATTGCGGACACGGCGGCAAGAACAACAAGAACAGCTCGTTACAGAGCGGATCGTTGGGGAGAAGGGGCCGCAGGTGAATCAGACCGCTACATACACATCGCCGTCATTTCAAGCTGGGCTGCGCTATCGCAAGTGGCGCGACCGTGTCATTGAATTGTTGTTGCTGGCCTCCGGTCTCGTCGCAGTGTTCACCACACTCGCGATCGTTGCCATTCTGCTCTATGAATCCAGCACGTTCTTTGCACACGTGTCCATCAAGGACTTTCTGACGGACACGATGTGGACGCCGCTGTTCTCCGATCCGCACTACGGCATTCTGCCGCTCGTGGCGGGAACGTTGACGACCACGATGGTTGCATTGCTCCTCGCGGTGCCGCTCGGCACCATCATCGCCATTTATTTGAGCGAGTTCGCCACGCACCGCGTGCGCGAAACGGTGAAGCCGATTCTGGAGTTGCTGGGTGCCGTGCCCACCGTCGTATACGGTTACTTCGCGTTGCGTGCAGTGACGCCGTTGCTGCAAATGATTGTGCCTGACCTGCCGGGCTTCAACATGTTGAGTGCAGGTCTCGTGATCGGCTTGATGATCGTGCCGTATGTCAGCTCGGTCAGCGAGGATGCGATGCGGGCCGTGCCGCGGTACATGCGCGAAGGGTCCTACGCGATGGGTGCGACGCGGCTGCAAACCGCACTGCGCGTCGTGGTGCCCGGTGCTTTCTCCGGCATCGCGGCGGCCTTCATCCTGGGTATCTCGCGTGCAGTCGGCGAAACGATGGTCGTTGCCATCGCCGCAGGCATGCAGCCGAACCTGACGTTCGATCCGCGTGAGCCCGCGGCCACGATCACCGCGTACATTGTGCAAGTCAGTCTGGGCGACCTGCCGCATGGAAGCATTGGCTATCAGAGTATCTTCGCTGCGGGCCTCGTGCTCATGCTGATCACGCTCGTCTTCAACCTCGTGGGCTTCACGCTCACGCGCCGCTTCCGTGAGGCTTATTGATGAGTGCTCAGGCCGCCACTGCGACGAATTTCGAATCGCTGCGTCGCGACCTCAGTCGCCGCAAGCTCTACGACCAGGTCTTCGTGATCGTCGGTCTGCTCGTCATGTTGATCTGTCTGATGATCCTGGGCGTGCTGTTCATCGATTTGGTGATCGATGGCGCGCCACGCTTCGGCTGGGAATTCTTCACAAACTTCCCTTCGCGACACGCCGAACGCGCGGGCATCCTGGGCGCCTGGGTGGGCACGAGCCTCATCATGCTCGTCACGGCGACGTGCGCCGTTCCGGTCGGAGTCATGGCCGCCGTGTACCTCGAAGAATATGCACCGAAGAATTGGTTCACGGCGATCATCGAGATCAACGTGACGAACCTGGCCGGAGTGCCGTCGATCGTTTACGGGCTGTTGGCGCTGGGCTTGTTCGTGTATCAGTTCAACCTGGGGCAGAGCATCGCGGCGGCTGGATTGACGTTGGCGCTGCTGATCCTGCCGATCGTCATCGTTGCGACCCGCGAGGCGATCCGCGCAGTGCCGAAGGCGATTCGCGAGGCCGCCTATGGTTTGGGGGCGACCCGGTGGGAAGTGACAAAGGACCACGTGCTACCGTACTCCACCGGCGGCATCCTGACGGGCATGATCCTGGGCCTGTCGCGTGCCATCGGTGAGACGGCTCCGATCATCACCATCGGTGCGTTGAGCTTCATCGCGTTTCTGCCGGCCGCGCCGATCAGCAGCGAGCCGCCGTTCATTTCCTTCCAGTGGCTGAAGGATCCTTTCACCGCCATGCCCATTCAGATGTTCAACTGGGTCTCACGGCCGGATCAGGCATTCCAGGCGAATGCTGCCGCTGCGGGAGCCATTCTGTTGGCAATGACGTTGGTCATGAATGGCGTCGCCATCTGGATCCGCTATCGCTTCCGCAAGAAGATTAACTGGTAACCTCAGGCACGCATCCGACAGGTGAGCTCATGGATTTAACCAGCACCACGCGTGCTAGACCGGACGGCAGCGTCCCGCACTCCGAAACGAAGATGAGACAGAACCCTTCGAACCCGCAGACGCCGCGCATCTCCATCGCGGTGGACGACACACGGCAAGTCCGCACGCTGCACGTCAAGGCGGCGGTCGACAATCTCAACTTTTACTATGGTGAGAATCGTGCGCTGAAGAATCTGACGATTCCCATTGCGGATCGGCAGGTGACCGCATTGATCGGTCCGTCAGGTTGCGGCAAGAGCACGTTCCTGCGCTGCTTCAATCGCATGCACGATTTGCAGCCCGATACTCGCTACGAGGGCAGCATCACGCTTCATCCCGACAACCTGAACCTGGTCGGCCCGGGAGTCGATCCGATCGAGGTGCGTCTGCGCATCGGCATGGTGTTCCAGAAGCCGAATCCGTTTCCCAAGACGATCTTCGAAAACGTCGCCTATGGTCTGCGACTGCGTGGCCTGCGCAATCGCGCCGCCTTGGCTGAAGAAGTCGAAAAGGCGCTGCGGGGCGCTGCGTTGTGGGATGAGGTGAAGGACCGCTTGCAGGATTCGGCATTGGCGCTGTCGGGCGGTCAGATGCAGCGCTTGTGCATCGCGCGCGCACTGGCGACGACGCCCGAGATTCTGCTGTTCGACGAACCCACATCGGCGCTGGATCCCATCGCTACGGCCAAGATCGAGGAGTTGATCTCAACGCTACGCGATCAGGTGACGGTGCTGATCGTCACGCACAACATGCAACAAGCGGCACGCGTCTCCGACTACACTGCCTTCATGTACCTCGGCGAGCTGATCGAGTTCGACGAAGCCGCCAAGATCTTTACGAATCCCGGCAAGAAGGCGACGGAAGACTACATCACGGGTCGCTACGGCTAGTCGCGAGATGAGCCGCGTCATGGGCACTGGAGATCCGGCCGAGGGACACACGGCAAAGGCCTTCGATCAGGCGCTGGCCGAGCTGCGGCTGAAAGTCGTGAGTATGGGTGGCCTGGCCATCGACCAGGTCGGCATCGCCATGCGCGCGCTGCTCGAGGGCAGCGTCGAGCTGTCGAAGACAGTGCTCACGCGGGAATATCAACTCAATGAATACGAGCGCGACATCGATCGCGAGGCCTTCCGGTTGATTGCTCTGCATCAACCGGTAGCGGGCGATCTGCGGCTGGCCAAGGCGATCTCGCGCATTACGGTCGAGCTGGAGCGCGCGGGCGACGAAGCCAAGAAGATTGCGAAGTTTGCGGGCCGCATCGCCGGAGGCGAGCCGTCCGGTCCAGTGCTCGCGGTGGCGCGATACCTGCGGCACATGGCCGATCTCTCAATGGGCATGCTGCGCGATGCGATCCGCGCACTCGATGAGTTCGATGCAGGGCTTGCACGCGGCGTCTCCAGCCGCGACACGGAACTGGATGCGGAGTTTGCGGCTGCGCTGCGGCAGTTGATGACGCTGGCGATGCAGGACCAGCGCTACTTCGGCGCCACGATCGAAACGGTGTTTGCTTTGAAAGGTCTCGAGCGCATCGGCGATCACGCCAAAAACATCGCCGAGCAGGTCGTCTTCACGCTGAGCGGTGAAGATGTCCGGCACCGCAAGCGCGCGAGCTGAGAACGCGCGTCAATCGCCTGGACGATGGCCTCCGTTCCCCCTGCGAAGGCCTCAATCCCTCAACAACTCATTCACACTCGTCTTCGCTCGCGTCTGCGCATCCACACGCTTCACGATCACCGCACAGCTGAGACTGTACTTCCCATCGGCTGACGGCAGTGCTCCGGGCACCACCACCGCACCCGCAGGCACGCGGCCGCGAATGACCGTGTCGTTCTCACGATCGTAGATGCGCGTGCTCTGGCCGATGAACACGCCCATCGAGATCACAGCGCCTTCCTCCACGATCACGCCTTCGACGATCTCCGAGCGCGCGCCGATGAAGCAGTTGTCTTCGATGATGGTGGGGCTTGCTTGCAGCGGTTCGAGAACACCGCCAATGCCGGCGCCACCCGACAAATGCACGTTACGGCCGATCTGTGCGCACGAGCCCACGGTCGCCCAGGTATCCACCATCGTGCCCTCGCCGACATAGGCGCCCAGGTTCACGTATGACGGCATCAGAATCGCATTGGGTGCAACGTACGCACCGCGGCGCACGACGGCGTGCGGAACGACGCGAACGCCGTCGCTGCGGAACCGGGCTTCATCGTAGCTGGCGTACTTAAGCGGCACTTTGTCGTAGAACTGCGTGAAGCCGGCGGGCATCGGTTGGTTGTCGTTCAAACGGAACGACAGCAACACGGCCTTCTTCAGCCACTCGTTCACGCGCCACGCGCCGTCGACTTTCTCGGCGACGCGCGCCTGCCCGCGATCCAGGAGATCGATCGCGCTCTCTACCGCGGCGCGCACGTCCTGCGGCGCATTCTTGGGGTTGAACTCGGTGCGACGTTCGAAAGCGGCTGTGATGGTGGAGATCAATGCGGAGTGCTGGGTCATGATGGTTCGGGAGGGATCAATGAAGGTCTGTTGGTCAACTGGTCAACTGGTCGGTTGGCCAAGAGTCGATGTGGTTGGTTATCTCTGGCCAGCAAGCCAGTCGGCCAGCAGACCAGTTGACCACTTCGACTCACTCTATCTCATCGCCCCTGCGTCAGGAACGCTCGGATGCGTCGGGCGGCTTCGAGGCACTCATCGACTCCGGCGACGAGTGAGATCCGCACCCTTCCACGCCCGGGGTTGCCGCCTGCCGTATCGCGTGCGATGTAACTGCCCGGCAGCACGGTGAGATGCTGCTGCTCGAAGAGCTCGCGCGTGAAGCGCTCGTCGTCTGATACCTTGGGCCACAGATAGAAGCTCGCATCGGGCATGTACACGTCCATGACATCCTGCAGCAGCGGCAGCACGCCCTCGAATTTGCGTCGATACAGAGCGCGATTCTCGATTACGTGCTCGTCGTCGCTCCAGGCCGGAATGCTCGCGAGCTGATGGTGTACGGGCATCGCGCAGCCGTGGTACGTCCGATAGAGCAGGAACGGCTTGATCAACGTCGGATCGCCGGCGACGAATCCCGAGCGCAGTCCCGGTACGCTGGAGCGCTTCGACAGGCTGTGGAACACCATGCAACGCTCGAATTGGGAGTGTCCGGATTCCAGCGCTGCTTGCAGCAGGCCCGCCGGCGGTTTCGTCTCATCGAAATAGATTTCGCTGTAGCACTCATCGGACGCAATCACGAAGTCGTATCGATCCGCCAGCTCGAGCGCTCGCTGCAAATAGTCGAGGCTTGCAACAGCACCAGTCGGATTGCCGGGTGAGCAGAGAAACAACACCGTGCAGCGATTCCACACGTCCGGTGGCACGGCGTCGAGATCCGGCAGATAGCGGTTCTCGGCATCCGCATTCATGAAGTACGGCTCGGCACCGGCGAGGTACGTGGCGCCTTCGTAGATTTGATAGAACGGATTGGGGCTCGCGACGATTGCATCACCGCATGGATCGACCATCGCCTGTACGAACGCAAACAGCGCTTCGCGTGTGCCGTTGACCGGCAGGACCATGGTCTCGGCGTTGACACTGTTCGCAGGCAGGTCGAACCGACGCGTCAACCATGCTGTGATCGCCTGTCGCAACTCGGGTATTCCCAGGGTGGCGGGATACGAACCCAGTGAGCTCGAATGCTGCTTGAGTGCGTCCACCACGAGCGCGGGGGGGGTGTGCCGGGGCTCGCCGATGGACATCGAGATATGCGGCAGATCCTTGGGTCCGACTGCACCTGCCAGCAACGTCCGCAGGCGTTCGAATGGATACGGTCGCAGCTTGCCGAGGTGCGGATGCATGAGTGCCTTCGAGATCCCGTCGAACAACGCCAAGGATGAGCGTGCCGCAGTTTAACTGCGGGCGTCGAGCGCTGCGACGAGTCGGTCCTCGAGTACCTGCTGAGCCTCAGCGCTGAGCGGTTGGCCGCGATCGTCGGTGAGATAGAAGACGTCTTCCGCTCTCTCGCCGACCGTCACGATCTTCGATGCATAGATGTCGACGCTTGAAGCCACCAGGACTTTGGCGACCTCCGACAGCAGTCCGGGGCGGTCCGCGGCAATCATTTCCATGATCGTGCGCTGATTCACCGCGTCGTCGCTGAAATTGATTTGCGTTGGCGTCGAGAACATTCGTACTTGGCGCGGTGCCCTACGCGTGACCGTAAGCGGTCGGTCGGCCGAGTTGGCCAGGGCGCGAGCCAGCTGATGCTCGATGTCCGAGATGCGCGCCTGTTCGCCGATCTCGCCGCCCGTGTCTTCGAGCACGTGGTACGTGTCGAGACTGAAGCCATCGTTCGTCGGGGTGATGCGCGCGTCGACGATGCTGAGGCCCAGCTGGTCCAGCACGGCTGTCGTGCGCGCAAACGTGCGTTCGCTGTGCGGGGTATAGGTAAAGACAGCACTGCCGCCGCGACCGGATTGCAGGCGCACGGACACGAGCGGTATCTGGTCCGTAAGCTTGCGGGGTGCAAGCAGTTGCGTGTGCCAGGCGATCTCTTCCGGGGTGTGCCGCAGGAAATACGCTTCGGTGAAACGGCTCCAAACCCCCTCGATGTGATCGTTGGCCAGGCCGTCGTTCTTCAACAGCTCGCGGGCTGCCGCTTGGACTTCGTTGATCAGCTCGTCCTTGTCGATCGGACTTTCTAGGCCGCGACGCAGCGCTTGCTTGATGCGCTGGTAGAACTCGGCAAACAACGATGACTTCCAGTTGTTCCAGAGCTTCGGGTTGGTGCCCCGCACGTCTGCGACAGTCAGGACGTAGAGATAGTCCAAGTGCGTCTGGTCGCCCACCATCTTGGCGAAATCGAACAGCACCTTCGGATCGCTGATGTCTTTCTTTTGTGCCGTCACAGACAGCACGAGGTGGTGCTTCACAAGCCACGCCACCAAACGTGCGTCGTAACGCGATAGACCCTGCTCCAGGCAGAACGCTTCGGCGTCGACCGAGCCCAGCTCCGAGTGGTCGCCGCCTCGGCCCTTCGCGATGTCATGAAAGAGCGCCGCCATGTAGGCGACCTCTTGTTTCGGCAGCGCCTGCATGATGCGCGACAGCTCGGGGAACTCGTGGTTGTACTTCGGCATCGCGAGCCGACGCAGGTTGCTGACGACGAACAGCGTGTGGGCATCGACTGTGTAGGCGTGGAAGAGGTCGTACTGCATACGCCCGACGATGCGACCGAACGCGGGGATATAACGGCCCAACACGCCGTACAGATTCATGCGCCGCAGCTCGTGCGTGACGCCAACCGGAGCGCCGAGGATCTCGGAGAACAGGCGGTGGTTGCGCGGGTGCTGCCGAAACTCTTCGTCGATCAGCCAGAGATGACGCGTGACTTGCCGAATGGTGGACGCACGCACGCCGAGGATTTCCGGATGCTGTTCGAGCACGACGAACAGTTCCAGCAGCGCGGACGGATAGCGATCGAAGATGTCGTCGCTCGTGATCTCGAGGAATTCGTTGCGGATCTGAAAGCGCGCATTCACGGGCTGCGGCGCGACGTTCGGATCGGTCAGGATCGCCTCGCGGAACAGCTGCAGCAGCATTTCATTCAGCAGGCTGACATCCATCGCCGTGCGGTAGTAGCGCTGCATGAACTGTTCGACGGCCAGCGTGTATGTGGCGTCCTCGTAGTCGAACATCTTCGCCAGTCGAATCTGATGATCGAACAGCAGGCGGTCTTCGCGACGCCGTGTGATCACGTGCAAGGCGAAGCGCACCTTCCAGAGGAACGCCTGCGCCGTCTTGAGCTTGCGCAGCTCGCTCTTGGTCAGGAACCCGTGATCGACGAGCTGATCGAGCGAGTCGGCGTTGAAGTAGCGCTTGGCGACCCAGCCGATCGTTTGAATATCACGCAAACCGCCGGGGCTCGACTTGACGTTCGGCTCAAGGTTGTAAGCGGTGTCGTGATAGCGATGATGGCGCGTCGTCTGTTCGGCCACTTTAGCTTCGAAAAAATCCTTCGTCGTCCAGACCAGGTCGGGTCCGAGCGCGCGGCGCATGGCCTCGAACAGTTGCTCCGGTCCGCTGAGCAGCCGCGCCTCGATCATGGTGGTCGCAACGCTGACGTCGGCGGCACTTTCCCGCTGGCAGTCATCGATGGTGCGTACGCTGTGGCCGACTTCCAGCCCGATGTCCCACATGAACGCGAGGAAGCGTTCGAGATCGGGTTGCCAGCGAGCGCTCTCGCTCTTCGGCAGCAGCACCATGATGTCGATATCGGAGCAGAGGTTCAGCTCGCCGCGGCCGTAGCCGCCCACTGCGACGAGCGCGATGTCCCGCGCATGCTCCTGCAGATGCATGCTCCAGGCAGCGCGCAACAGCGTGTCGACCAGACGCGCGCGATCGCGTACCAGCCGCTCGACGGGTTCGTCGTGCTGAAATCGTTCGATGAGCCGGTTGTCGCCTTCGACCAGGGCTTCCCGGAAGCTCGCGATACTGCGTTCGGCCTTCGCCAGTGCAGTGGGCAGGGTAATGAGGTAGTCCCACGGCGGATCGCCGACCGTGGTCGCCAGCTCTTCCAGATCTTCGGTAGTGATGACCGGCATCAGCGTTCGGCGGCGCCCAGCGTCAGGACTTCATAGCCCTCGGGCGTGACGAGCACGGTGTGCTCCCACTGTGCCGACAGCGAATGGTCCTTGGTGATCACCGTCCAGCCATCCGGCAGCAGACGCACGTGCCGTTTGCCGGCATTCACCATCGGCTCGATCGTGAAAATCATGCCGGGGATCAGTTCCTCCCCGGTGCCGGGCTCGCCGTAGTGCAGGATCTGCGGGTCTTCATGGAAGATCCGGCCGATACCGTGACCGCAGTACTCGCGCACCACCGAATAGTGCTGTGCCTCGACAAAGGTCTGGATGGCGTGGCCGATGTCGCCCAGCCGCATCCCGGGGCGTACCTGTCGGATGCCGATCCACATGGCCTCACGGGTCACGTCCATCAACCGCTGGGACGCCGGCGTGACCTTGCCGACGGCGTACATCCGACTGCTGTCGCCGTGCCAGCCGTCTTTGATGACAGTGACGTCGATATTGATGATGTCGCCGTGCTTCAGGCGCTTGTCGCTCGGAATGCCGTGACACACAACGTGATTGACCGACGTGCAGACCGACTTGGGGAAGCCGCGGTAGTTGAGCGGGGCAGGGACGGCCTGCTGCACGTTCACGATGTAGTCGTGGACGCGGGCATTGATGTCGTCCGTGGTGATCCCCGGCTGCACGTAGGGACCGATCATGTCCAGTACGTCGGCGGCGAGGCGTCCGGCCACGCGCATCTGTTCCTGCTCGGCGGGCGTCTTGATGCTGGCTCGCGTCGGGTTGCGCATAGAAGGTGCAACGCGCGAGCCCTCCAGAGTTTCGCTGGCGGGTTGAGTCATTGGCGAGCGGTCCGCGGTGTAAATGTATTGCGCATCCCACTAGAGCGACGAAAGATGACGCGCAAAATGCGTTGGAGGGTGTTGGAAGTCATGGTATAAAGCGCCCGTTTTTTTCGCAACGAATCTCTCACACGCATCGACACGTGCCGCGGGGTGCTCCGGGAATGTCTTAATTCCCGAAGTCGCGACATGGGATGCGTGGAGGCCTAACCCCCACAGGAGCTTTGCAGATGTCCAGCGTGTCCATGCGACAGATGCTGGAAGCGGGTGTCCATTTCGGACATCAGACCCGCTTCTGGAACCCCAAGATGGCCCCTTTCATCTTCGGGGAACGTAACCGAATCCATATCATCAACCTCGAGAAATCGCTGCCGTTGTACAACGAGGCAGCAGTCTTCGTTCGTCAGGTGATCGCCGACGGCGGCCGCTTGTTGTTCGTCGGCACCAAGCGCTCCGCGCGCGAGGCCATCCGCAAGGAGGCCCAGCGATGTGCCATGCCTTACGTCAGTCACCGCTGGCTCGGTGGCATGCTGACCAATTTCAAGACCGTGCGTCAGTCCATCCGCCGGCTCACCGAGCTCGACGAGATGGCCCAGAACGGCACGCTCGAGCACCATAGCAAGCGCGAGGCGCAGGCATTGCGCCGCGAGCGCGAGAAGCTCGAGCGCAGCCTTGGCGGCATCAAGGAGATGGAAGGACTGCCCGATGCGCTGTTCGTCATCGACGTCGGTCACGAGCGCATCGCCCTGCATGAAGCCAAGAAGCTCGGCATTCCCGTCGTGGCCGTGGTGGACACCAACTGCGCGCCGGACGACGTGGACTACGTGATACCGGGCAACGACGACGCCATGCGCGCCATTCAGCTGTACGCCGCCGGCATTGCCGATGCGGTGCTGGAAGGCAAGACGGCATCACCGGAGGTGCCGGTCAGCGAAGATGAGTTCGTCGAGTTGGACGAAGAAGGCAAGCCCAAGCCGAAGACGGGGGCACCGGTGAATCGCCGTGGCAAGCCCGTGGCCGCCAAGAAGAAGACCGCGACCCGCCGTCGCCCGGTTGAGAAGGTTGAGGCGGCGGATGCACCAGTGCCGGAGCTCGATGACATCGATACGGACAATGCATCACCGGAAGAGATCATGGCGAGCCGACGCGCGGCCTTGCGCAAGCCCGCCAACACCGAAGCCCAGCCGGCGACCAGCGAAGCCCAGCCGGCGACCAGCGAAGTCCAGCCGGCGACCAGCGAAGTCAAGCCGGCCAACGGCGAAGCGGAGTAACTCATGGCTGTGACTGCTGAAGCCGTGAAGGCGCTGCGTGAACGCACCGGTGCCGGAATGATGGAGTGCAAGAAGGCGCTCGTCGAAGTGAATGGTGATCTGGAAGCCGCTGCGGAGCTGATGCGCAAGCAGGGCCTCGCGAAGGCCGACAAGAAGGCAGCCCGAGTGGCTGCTGAGGGCGTCGTGGTCATCGAGCGCTCGGCGGACCGTAAGCGGGCGGCAATCGTCGAGGTGAACTGCGAAACCGATTTCGTTGCGCGCGAAAGTGACTTCCAGCAGTTCGCATCCGATGTGGCCAAGGCTGCGCTCGCCGGCAAGGTTGAGAGCGTCGAGGCGCTACTGGCGTTGCCGGCGCCCACTGGCACCAGCTTCGAGGAAGCGCGCCGGATCCTGATTGCGAAGATCGGAGAGAACATCACGGTACGTCGCGTGGGTCAGATCGAGGCCACGGGTGTCGTCGGCAGCTACCTGCATGGCTCCCGGATCGGTGCCCTGGTGGCGATGAAGTTGGGCGACGAGGCTGTGGCGCGCGATATCGCCATGCACGTCGCGGCAAGCAGTCCGGTCCGCGTGTCTGCGAATGAGGTTCCTGCCGCCGAAGTCGAGAAGGAACGCGGCATTCTCATCGAGCAGGCGAAGGGCGAGGGCAAGCCGGAAGCGATCGTTGCGAAGATGGTCGAAGGCCGGCTGCGCAAGTGGCTCAACGAGATCACGTTGCTGGGGCAGCCGTTCGTGAAGGATCCGGACCAGTCCGTTGAGAAGTACCTCAAGGCATCAGGCGGAGAAGTCAGCTCGTTCCTGCGTTTCGAAGTCGGCGCCGGCATCGAAAAGAAGCAGGAGGATTTCGCCGCTGACGTGATGAAGCAGGTGCGTGGCACCTGAGCTGCGCATGCTTCGAGTGCGAGCACTGCCCGACCTTTCGGCGCTGCTCGCAGGTTGTCCCGTAGAACCCCGCCCCTGGCGGGGTTCTTTATAATGGCTTGACGCAAGACACCCAGGCGAACTGCATGGCACTGAGCCCAGCCAACGACCCCTCGCAACCCAGTCCCGCGCAACCCCAGGGTCTGCGACGGATTCTCGTCAAGCTCTCCGGCGAAGCGCTGATGGGCGAGGAGGACTACGGCATCGATCCCAAGATGCTGAAGCGCATCGCGAACGAAATTCGTGAGGTCATGAGTCTGGGGATGCAGGTCGCCGTCGTGATTGGCGGCGGCAATATCTTCCGGGGCGCTGGTCTGGCGCGCGCCGGCATGGATCGGGTCACCGGTGACCACATGGGCATGCTGGCGACGGTCATGAACTCCCTTGCCCTGCAAGATGCGGTCGAAGCGCTGGGATTGCATGCGCGCGTGATGTCCGCTATCCGGATCAACGAGGTTTGCGAGGAGTACATCCGCCGTCGCGCAGTGCGTCACCTGGAAAAGGGGCGTGTGACCATCCTTGCCGCTGGTACTGGCAACCCCTTCTTCACCACCGATACCGCGGCGAGCTTGCGTGCGATCGAGATCAACGCCGATCTGCTGCTCAAGGCCACGAAAGTGGACGGCATCTATTCCGATGACCCGATGAAGAACCCTGCTGCAACTCGATACGCGCGGCTGACGTTCGATAAGGTGCTCACGGACCGTTTGAACGTGATGGATGCGACCGCGATCGTCATGTGCCGCGACAACGACCTGCCGCTGCGAGTGTTTGATCTCACGAAAGCAGGTGAGTTGCTGCGCATCGTGCGCGGTGAAGATGTCGGAACACTCGTAACCAATTCGATGTGAATGCGCCGCGAGCTCGCGCTTGCGGATACCTGGAGAGCCTCATGTTGGAAGACGTGAAAAAGGACGCCACCGAGCGCATGCAGAAGTGCGTGGTGGCGCTGCGCAATGAGCTGAAGCGCCTGCGGACCGGTCGCGCGCACCCGGGCTTGGTCGAGCATCTGCGCGTCGACTACTACGGCTCTGAAGTGCCGCTGCAACAAGTTGCCAACGTCGCGGTCGAGGACGCGCGCACGCTCACCATCACGCCGTGGGAAAAGAACATGGTGCAGGTGATCGAGAAGGCCATCATGAAGTCGGATCTCGGTCTCATGCCTGCAACCGCCGGCACCGTGATTCGCGTGCCCATGCCGCCGATGACCGAGGAGCGTCGCCGCGAGATGACCAAGGTCGTGCGTCACGAGGCCGAGAATGCGCGTGTTGCGGTACGCAATGTACGTCGCGACGTGATGAACGAGCTCAAGGACATGCTCAAGGAAAAGCTCGTGTCGCAGGATGATGATCGCCGCGCGCAGGAAGACGTCCAGAAGCTCACCGACAAGCACGTGGCCGAAATCGATCAGGTGCTCGCCGAGAAAGAAAAAGAGCTGATGCAGGTCTAATCCTGCTCACCATGGTGCTTCGCGCTGCCAAATCTTCGGACGCTGCGATCCCGCGTCACGTCGCCATCATCATGGATGGCAACGGCCGATGGGCCGCTGCACGCGCCTTGCCCCGCACGGCAGGCCACGCGATGGGCGTGAAGTCCGTTCGCGCGACGGTTGAGAACTGCGTCGAAGCAGGGGTCGAAGTACTCACGCTGTTCGCCTTCTCGAGCGAGAACTGGAAACGTCCGAAGGAAGAAGTCTCGATGCTGATGGGCCGCTTCCTGGAGGCGTTGGACAACGAAGTCGCCGAGTTACACGGCAACCAGATCCGCATGCGTTTCATCGGCCAGCTCGAACAGCTGTCGCCCGCGCTGCGCGAACGCATGGAGAACGCTGAACGACTTACGCATGACAATTCCCGCATGACGCTGGTCATTGCCGTGGCCTACGGAGGGCGGTGGGATATCGTTCAGGCAACGCGCACGTTGGCGCGGCAATGCGTGAGCGGGGAGCTGACGGCCGATGCGATCGACGAGGCCGGTCTGTCCGCCCAGATGGCGCTGGCGGAGCTGCCCGATCCTGACCTGCTGATCCGCACCGGCGGCGAACAGCGTATCAGCAACTTCCTGTTGTGGAATTTGGCCTACACGGAGCTGTACTTCACCGATGTCCTTTGGCCTGATTTCGAGGGCACCGAGCTCCAGCGTGCCTTCGCATACTTCGGCACACGGCAGAGGCGGTTCGGCCTGACTCCGGCGCAGGTGGAGTCGCCTTAGTGCTTCGAGAGCGGATCCTCACCGCGCTGGTCCTCGCACCCATCGTGCTCGTCACGTTGACCGTGCTGCCACCCGTTGCGACCTGGATACTGCTGAGTGCGCTGGTACTGATGGGTGCCTGGGAATGGACGGCGTTCCCTGGCTTTGCGAATGTTCGGCTACGAATCGTGTATTTCGCCGCGATTGCTCTTGCCATGGTTGCGAGCTGGCACTTCTCCGACTCGGCTGCCGGCCTGGAGACCCTGATGTACATCGCGGCGGCCTGGTGGCTCGTGGCATTCGTTTGGATCGCCACCTACCCGAAGGCCACTGCATTGCTCGCAACCTTGGCGGGTTTCTTCATCCTCGTGCCGGCATGGACGGCGCTGGCGCGCTTGAGCCTGTCGCACGAGCACGGGCGGGTGCTGGTATTGCTGTTACTGCTATTGGTCATCGCTGCCGATGTAGGCGCCTACTTTGCCGGCCGCTATCTGGGGCGGCTGAAGCTCGCCCCACGGGTTAGTCCCGGCAAGACCTGGGAAGGTGTGCTGGGTGGTCTGCTCGCAGCGAGTGTGGTGGCGCTGGTGGCCTCGTGGCCGCTGCAGGTGCGCACGGGCCCGTTTCTGGCGCTGTGTGCCGGGGTCGCGATCGCATCGGTCGTTGGTGATCTCACCGAGAGCATGTTCAAACGCTATGCCGGCGTGAAGGACAGTGGCACTGTGTTTCCGGGTCACGGCGGTGTATTGGATCGCATCGACAGCATTACTGCGGCGGCCCCCTTCTTCGTGCTCGGACTGGGGTGGCTGGGAGTCTTACGGTGAAGCCGGTCAAGGTCAGTATCCTGGGCTCGACGGGTAGCATCGGCGTCAACACGCTCGATGTGATCGCCCGGCATCCGCAGCGTTTCCATGTGTTTGCGCTGTCGGCTGCATCGAATGCGCAGCGACTCTACGAGCAATGCGTGACGCATCACCCGCGCTATGCCGTTCTTCAGTCCGAAGATGCCGCTGCCGGTCTGCAGCGCGATCTGAACCGAGCGGGCGCAGCGACAGCAGTGCTGTGCGGGGCCGCGGGACTGAAGCAAATTGCATCGGATCCGGAAGTCGATTGCGTGATGGCGGCGATCGTCGGTGCGGCGGGCCTGTTGCCCAGTCTGGCCGCCGCTGAGGCGGGCAAGCGCATCCTGCTGGCGAACAAAGAAGCGCTCGTGATGTCTGGTCCTTTGTTCGTGCGGACTGCGCAGGCGCACGGCGCCACGCTGATTCCGGTGGATAGCGAGCACAATGCAATCTTCCAATGTTTGCCGCCCCATGCCCTCGCGGGCACCCGGGCTCCGGGGATCCGGCGGATTTTGCTCACGGCGTCGGGTGGTCCGTTCCTGCGCGCACCGGAGCATGCATTGCGCAATGCAACGCCCGAGCAGGCCTGCGCCCATCCGCGCTGGGTCATGGGTCGCAAGATCTCAGTAGACTCAGCCACCTTGATGAACAAAGGGTTGGAATTGATCGAAGCGTGTCTGTTATTTGGCGTGCCGCCGGCGACCGTCGAGGTCGTCGTGCATCCGCAAGCCATCGTGCACTCCATGGTCGAGTATCTCGATGGTTCCGTGCTCGCACAGCTCAGCAATCCAGACATGCGCACGCCGATTGCACACGCACTCGGCTGGCCCGAGCGACTCGAATCGGGTGTCGAGTCGTTGGATCTCATACGAGTCGGCCGGCTCGAATTCGAAGCGCCAGACCTGCAGCGCTTCCCCTGTCTGCGGCTGGCGCGCCAGGCGGCTGAACAAGGCGAATCGGCGCCCGCAGTGCTCAATGCGGCGAACGAAGTCGCTGTCGAGGCGTTCTTGCAGCGTCAGCTCGGGTTCACCGATGTGCCCGTAGTCATTGAAGGCGTATTGCGCAGGCATCGGACCACGGCGATCGCATCGCTCGATGACGTGCTGGCCGCGGACACCTGGGCGCGCGAACAGGCGCGCTCGTTATTGCCGGTACGCTCCGGAGTGTGTGCATGACGTCCAGTCCCCTCGAAGTTCTCATCGCCATCCTGGCCTTCATCATCGCCACGGGCATCCTGGTGGCCGTGCATGAATACGGGCACTTCTTCGTGGCGCGCAAGTTGGGCATCCGCGTGCTGCGCTTCTCCATCGGCTTCGGCAAGCCGCTGTGGTTACGCAAGAGCCCGATCGACGGCACGGAGTACGCGGTATCGTCCATTCCACTCGGCGGCTACGTGAAGCTGCTCGATGAACGGGAAGCCCCGGTGCCGGCGGACCAGGTGCATCGCGCCTTCAATCGCCAACCGGTGTGGAAGCGCATCAGCGTGCTGCTGGCCGGCCCGCTGTTCAATCTCGCATTCGCGATCCTGCTTTATTGGGTCCTGTTCGTGAGCGGTGTGCCGGCGCTGAAGCCGGTCGTGGGTGAAGTGCAACCCGACTCCATTGCTGCGCATGCCGGAATGCGCTCGGACGATCGGATCGTGAGAGTGGCCGGCAAGCCGGTCGGCACTCGCGAGGCGGCGACGTTGGGCATTCTCGAAGATCTCATCGACGACGGTGCGGTCGATCTGCGCGTGGTGGGTGCAGAAGGTGCAACGCGCGATCTGCGACTCGAAGCCTACGAGCGTCGTCGCGAGCTGACGCAGGCGGAAAACCTGCTTCCCGGCCTGGGCTTCGAGTTCTGGTTTCCCCGGTTACCCGCTGTCATCGGCAATGTGCTGGCCGGCAGCCCTGCTGAGCAGGCGGGCTTGAAAGTTGGCGATGAAATCATCGCGCTGGACGGCAAGCCTGTGGGCGATTTCAACCAGCTTGTGAAGCTGGTCGAGCCGCGGGCGAATCGGGAAGTCAGCGTGCAGCTCAAGCGCAGTGGCGCAACGCTCGAACGCACGCTGCGGATTCGGGGAGAGGACCATAACGGCCGCGAGGTCGGTCGCATCGGGGTGGCACCGAGTACGGCGGGCACGCAACGGATGAGCCAGGAAATGGTCACGCTCGAGCAATTTGGTCCACTCGCGGCGTTCGGCGAGGCAGCTCAGAAGACGTGGGACACCTCGGTGTTCACATTGCGCATCCTGGGCCGCATCGTGACCGGCGATGTCTCTTTCAAGAACATCTCCGGCCCGATTACGATTGCGGAGTACACGGGGTTCGCGGCGCGACAGGGCTGGCAGATCTTCCTGAGTACCCTGGCGCTGATCAGCATCAGCTTGGGCGTGTTCAATCTGCTGCCGATTCCTATCCTGGACGGCGGCCAGATCGTCTACCAACTGGCGGAGCTGGTGAAGGGGCGTCCTGTGTCCGAGCGGGCGCAGCTCCTAGGTCAGCAGATCGGCATTGCCGTGCTGCTGATGGTGATGAGTCTCGCGTTCTACAACGATATTGCCAAGCATCTGAACTGAAGGGTTCGACAACGAACGCCGGCGGCACGCCACCCAAGGCGCGCTGCCAGCACGCGTTCACACATCACGAGAGTTTGGGGCTTGACTGAGGCAGCATGCGTCTAAGATCCATCGTTCACACAACGCTCGCACTCGCTGCATGTGCTGCGGCCAGCGGCACTGCGTACGCGCAGAACGCCGAGCGCTTTACCGTGGGCGACATTCGCATCGAGGGATTGCAGCGAATCTCCGAGGGCACGGTTTACAACTACCTGCCGGTGAACATCGGCGATCAGCTCGACGAGCGGCGTATTGCCGAAGCCTTGAAGGCTTTGTATGGGACAGGCTTTTTTCGCGACGTCGAGCTGCGCCGCGAAGGCGGTACGCTCGTCATTGCCGTGTTGGAGCGTCCCTCGATCGAGAGCTTCGACATCAAAGGCAACAAGGACATCAAGACCGAGGATTTGAACAAGTCCTTGCGCAACGTCGGGCTGGCTGTTGGCAAGACGTTCGACCAGTCCGTTCTGGATGAGGTGAAGCAATACCTCACCGACCAGTACTTCTCCCGCGGCAAGTACGCCGTGCATATCGACACGAAGGTCGAGGAAGTTCCGGGCAACAAGGTCAAGATCAACATCGAAGTGAACGAAGGCAAGCGCGCGCGCATCCGCCAGATCAATCTGGTCGGCAACACGGCCTTCGAGGACAAGGAGATCCTCGACAAGTTCGAGTTGCGCACGCCGCACTGGTTGTCCTGGTACAAGCAGGACGATCGCTATGCGCGCGAAACACTGTCGGGCGACCTGGAAAAGCTGCGCTCGTACTACATGGACCGCGGCTACGCCAACTTCCACGTCGACTCCACTCAGGTCGCGATAGCGCCGGAGAAGGACGACATCTTCATCACCGTGAACGTCAACGAAGGCGACGTGTTCAAGGTCTCGGAGGTGAAACTGGCGGGCAATCTCGTCGTGCCCGAAGCGCAACTCAAGCAGTTGTTGTTGGTCAAGCCCGGCGATACGTATTCGCGCAAACAGATCACAAGCACGACCGAGGCAATCAGTGCGCGCCTGGGACTTGATGGCTACGCCTTTGCCAAGATCGATCCGGTGCCGCAGACCGACAACGACAAGAAAGAGATCTCGCTCACCTTCCTGGTCGATCCCGGTAATCGTGTCTATGTGCGACGTGTGAATTTCAATGGCACATCAGGCGTAAACGACGAAGTATTCCGCCGCGAGATGCGCCAACTCGAGGGCGCTTATCTATCGAATGCTGCGGTGGATCGCTCGAAGCAGCGTATTCAGCGTCTGCCGTTCATCGAGAAAGTGGACGTCGAGTCCACGCCCGTGCCGGGCACGCCGGACCTCGTCGACGTGAACTTCGAGATCAAGGAAGGTCTGCCGGGTCAGTTCGGTGGTGGCATCGGCTACTCCGAATCGCAGTCGGTCATCCTGAACGGCAATTTCGTGCACTCGAACTTCATGGGCACCGGCAACCGCATCGCCGCGGAAATCAACTCGGGTCGCTATTCGAAGTCGTACAGCTTCTCGCATACGGACCCGTATACGACAGTCGATGGTCTATCGCGCACAGTCTCGTTGGGCTACCGCGACATCACACAGTTCACGTCCGCGACGTCCGACTTCGATACTGAGACGGCAACGGTCGGCTTGGACTACGGGTATCCCATCACCGAGTTCCAGACCATACGCTTCGGTGTCTCGGCGCAGAAGGCCGAGCTGGTCACGAGCGCGCTCAACAGCGCACCGGAAGCAATCGATTGGGTCGTCAACAACGGCGATACCAACATT
>JBEVDW010000224.1:0-23594 GCA_040513115.1 Steroidobacteraceae bacterium | reverse complement strand
GTCATTCACTAGCCATGAACTGGCGGCTGCCGGCGCAGAGCACGCACTCTGCCGCTGAAACACAGAACCTGGTCTGGTACGCGCTGGTGGCACTCGTCGTCGGCGTGCTGCCCTTCGCGTTTGCACCGAACATCGTCGAGTTCCCGCGCGTCGCGGCGCTGGGACTCGTCTCTCTGGCAATGGCCACGCTGCTGATCACCGTACCGCCCATCCGGCGCTGGCCGGCAATCAAGCGCAACGCCATTGCCGTTGCGATGCTGCTGGTGTTCGCGACGGCATTGTCGTTCGCCACCGGCAAAGGCCGCAGTCCGCTCCTCGTCCTGTATTTGTTGCCACTCGCGGCTACGGGTGGAACGTTCGGCCGACCCGCGTGGGTGATTGCCTGCGCCGTGTTCATTGCGCTGCTCGGCTGTGGACTCGCCGCGCTCACGCCTGGGATGGCGCCGTTTGCGCACGAGTTTGCCGTGCTCTTGTGCAGCATGTTGTTGCCTGCCGTTACGGTGGCGTTCGCGTTGGCCCATCAAGTCGAGCAGGCACGCAATAGCGAACATCGCCTGCAAGCGCTCGCCGGCTCGGATCCGCTGACCGGGCTGCTCAACCTCAAAGCATTCGATGAGCTGCTGCAGCACCACCATCGCCGCGCCGAACGCGAGGGCCTGCCCTACTCCATCTTGATGATCGACGTGGACGACACGGCGACGATCAAGGAAACGATGGGTCACAACGCGGGCGATCAATTGCTCCTGGCGGTGGCGCAGGCCATCACGCGCTCGGTGCGACAAACCGACGCGGCAGCGCGATTGGGTGGCGATGTGTTCGTCGTGCTGCTGGTCGACATGGATGCGCGCCAGGCCGCGCAAGTGGCACAACGCATGCGCAATCATGTGTACCAGGGCACCATCTCCATCGGCAAACGGCTGCTGCGGGCCAGCGTCAGCATTGGCAGTGCGCAATTTCCGGAGGATCATCTGCAGCCCAAGGAGCTGATGATGATTGCCGATCAACGCATGCAGCAGGACGGGGCGTTGCGGCGTGAGCAGGCTTCGGCATAGCCCGCATGTCTCACAGGGATCGCGGTCCTGGCGGCCTGCGAGCTTGCCTCGCTTGCTCTTCACTCAAGCCATAGCGACGGCTATGGCTTTCGCTCCAGAGCGGCGCGAACCAACCGCAGACTCGCCATGCCTCGCGATCCCTGTGAGACATGCGGGCTAACACCGGAAGCGATGGCGATGGACAAACACAAAGAAGTCGAACACGAGCACGTGCATGGTCCGGATTGCGATCACGACCACGATCACCATCACGCGCCCGAGCAGCCCTTTCGCCGTGAAACACCGAAGCTAGGGCGTAATGATCCTTGTTTCTGCGGTAGCGGCAAGAAGTTCAAGAAGTGCCACGGCGGCTGAGAACCACTTTCTCAGCCAACACTCGCCATGGCTATCACGCCGCGAATCGCCCCCACCAGTGCGCCAATCATGAGCACCATGTTGGGCAACGACGTGAGCCCAAATCCGAGGCCGCGACTTTTCGGCTCCCGCACGTAGCTCACTGCATAGATCGCGCGACCCACCAAGAACACTGCGCCCAGCGCGGCCGCCCAGGTCGCGCTGATGAACGTCGCGAACAGCCAAATCGACGGCAAGAACAGCAATAGTTGCTCCATCGTGTTCTGCTGCACACGGAAGTACCGTTCGAACATCTCATGCCCCGTGGTTGCCGGTGCGGCGATGCCGTAGAGAGTTCGGGCGCGTCCGACCAAGCTGATGAACACGAGAAACTCGAACAATGCGAGAACGATGACGAGTGCTACCCAGGCCATATACCCTCCGTTCTAGTTTGCTTGAGCATGAGGCGACGCAGATGGTTGGTTTTCTATTGCGCGCGGCGATTGTAGCGATCGGACTGTGGCTTGCCACACGGATCTTCAGCGGCCTGAGCTTCGATCAGCCCAGCACGTTGCTTGCCGCGGCCTTGTTGCTTGGGATCGTCAACGCGGTTGTTCGCCCGATCGCGATCTTGCTCACGTTGCCGCTCACCCTGGTCACGCTGGGCTTGTTCTTGCTGGTGGTCAACGCCGCCATGGTGGGGTTGGTCGCGCTGGTCCTTCAGGGTTTCCACATCAGCGGCTTCTGGACCGCGGTGGGCACGTCGGTCGTCATCAGCATCACGTCGTGGATCGGCTCGGGACTCATCGGCAACAGCGGCAAGGTCGAGGTGATCCGCCGCCGCGATTGAGCATCAATGCTCGTGCGCTGAACGCGCGCCGCTGAGAGCGATCCGATACAGCAGGAACGCAATCACCGCCAAGACGGCCAGGCCAACGAGCTTGCCGAATTGCCACTGCTCGGGAAGCGCAAGCACGTCCGCCCTGCCGGCGAGCACGATGGGGAACGCGATGATGATGCCCATCAACGCCTCCCCCGTGATGAGACCTGCCGAGAAGAGCACCCCCTTGCGGTGCAGGCGTTCGGCTGCCTCTTCGGTCTTCGGCTTGCCCGCATGACGCTCGACCACATAGGTCAGCAGACCGCCAAGGAAGATCGGGACCGTGAGGTCGAGCGGCAAGTAAATGCCCACTGCGGCAGCCAATACGGGAGCTCGATAAGGCTTGCCGCTGCGCTTCAGCGCTTCATCGATCGCGATGATCACTGCGCCAACGGCCGCGCCGATCGAAATCATCGTCCACGGCAACTCCCCACCGAACATGCCCCGCGCGACCGACGCCATCAGCGTGGCTTGCGGAGCAATCAGTGGATTCGGTCGTTCAGGCGTGGGCACACCGATGCCGTACGCGTGCGCCAGCAGGTTCAGCACCGGTGCCATGACCAGCGCACACGAGATGGCGCCGATGCCGAGCATTACCTGCTGCCGCCACGGCGTTGCACCGAGCATGTAACCGCATTTGAGATCCTGCAGGTTGTCACCTGCGATGCAGGCGGCACAGCACACGACAGCGCCGATCATGATGCTCGCTACCGGACCGATCGCAGCATCCTTTCCCAGCAACACGAGCAGCACCAGCGCCGCGAACAAGATGGTGGCAATGGTGATGCCGGAGACGGGATTGTTGGACGAGCCGACCAGGCCGGCCATATAAGCTGAAACGGAACAGAACAGAAATCCCGCAACGATCATGATGATCGTCATCGGGATCGTGACCGCGATGTTGTGCACGATCGCCTGGTATAGCCCGGCGAGCGGCAGCGTGAACACCACAAGTCCGATGAGCACGGCCTTCATCGGCAGATCGCGCTCTGTTTCTGCGAGCACGTGAGACGCACCTGCGCGAGTTGCCGAAAGCCCGCTGCGAATGCCGGAGACGAGCGATGTGCGCAGCGATATCAACGTCCACACACCGCCAATGAGCATGGCGCCCACGCCGAGATAACGGATCTGCGCGCTCCAGATCGTACCGGCCATGGCTTCGGCATCTGCGCCTGCTACGCGCGCAGCAAGCGCCGGATCGGTGTCGAGAAAGAACGCGCTATACAAAGGAATCGCGACGCTCCACGACACGAGACCGCCCGCGACGACCACGATGCCGATGTTGAGGCCAACGATGTAGCCCACGCCGAGCAGTGCCGGCGACAGGTTCGTTCCCATGTACGCAATCGCTTTGCCCGCAAAACCCGCGACAGCCGCGGAATCGGGAATGAAGCGCAACCCGCTCGCCGCAAGCACCTTCGCAAGGCCTCCCAACGTGGCTGCGCCTGCAAGCACCTTGACGCCCTGCTCTGGATTCTCACCCGCCCGCAACACTTCCGCGGCCGCTTTTCCTTCGGGGAACGCGAGTTGCTGATCGACGATGAGCGAACGGCGCAGCGGCACCGAGAAGAACACGCCGAGCACACCGCCGAGACCGGCAATCGCCAACACCCACCAGTACTTGAAGTCATCCCAGTAGCCGAGGATCACGAGTGCAGGCACCGTGAAGATCACGCCGGCTGCAATGGACGAACCGGCGGAGGCACCCGTCTGCACGATGTTGTTCTCGAGAATGTGTCCGCCGCCGAGCACACGTAGGACCGCCATCGAAACCACTGCAGCCGGAATCGCTGATGCGATCGTCAGTCCAGCGAACAATCCAAGGTATGTGTTCGCCGCTGCCAGAATCATCGCGAGCACGATCGCGAGAATGATCGCGCGCGGGGTGAGTTGCGGTGGCGAGGCTGCGTTCGTATTCATCGTTCACCACCCGCACTGCTGACCTTTGTTCTGCTGCTGCAACCAGCGCCGCAACGGCGCGAAGTAATCGATGATGGCGGACGCATCCATCTCGCGTGTCCGCGTCAACGTGTACAGCGTGTCCTGCCAAGGCTGACTCTGCCCGAGCGCCAGCATCGCGCGGAAGCGCTTACCGGCTTCGGCGTTGCCATATATCGAGCATTCGTGCAGCGGCCCTTTGAAGCCGGCCGCCTGGCACAGGGCACGATGCAATTGGAACTGCAGAATGTACGACAGGAAGTAGCGCGTATACGGTGTGTTAGCGGGAATGTGATATTTCGCGCCGGGATCGAAGTCGGCCTCAGTGCGAGCAACGGGCGGCTCGATGCCCTGATACTGACGGCGCAAATCCCACCACGCCTGGTTGTAATGAGCTGGTGTGATCTCGCCCGAGAACACTTTCCACCGCCATTCATCGATGACCTTGCCGAACGGCAGGAACGCGATCTTGTCCAGTGCAAGGCGCATCTGTTGATTGATCGTCGCGTCGGTGCTGCGCTTCACATCGGGTAACAAACCGATGGTGTGCAGATACGCTGGCGTCATCGAGAGATTAACCGTGTCGCCGATCGCCTCGTGAAAGCCATCGTGCGCGCCGCCTTGAAACAGATACGGCTGGTCCTTGTACGACAGGTAATAGAACACGTGACCGAGCTCGTGGTACACGGTTTCCAACTCGACCTGTGTCGGCTCGATGCATTGCTTGATGCGCACGTCGGACTGGTTGTCGATGTGCCAGGCGCTCGCATGACATTGCACATCGCGATCGCGCGGCTGCGTGAGCATCGAGCGTTCCCAGAAGCTTTGCGGCAGGTTGGGAAAACCGAGCGACACGTAGAAGTTTTCCGCCGACTTCGTGATGCGCACGGCGTCGTACTTCTGCTCCTGCAGCGCCCTGGTGACGTCGAGATCTGACGCACCGGGATACGGCTCGACGAGGTCGTAGATCTCGTTCCAGTGCTGCGACCACAAATTGCCCAGCAGGTGAGCGGGAATGGGTTTGCCCGCGGCCACGTGGTCCGCGCCATATGTTTTCTGCAACCGGCTGCGCACGTAACAATGCAGCGACTTGTACAGCGGCTCGACCTGCGTGTAGAGGCGATTCACATCGCGAGCGAAATCCGCCGCCGACATGTCGTACCCCGACCGCCACATTGCTCCGACATCGGCAAAGCCCAGTTCGCGTGCACCGTCGTTCGCCAACTCTACGAAGCGAGAATAGTCGGCACGCATGGGACGCGCCGCGTTGTGCCAACCGGTCCACGCGTCCAGGAGCTCCGTGTAATTGCGGTTGTTCGCCATGATCTCGACCAGCGCCGTTTGGTCTTTGCACGAATCAGGACCTTGCGGGCAGTACTTCGCTGCCCCGTACATGCCTTCCATCCTGGATGACACACGCGCCAGCTCGGCGCGCTTCTGCGGATCATCGGGCGCAGGTGCGGATTCACCCAGCTTGAGCAGCGTGAGCGCACGGCGGTTTACTGGTGAGAGCTTCTCGCCTTCATAGCGCTCCGATTCCTTCACGGCGCGACTGAAATACTCGAGGTAGCGCTCGTTCGCCTTGGCGTTGAGGATTTCTGTGTCGGGATTGATGTAGGTCGCGTAGACGAAGCCAGCGAGGCTCAGCTCGAGCGAACGTTCAGCGAGCTCCGAATTGATGCGTGCGACGAACTGATCCGCTGTTTCACTCGCAGCCGACGAGGCTGCGGCCGGCTGTGCATCAAGGGTTGTGAAAACTGCCGCCACGCACGCAGACGCAACGAGCGATCTCACACCGATCATTACTTCACTCCGGCCATCCAGTGCTTCACTGGCTTGCTGAGCAGCAGCAGCACGATGCCGGCACCCACCATGAAGTAAACGAAGTGCATGAACTGCCCCGGCATGGCTGCCACGTTGTCGGATTCGAACATGCCAGCAAGCAAGCCAGCCGACAGGTTACCGACCGATGTTGCCAGAAACCACACGCCCATCATCTGCGAGACGTAGCGCGCAGGCGCAAGCTTCGTCACGTAACTCAAGCCCACCGGGCTCAGGCACAGTTCACCATACGTGTGCAGCAGATACGTCAATGCGAGCAGATGCGGCATTGCCTGCCCACCCTGAGCGACAACGTTGGCCGCGATGACCATGAACAGGAATCCGAGTCCCAACAGGATGAGCGCGAAGCCGAACTTCGCGGGCGCGGAAGGATCGAGATTGCGCTTACCCAGCGCGACCCACAGCATCGAGAACGGCGCCGCGAACACCAGAATGAAGATGGCGTTCAGCGATTGGAACCAGGCTGCCGGGATCTCGAACTTCAGTGCGTCGATGTAACGATCGACGTAGCGCTCTGCAAAGAGGTTTAGCGACGCACCAGTCTGCTCGAACCCAGCCCAGAACAACGCACAGCCGATGAAGAGAAAGAAGATCACGCCCATGCGCTTCTTCTCGGTGGGCGTGAGGCTTGCGAGCAAGAACATGTAGCTGAAGTACGCGACGGCAACCGCCAGCAGCACGAAACCGGTGAGCTGCGCCAGACGCAATGGATTGATGACGATGACGCCGGTGAAGACCAACAGGTAGACGGCGATGATGGCAAGCGCGAGCGCACCGATCAGCACCCAACCGCGCCGCGTGTTACTCGCTTCGGTGTCGGAGTGCGCGCCTGAAACATGCAGACCGGCGTTACCCAGATGACGCTGGAACACCTTGTACTGGATCAAGCCGAAGACCATCAGCACACCGCCGGCGGCGAATCCCGCGCGCCAGCCCAACTGAACCGCGAGCAGGCCGGTAACGATCGGGCCGAGGAAGGCGCCGAGGTTGATGCCCATGTAGAAGATGGTGAAGCCCGCATCCCGGCGCGCGCCGCCTTCGGGATACAGATCGGCGACCATCGCGCTGATGTTCGGCTTCAGCAGTCCCACGCCGCAAACGATGACGATTAGCCCGGCGTAGAACGTTGCCGGTGTCGTGCCGAGTGCCAGAAGAAAGTTACCGAGCGCGATGAGCACACCGCCATGAAAGACCGAGCGGCGTGCGCCGATGAGGCGATCCGCAATCCAACCACCGGGCAGGCACAGGATGTAAGACGCTGATATGTACAAGCCGTAGATGGCGGTCGCGGTTTTGTCGTCGAGCCCGAAGCCGCCCCGTGTCGCATCCGCCAGGAACAGCACGAGGATGGCGCGCATGCCGTAGTACGTGAAGCGCTCCCACATCTCGGTGAAGAACAACGTAGCAAGTCCACGCGGATGACCGAGGATCTGCTGCTGCGGAGCGTTGTCGGGAACGGTGTTCGCGCTCATTCAATGCCTCGCGGATCAGGAGCCCTGGGCAGACAAGTGTTCGCCCCTGCCGAAGCGCGGGTGCGAAAGAAGAACCAAGCGCGATAGCAGGAGGGGAGTTTCTGTGGCAAACCACGCGAAGGGCGCTTGATGAGGTTCGGCATCATGGGTGAGCCCAGTCTCACCCATCTCAATTCAGCGGGGCAAGGCTCGCTGCGGAACGTCTGTATACATCGAACTCAATCGTTCTGTGCTTCTTCTGTCTCTTCGGCGCGGCGTGCGGCCAGCCGATCCTTCAGCAACACGCGCGTCATCACGATGCCCGCCTCATAGAGGAAATACATCGGCACAGCCATGAAGCATTGCGAGACGGCATCGGGCGGCGTGAGAAACGCAGCGACCACAAAGATGCCGAGCAGCACATAGCCGCGGTTCTTCACCATCGTTTCCACGCGTACGAGCCCCGTCCATGCGAGTAGCACCGTCGCGACGGGAATCTCGAATGCAGCGCCGAAGGCAAAGAACAGCAGCAGCACGAAATCCAGGTAGTTCGTCATGTCCGTCATGATCTGCACGCCACTGGGGGCGGAGGTGGTCAAGAAGGCGAACATGAGCGGGAAGACGACGAAGTACGCGAACGCGGCGCCCGCATAGAACAGGAGGATGCTGGAGGCCAGTAGCGGAATCGCGAAGCGCTTTTCGTGCCGATACAAACCGGGCGATACGAATGCCCACACCTGGTACAGCACGAACGGCATGCCCAGGAACAACGCCGCGAGCAGGGCGAGCTTGAGTGGCGCCATGAAGGGGGCCACGAGGCTCGTCGAGATCATCTGCGAGCCCTGCGGCATCTTCTCCAGGAGCGGCGTTGCCACGAAGGTGAAGATCTCGTCGTCGAAGATGGCGCAGGGAATGAAGAGCACCAGCACGGCAATCAACGCACGCACCAGCCGCGCGCGCAGTTCGATCAAATGAGAGATCAGCGTGCCTTCCTGCAAAGGCTCCGGCTCATGGCTGGCGATCATTGTTGCGGTTGATCAGACCCGGGTTGAGGTGCTGATGCGGCCGGCGCGACGGCAGGCTCCGGACTGTGTTCGGGTTCGGCGTGCAGCGGCTCATGCTGCGCCGTGGTGGGTGCAATGGTCTCTTCGGCTTGCGCTGACGCCTCTGGATACGTTGGCGCATGCTGGCGCGACGTCTTGTTCACATTCTCGATGGTGACTTCCTGTTCGAGTTGCGCCTGGAATTGACGTGCCATCGCGCGGGCCCGGCCAGTCCAACGACCCACCTTGGCCGCGAGCTCGGGCAACCGTTCGGGACCCAGCACCAGCAGTGCCAGACCCAGAATCAAAATGATCTCGCTGAACCCGACTTCGAACATGCCGGGCGAGCTCCGGCGTCAGACCTTCGAGGACTTGCTGCCCGTCTTGGCAGCATCGGGGGTGGTGTCGAAGTCGGCATCCTTCTGCGCGGGGCCCGCCAGGTGCCGATTCGCGTCTTCCTCCTCGCCCTCGTTCACAGCCTTCTTGAAGCCTTTGACCGCTGCGCCCAGGTCCGAGCCGATGGTCCGCAGGCGCTTGGCGCCGAAGATCAGCAGCGCGATGGCCAGAATGATTAGCAGCTCGCGAAAGCCAATGCCCATTAGAACTCTCCCGCGGAAGTAAGGGGCCGATCATACGCCAACGCCAAGGGGCGATCCGGTGCATGGGTTCGCATTCGCGGGCGGTTGTGGGTGCTTCTTGTCGGCTCCCGCAGCCGACGGGGCAGAACCTTGCGCTAATTCAGCGGCGCAGATAGAAGCAGTCCTACAGGCGCGTTCAAGCACCGAATGGCTCGACGGGGGATAGACATGCTGCAAAACCAGATTCCCGCACCACCGCACGAGATGGTCATGCCGCCCATATACGGCGTCATGCTGGTTGTGAACTTCGTGGTGCTGGCCGCGGTGATGGTGTGGATCCTGAAGGAAGCCCGCCGGACCCAAAGCTTCATACCCGTGCTGATCATGGCGGGTGCCACGGTGGCTTCGCTGACGGAGTGTCTGTGGGATGTTCTCGGCGCTGTCTGGTATCCCCAATACGGACACACGCCCCTCTACCGGCTGTTCAACGTGTCCGTGCCGCTGTGGATGCTGGCCGCGTACCCCTGCTATCTGGGGGGCCAGGGCTACTGGGTCTACAAGCGCTTCAGCGAAGGGATGACGCAGACGCAATTCTGGAAGTTCTACGCCTTCGCCTGGTTCACGAACTTCCTGCTCGAAATTCCCGTGCTGCAGCTCGGCGTGTACGCCTACTACGGGCCGCAGCCATTCAAAGTGCTGGGTTTTCCGCTGTGGCAGGCCATGGGCAACGCGCTCATGCCGATCCTCATAGGGGCGCTCGTATACGTGTGGAGAGATGTTTTTGCCGGCATTCGCGGCCTGATGCTCCTGCTCGCCATCCCCGTGACGCAAGTTCTCGCACTGGGTGGTGTGGGCTGGCCGACGTGGCTCGCAATCAATTCGGGGCGTGGTCTCGAGATCACCGTTCCCGCATCCCTTGTGACGTTCGCGCTGTCGCTGATGATCGCGTACCTGGTCAGCGTGAAGCTCTGCATCCCGGCCGCGGCGAGGGTTACGGAGTTTCGTGTCTCGGGCTTGGAACGGACCGCTTGAGCGGTCTGGGCGAACGGCGGTTCAGGCGACGGTCGGGGGGCGCACTTCCAGCCAGAACGTGACGGGTCCGTCGTTGGTGAGGCTGACCTGCATATCCGCGCCGAACTGTCCGGCTTCGACCTGCACAGGCTCGCGGCGGGCGGCGGCCAGGAAATGCTCGAACCAGCGGCGGCCTTCTTCGGGCGGTGCGGCGGTGCTGAATCCGGGGCGCGTGCCGCTGCGAGTGTCCGCCGCCAACGTGAACTGCGGGACGAGCAGCAAGCCGCCTTGCACGTCGAGCACGCTTCGATTCATGCGGCCGGCCTCGTCGGCAAACACGCGATAGCTCAGCAACCGCTCCAGCAGTCGCGCGCTCTCCGTCTCGCCATCGCCGCGTTGGACCCCGACGAGCACCATCAGGCCCGCGCCGATGCGGCCGATCACGGTGCCGTCGACACTCACCTGCGCCTGCGTTACGCGTTGCAGAAGGGCGATCATGGAGGAAGGCGCTGGGTTAGGAAGGCCGGACGGAGGAGTTGGAAAACCTGGGCCGGGGACCTGACGCCTGCCGCGCCCAAGACCTTCCCAACCAAGGCTCCCTCATCCACCGCTCAGCATTTCGGACCTCGCCTGCGCCTGGCGGGCCTCGGTATTGCGACCTCGAGCTCGATACGACTCGGCGATGAGGCTCCAGGCCGTCGCTTGAGCTTTCGGTGCTTGCGTCGAGCGCGACAGGGCACGACGAGCAAGGTTCTCCGCCTGCGAATAGTTGCCCTCCGCCTGGCGAACTTTCGCGAGCTCCAACCACAGCAAAGGATTTTCGGGCTCGATGCGCAACGCGCGCTCGATGCTGGCAGAGGCCACCGGATAGTTACGGGCCGCCAATTGACTCTGGGCCTGCGCCACCAGTGACTTCGCTGCTGGGCCAAGAACGGGCTCGCGAACGACCGGCGCGCTGGGCTCAGGTAGCGGGCGCGATTCAACAACCGGAGGCGGTGGCGTCGGTTGCGTTGCCGGCGGCGAGGGAGGAACAGTCGGGGCGGACCCGGGGCTCGGCCCGGGGGCAGGGGCAGGCGGGCGATAGGGTTCGGGTACTGCGCACGCAGTGCATACCACTGCCAGTGCGCACAGTCGCACTGCAAGACCAATGGACGTTCTCAACGGATGACTCTCCGCCACCATTCGCGGGCGCGTTCGCCCAGGTTATCGAACGCACCGCTTGCACAACCCGAGCTGAGTGCCAGCTCCGTGCCTTTCGGCACGGCGATCAGAACCGGATTCATGCCGCACTCGGGCGTGACGGCGAACCCTGTGTCGTAGTTGACCCAGACCTCATCGACGTCTTCGGGGGCCAGGGTGTTCCATGGACTGGTGCCGATTGATTTCATCACACGACCCCATACCGGCAGTGCGCTCACCGAGCCGGTCAGACCTGTGGACGTGTTGTCATCGTAACCAATCCACACCACGCCCAGGTGCGAGCCGGTGAAGCCGGCGAACCAGGCGTCGCGGTAATCCGATGAGGTTCCGGTTTTTCCGGCCACCACGGTCTCGGGTGGCAAGTAAGCTCGGACGCCACGGCCCGTGCCGCGCTCCATCACCTGCACGAGCATCCGATTCAATTGGTACACCGCGCTGGGCTCGGCCACCTGCTCCACTTCCAGTCCGAAGGACTTGAGCGCCTTGCCCTGCGCATCCACCACCGCGCGCACTGCACGCAACGGTGCCCGGAAGCCGCCGTTTGCAAACCCGTTGAACAGCTGCGCGACTTCGACTGGCGAAAGATCGATCGCGCCGAGCAGCAGCGCCGGCACCTGCTTCGGCTCGCGCTCCAACCCGAGCAGACGAAACTGCTGCGCGACCTGCGGCAGCCCGACGTCGAGACCGAGGTTCACCGTCGCCAGATTCAACGACTGCGAGATGGCCTTGACCAGCGGCACCGGCCCCATGAATCCCTGGTCGATGTTTTGCGGTTTCCACACCTGCCCGTTGGTGAGCTTCACCTCAACCGGGCCATCCTCGATCACCGTGGCTGCGTGATAGCGGCCAGTCTGAATCGCTGCCAGATAGATGACGGGTTTCACGAGCGAGCCGATCGAGCGTTTGGCATCGAGCGCGCGGTTGAAACCGTCGAATCCCGCCTGCCGTCCACCGACGAGCGCAATCACATCGCCGTTCTGCGGCGAGGTGACCACCACCACACCCTCGAGCGGGCCTGAGTGCTTGCCCTTCTGTGTCTTATCCAGCCGTGCGAGCTCTGTCGTGAGCGCGGCCTCCGCCTTCGCTTGCACGAAGGGATTCAGTGTCGCGAAGATGCGCAGACCTGCCTCGGTCAGATCCTCATCGCGATAGTCGCGGCGCAATGTGCGTCGAACCATGTCGAGAAACGCGGGGTAGTAACCACCGGCGTTCTTGCTCGGATGGGTGACGGCGAGCGGCTTTGCGAGCGCCTTCCTGGCCGCAACGGGACTGATGATCTGGAACTGCTCGAGCAGCTTGATGACCATGTCGCGCCGCGCACGCACGCGCTCGGGATGCCGTCGCGGGTTGTAGTACGAAGGCCCTCGTGTGACCGCAACCAGCAACGCGATCTCGTGCACATCCAGCTCGCTCAAGGGCTTGCCGAAGTAGAACTGGCTCGCCAGTCCGTAGCCATGGATCGCGCGATTGCCGTCCTGCCCGAGCCAGATCTCGTTGATGTACGCATTCATCAGGTCCTGCTTGTCGAAGTGCACTTCGAGCAGCATCGCCATGATGGCTTCCTTGCCTTTGCGACTCAGCGTCTGACGGTTATCGAGGAAGTAGCTGCGAACCAGCTGCTGAGTGAGTGTCGACGCGCCCTGATCCACGCGTCCGGCGCGGATGTTGACCCACACGGCACGCAGGATGGCGAGAAAGTCCACGCCGATGTGCGTGTCGAACTTGCGATCCTCCACGACCTTGAGCGCCGCGATGAGCAGCGGTGGCACTTCATCGGGCTTCACCACGACGCGATCCTCACCGTGCGTGGGGAAGATGCTGCCGATGAGCAACGGATCGAGCCGCAGAATCGGCACCTCCGTGCCGCGCGGATCGGTCAACGCCGTGATGCTGCTGCTATCGAACGTGACGGCAGCCGCTTGCGCTTCCTGCGCGCCATCCCAGAACTGAAACTTGCGCGATACGAACTGGATGCGACTTCCGCGTCGACGAAATGTGCCGGGGCGCTCCGGATTGGCGACTCGCTGATAGCCCAGGCGCACGAGCTCTGCTTCGAAGCTGTCGGCACCGATCGTTTCGCCCACATACAGCTCGAGCGGTTCGGCATAGACCTGCGCCGGCAAGGTCCAGCGCCGACCTTCGAACTTGCTCGTCACGATGCGATCGAGCGCGAGAATCCACACGAGCGCGACGATCACAGCGACCGCGAGCAACACGACCAGGCCGTGCCACACTCGCAGCTTGAAACGCTTGAACCACTTCATCGCGCGCTCACCGACGCCAGAACGTCGGCGTTACCAACACCAGCAGCGGGAACACTTCCAGGCGCCCGAGCAGCATGGCGGCGATGCAGACCCATTTCCCAGCATCCGCGAGCGACGTGAACGTGAGCGAGACTTCGCCCAGGCCGGGTCCGAGATTGTTCATGCAACTGGCAATCGCCGCGAACGCCGTGATCTGGTCCTCTCCCATGCCGATGAGCAATACCATCAGCAAGCTGAACAGAACCACGTACACCGCAAAGAAACCCCAGACCGCATCCATGACACGCCACTCGACGGGCTTGTTGCCGATCTTCACGGGAATCTCCGCGCTCGGGTGAATCAAGCGCTGCACCTCGCGCGCGCCTTGCTTCCAGATGAGCAGCCACCGGATCACCTTCATGCCGCCGGACGTCGACCCGGCGCAGCCGCTGACGAAGCTCATCAGCACGAGAATGACGGGCAACGCGCCGGGCCAATAGGAGAACTCTTCCGTGATGAAGCCGGTGTTCGATTGAATCGACACGACGTGAAAGAGCGCTTTGCCCAACGCGAAGCCGAGCGGGCCGTGCTGCGGCGTGACTGCCAGCAGAACCGTCGCCAGTACCGTCAATACGATCACCAGCATGAAGTACGCGCGAAACTCGGAGTCGCGCAGGTACTCGAGCGGCCGCGCGAAGCGAAACACCAGGAAGTGCAAGGCGAAATTCACACCGCCCAGAAACATGAAGATCACGGCGATCGTGTTGATGGCCGTGCTGTTGAAATAGCCGAGACTCGCATCGTGGGTCGAGAAGCCGCCCGTCGAGAGCGTCGCAAAGCTGTGACCGATCGCATCGAACGGAGTCATCCCTGCCAACCAGTAGCAGGTCGCACACACGACCGTCATCGCGACGTACACGAACCAGAGGACCTTCGCCGTTTGCGTGATGCGTGGCGTCAGCTTGACGTCCTTCACCGCGCCCGGTGTTTCTGCGCGTAGCAACTGCATGCCACCGACGCCCAACATCGGCAACAGCGCAACGGCCAACACGATCATGCCGAGGCCGCCGAGCCACTGAATCTGTTGACGGTAGTAGAGCACCGACTTCGGCAACGAATCGAGCCCTGACAACACCGTCGCGCCCGTCGTCGTGAAACCCGATACGGCTTCGAACACGGCGTCGGTCAGTGACATCTCGGGCGTATCGGACAGCACGAGAGGCGCGGCGCCCGCCAGACCTAGCACGACCCAGAAAGCGGCGACGACGAGAAAGCCATCTCGCAAGCGCAGTTCGCGTACACGTTTGCGCACCGGAAACCAGATGATCGTACCGAGCGCTGCCAACGACAGCATGGAATCGACGAACGGTTGCCAGTTGCCGTCCTGGTAGTAGAGCGACACGCCGAGCGGCGGCAGCATCGTCAGGCTGAACAGGATCAGCAGCAGACCCAGGATGCGTTGAACGAGGAGAAGGTTCATGAGTGGCGCGCTGGCTGGCTGGCCGGTTGGCTAGCTGGCCAGAAATCGCGAGGAAGCCAGATGCTCTTCGGGCCAGCAGACCAGATGGTCAGCTGGCCATTTCGTGCAGGGCTGCGACTCATCGCCGTCTCCGCGGCACATCGAACAGCCGCTCGACGGCATCGACGTGACGGCGTTCGGTGAGGAACAGAATCACGTGATCATCGCGATGGATGACGGTGTCGTGATGCGCGATGAGTACGTCGTCGCCACGCACGACTGCGCCGATGGTCGTACCCTCGGGCAAGGGAATGTCCTCGATCTTGCGGCCGATGACGCGCCCTTCGCCCTGCACACCATGAGCGATGGCCTCGATCGCTTCGGCAGCGCCACGCCGCAAGGAATGCACGCGCACGACATCGCCGCGGCGCACGTGCGCGAGCAGCGAGCCGATCGTGACCGTTTGCGGTGAGAGCGCGACGTCGATCGAACCGCTTTCCATGAGCTCCGCATATGCAGGACGGTTGATCAACGCCATGACCTTGTGACAGCCCAGACGTTTCGCGAGCATGGCGGAGAGGATGTTGGCTTCTTCAGCGTTCGTGACCGCAACGAACACGTCCGCGCTGTCGATGTTCTCTTCGAGCAGCAGCTCCTCGTCGGCGGCATCTCCGTTCAACACGATCGTGTTGCCGAGCAATTCCGAAATGCGTCGTGCGCGGCGCGGATCGCGCTCGATCAGCTTGACCTGGTTCTGCCGCTCCAACGTCTGAGCGAGACGAAACCCGATGTTGCCACCGCCGGCAATGACCACACGTCGCACCGGCCCTTCCTGACGTTGCATCTCGTTCATGACGAGACGGATGTCCTTCTGGGCTGCGACGAAGAACACTTCGTCACCGTGCTCGATGATGGTGTCGCCCGTGGGCTTGATGCTGTTGCCGCCACGATAGATCGCGGCCACGCGTGCGTCGGTGCCCTTCAGATGCTCCGGCAAGGTCTTCAGTGCCTGGCCGACTAGCAAGCCACCTTGGGTCGCGCGCACACCGACGAGTCGCACACGACCGTCGGCGAAGTCGAGCACCTGCAGTGCGCCGGGGTATTGGATCAACCGTACCACGTGATCCGTGACGATCTGCTCGGGGCTGATCGTGACGTCGACTGCAAAAGCACGCTCCTCGTCGAGGAACAGCCTCGAATGCTTGGTGTATTCAGCCGAGCGAATACGCGCGATGCGCGTCGCTTCGCGATTGAACAGGCTGAAGACGATCTGGCAGGCGACCATGTTCACTTCGTCGCTGTTCGTGAGTGCGACGAAGACATCGCAGTCACGCGCACCGGCCGCTTCCAACGTGCCGGGAAACGCACCGTTGCCCACGACCGTGCGGATATCGAGACGATCCTGCAGATCGCGCAGCACTTCGTCGTTCACGTCGACGACGGTGATGTCGTTTGCGGGCTCGCGGGCGAGGTGTTGTGCTGCCGTGCGACCGACCTGTCCGGCACCGAGGATGACGATTTTCACAACGGCTCCAGATTCGCGTACGCCAACATCAGCCACTTCGTACCTTGGCGCTCGAAGTTCACTTGCACGCGGGCATGAGAACCCTGCCCTTCGAGATCGAGCACGACACCATCGCCAAACTTGCCGTGACGCACGCGCTGCCCTAAGCGCACGCCGCCTACCGGCTCTTCCATCACGACAGAGCGACGCGCGGCGTAGACGGGCCGCGAGATCTGCACGCGCGGTCGAATTTCTTCGAGCAACTCGGCAGGGATTTCGCCCAGGAAGCGCGAGCGCGCACCATAGCTGTCAATGCCATGCAGGCGTCGCTGCTCGGCGTACGTCAGATAGAGCTCGCGCATCGCGCGCGTCACGCCGACGTAGCAGAGACGACGTTCTTCTTCGAGCCCGGCAACATCGGTGATCGAGCGTTGATGCGGGAACAAGCCATCTTCCATGCCGCACAGGAATACGACCGGAAACTCGAGGCCCTTGGCTGAGTGCAGCGTCATCATCTGCACGCTGTCCTCCCATTCGCTGGCCTGATCCTCGCCCGACTCGAGAACGGCGTGTGACAGAAAAGCCGCCAGCGGCGGCATGTCATCGCCTTCGCTGACATCGAAGCCGCGCGCCGCACTGACAAGTTCATTCAAGTTCTCGACGCGCGCCTCGCCGCGATCACTCTTGTCCTGCTGGTAGTAGGCGACCAGACCACTGGCATTGATGACGTGATCCACTTGCTCGTGCAGTGGCAAACCCGCGATCTGCTGCTGCAGCTGTTCGATGAGCAGCAGAAAGCCATGCAGGTTCTGACCCATCCGCGCTCCCAACTCGGTGACGCTGGCGCCGGCCGCATGCCACATAGAGGTCGCGTTGTTGCGGGCGTAAGTACGGATGGTATCGAGTGTCTTGTTGCCGATACCCCGTGTGGGCAGGTTGACGATGCGTTCGAACGAGGCGTCGTCCGCGCGATTGAATATGAACCGCAGATAGGCGAGCGCATCTTTGATCTCGGCGCGCTCGAAGAACCGCAGACCACCGTACACACGATACGGAATACGTGCGGAAATGAGCGCCTCTTCAAACACGCGCGATTGTGCGTTCGAGCGATACAGAATCGCGCAATCGCGACGGCTGCCGCCCTTCAATACCCAATCGCGAATGCGGTTGACGGCGAAGTCGGCTTCATCGCGCTCGTTGTACGCTGCGTATAGACGCGCGGGATGACCCTGCTCGCCGCTGGTCCACAAGTTCTTGCCGAGGCGTCCGGTGTTGTGCTCGATCAGCGCGTTTGCGACTGCGAGGATGTTGCCGGTGGAACGATAGTTCTGCTCCAGGCGAAACATCTGCAGTGCCGGGTAATCGCGCCGGAACTGATGCAGGTTCTCCACGCGCGCGCCGCGCCAGCGATAGATGGATTGATCGTCATCGCCCACGGCGAAGGGCAATCCGTCGGGGCCGCACAGCGCATGCAGCCACGCATACTGAATCGTGTTGATGTCCTGGAACTCGTCCACGAGCACGTGGCGGAACCGCGTACGGTAATGTGCCAGCACATCCGGACGATCGCGCCACAGCTCATAGGCACGCAGCAGGAGCTCTGCGAAATCCACGACGCCGCTGCGTTCGCAGTGATCCTGGTACGCCTGATACAGGTGAATCATCTGGCGCCGCGTGGGATCGCCATCGTCCTTCAACTGTTGCGGACGCAGGCCCTCGTCCTTGCGTGCGTTGATGAACCAGACGATCTCTTTCGGTACCCAGCGCGATTCGTCGAGGTTCGAGGACTTCAGTAAACGTCGCACGATGCGCAGTTGATCTTCCGCATCGAGAATCTGAAAGCTTTGTGCAAGGCCGGCCTCGCGCCAATGAATACGCAACAGCCGATGCGCGATGCCGTGAAAGGTGCCGATCCACAACGGCGCGCTCGGCAGATGCAACATCGATTCGATGCGGCCACGCATTTCTCCGGCGGCCTTGTTCGTGAATGTCACGGCAAGAATGCCGTGCGGCGAGACGCCTTCGACTTCGACCAGCCAAGCAACGCGATGCGTGAGCACCCGCGTCTTGCCGCTGCCCGCGCCTGCCAGCACCAACGTGGGCGCGAGCGGCGCCGTCACGGCCTGGCGCTGTGCTTCATTGAGCGATTCGATGAGGTGCGAGACATCCATGGGGGCGCGGATTGTAGCTTGGATGGCCATGGTGGCGAGGGCCGCGGCTTCAGCGCCGTGCTCTGACTGTCAACGGCCGCGCGGGAAGTACGCGCTCGCCGCTGATGGCACTCAGCGCCAGCGCGACCAGTAGCGCGAGCAAAGGCTCCGCGATGCTGGCCTGACGTTGCGGCAGCCACAGTTGCAAGATTTCTATGCCGAGGATGAAGCCCACCAGGACGACACCAACGGCACGTGGTGCTGCACCCAGCTGCCGCAGCAGCCACCACAATGCGGCCAACACGAACAGCTTTTGCAGCAACAGGGGCGAGTGCACAGGGAAACCGGCTTGCGCCCAATGTACCGGCGCGAGCGCGTCGAAAGATCCCGGTGTCGCGACGAAATTGAATGGGAACAGGCGTTCCACCAGCACGATCGTGCTGAGGGCTACCAACAGCAGTGCTTGCGTGGGAACCGAGCGGATCCGATCGAACAGAATCATTCCCGGCAACACGAGCAGCAATGCCGCGAGCTCAGAAGGATTGAAACCCTCATGCCCGACCAGCAATCGTCCCATCAGGACGACGGTGATCAAAATGAGTAATACCTCGACATGCAGCTGTCGACGGGTCAGCGAGAACAACGCATGGCTCACGATCAGCCAATAACACAGATAGCTTCCAACAGCGGCGAGGTGTAGCTGCGGATCGAACAAGGGCTGCAGCGCACGCTTCAACTGCCCGAGATCCACCCGCGGAATGAACGGTGCCAGCCGCCAGCCGAGCCACAGCAGTACCACTGCAATTGCGGCCGGATCCCGACGCGGCGCTTCGCTGCGTGAGGGAATGGGCAGCAGAGCGCTGAGCGCTGTCCATCCAGCACCAGCGATGACACCCAGGCTCGTGCCGAGTACATTGAGCACGAGGTCCTTAAGGCTCGGTACGCGCGGTGACAGATACGCCTGCGCAATCTCGATGCTGAACGACACGCTGAATCCGAGCCCCAGCGCCACCAGTGTCGTGCGCACGAATCCCAACCGCGCGCTGAGCCAGAGATAGACGCAGAACCCAAGTGGCAGATACAAGAGAACGTTCGAAACGCGATCGCCGCGGCCCGCGCGCGCCCAGGTCAGCTCTTGCATGGCTTGCAACAATCCGCCGCGCACGGCGGCGGGCTCGAACCGGAACGGATACAGCGAGCCGTATGCGATGAGAGCGATGACGGCAAGCAGCAACCACGGAGCGAAGCGGCTTGAGCTGGAAGCCATGGAGGAAGGCTCTAGGCCGTGGGCTCTAGGCTGAGGTTAGGCACAAGGTCGCACCGCTCATGTATTCGCTTCTCGAGCCTAACGCGTGAGGGCCTAGAGTCTAATCACCACGTAGTGGTCGATCAGCAGCGCCGCGAACAGGAACGCGAGGTAGGTGATCGAGAAGCCGAACGTCTTCATCGGTAGTCCGGCGTCATCACGCACCTTCAACGCCAACGCATGCTTGAGAAAGAGTGCGCCCAGCACGATGGCGGCGATGAGATACAGCAAGCCGCTCATGCCCGTGAGATATGGCAGCAGTGTCACGATCACGAGCAGAATCGTGTACAGCAGGATCTGCAACTCAGTGAACGCGACGCTGTAGATGACGGGCAGCATGGGAATGCCCGCCTGGGCGTACTCATCGCGACGCGCGATCGCGAGCGCCCAGAAATGCGGCGGCGTCCATGTGAAGATGATCAAGAACAACAAGAGCGCGTGCGGATCGAGGGAACCGGTGACCGCAGTCCAACCGAGCACTGGCGGCGCGGCACCCGCGGCACCGCCGATCACGATGTTCTGGGGCGTCGCGTGCTTGAGCCACACCGTGTACACCACCGCGTAGCCGATCAACGAACCGAACGTCAGCAGCGCTGTGAGCGGATTGATCCAGGCCCACAGCACGTACATGGAAGCGGCGGCCAGGATGCCCGCATAGGTGAGCGCGGCGCGCCCCGACACACGGCCCTTCACGACGGGACGATTGCGAGTGCGTGCCATCTGCACATCGAAGCGGCGATCCAGCACGTGGTTGATCGCTGCGGCTGCGGATGCAGCGAGGCCGATGCCGACCGTCGCGAGCAGCAACGTCGCCAGCGGCGGCAGCGTTGGCGTTGCCAGCAACATGCCGACCACGGCCGTGAACACGATCAACAGCACGACGCGCGGCTTACCCAGTTGGTAGAAGTCGCGCCAAGACGCTTGAATGTTGGCCGGTGGCAGGGTGTCGGCAGTCACGTGCATTGCGCCAGATGCGTCGCAAGGTTGAACAGGCGGGGATTCTACAGGCGCCGGCGTGGAGCTCAGCACGATTCGCTGCTTCACTAGAGTCTGGCGGCAGGCACACTGACGAGGCGCGTCACCCTGAGGAGCGCCGCCAGCAACAGGGCGGCGACCGCGTTGTGTGCCGTGGCCAGATCCAGCGGCATCCCGCGCATCACCATCAATGGACCGAGCACCAGCTGCGCGACGAGCACCAGGCCGAGCAGCGCTGCCGCTGCCTGCAGCGAGCTCGAGCGTGCGCGCCGCCAGACCGTCAGCGCGGTAAAGCCGATGACCAACGCCGCGAGCACGGCGCCGAGACGGTGCACGAAATGGATCGCAACCCGTGCCGGGTGATCCAGCACGCCACCCTCGTAATCGGTCCCCAAGCCGCGCCACAGGACGAAAGCATCCGCGGCATCCATGTGCGGCCAGTAAGAGTTCTGACACGTGGGAAAGTCCGGGCACGCGAGCGCGGCATAATTGCTGCTCGTCCAACCGCCCAACGAAATCTGCAGCACGAGCACGGCAAGAGCCGTGATTGCGAGCGGTTGCAGGCGCCGATGCTCGAGCGCGTCGCGCTGGTCCGGCGCGGCCAGTGCGAGCCATGCGAGCAACGCGAACGTGGAGAGGCCGCCGAGTAGATGCAGGACCACGATCAGCGGCTTCAGCAGCAAGGTCACCGTCCACATGCCGAGCAGTCCCTGGAAGATGACGAGTCCCACCAGGACCAGCGGCAACACGAGCGGCTGCTCCGGATCGCGCCGATTGCTCCACGCGAACACGGCCAGTACCAGGATGAGCAGTCCGAGCGACGCGGCGAAATACCGATGCACCATCTCCTTGTGCGCTTTCGCATACTCGAAAGGACGCGACGGATACGCCGACTCGATGTGCGTCAGATTCTCGGCTGCCTGCGCCGCGCTCAAATGCCCATAGCACCCGGGCCAATCGGGGCAACCGAGCCCCGCGGCATTCAGACGGACGTATGCGCCGAGTACGACGACACCGAAGGCGAGCACGGCAGCGATGCGGGCCAGGCGTCGGAAGCGGTGAAGTTTTGGTGATGCGCTCATGTTCTGTAGTGCGTTCATGCCGGTCCGGCGCCAGCCGCAGGCAAACCCAGGTTCAGGGCAAGCGAAGACGCTGGCGGGTCAGCCAGCGCACCAGCAGTCGAATCTCCTCAGCCGATGTGCGACAGCTTCAGCAATTTCTTCAAGTCTTTGAGCATCCCTGCTGCTGGAGCGGTGGCACTGTAGCTCATCATGACATTGCCCAGCGGATCGACGACGTAGATGCGTCCGGCCCGGTCCGGCTCGCCATCCACATAGCGCGGCAGCTGAGCGTAGAAGCGCTGCAACTGCGCGGACGGCAGCTGCGCGATCAGCAGCCCCTCATGCGCGGCGAATTCATTCTTATTGCAACACTCGCCCGTCGGCACGAACACGCGTTGCACGCGGGACATCTCTTGATTCAACGCGAGTCGCACCTGGCGCATGTCGACGAGCGCCTTGCGACAGCGGGTATCGCACTCGGGTGCTCCCGTGAACACGAGCGACCACTTGCCTTGCCAGAACTGCGGATCCACGCGCGCCTCGTGACCTACCTCGCCGACTCTGAACGGCAGCGCCGGCAAGGTACGGGCCGGCACCATGAGATCCCCATGACTGGTCGTACCCGGCGGGCGCCAGTTGGGCAACCCGTAATACAGCACGAAGGCCACCAGGAGCGGAGTGAAAAAGAGCGCCACGAGCATCCAGATTGACGTACGCGAGCGCCTGGGCGGAGAGTTCGAATGTGCAGCAGCGTTCATGGGGCAAGCGGCGCTTTCTTCAGGTTCACGACAATGAAGACCACGACCACAGCAAGCGCCAGCGCAAACCACTGGACTGCGTAGCCGATGTGGCGTTCCGGACCGAAGTCCGTCGTGCGCATCTGCCACACGCGTTCGTAGCCATTGGGTGCGTGCGGATCCAGCAATACGATGCGCGCGGGCACGGGCTCACCAAACAACCTCGATAGCTCTTTGCTGGTTGGGTAATACATCACTTCAGGCCAACGTCCCCGCGGCACGGTCGCACTCAAGCGCAGACCCGGTTCCGGAAGATAGGCCAGGCGTCCCACCACGGCGCGGGGTTTGTCATCTACCGCGACGGTTGGGGGGCGTTCGCGGCTGTCCGTCATCGGCACCCATCCTCTGTTCACCAGCACTGCGCCGCCCCGCTCGAGATGTAACAGGGTCCACACGTGGTACCCAGGTCGCCCCGAGCTGCCACCGAGGCTCGGCATATTGTCGAGCAGCACCTGGCGTCCTCCGTCATACCGCCCCCGCGCCTCGATTTGCTGATACAGGGGCAAGCGCGCCAGGGTTGCGGGCGTGAGCTGCACGGTGTGCTCGGCACCCCGCTCGAACGTCGCCGCCAACTCACGCTTCTCCGCGGCGCGATCCAGTTGCCAGAGTCCGAGGCGCACGAAGCCGGTGACGGTCGCGACCGTCAGGATCACGGCGAACAGCGAAGGAGAAAAGCGCCTGCCAGCGAACTGCATGTCTTAAGCGCTCGAGCGCGCCCTGCTAGCGTCCGACGGAATGAGGCTGCAGGAGTCCCTGCGACCAAGCGATGAA
>JBEVDW010000223.1:0-6533 GCA_040513115.1 Steroidobacteraceae bacterium | reverse complement strand
CGATATCGCCGCCGGAGACGTAGTTGTGGACGGTCGGATCGCTACCGATCGTATAGGTCGTTGCGCTCGTGAACTGAATCGCCACAGTGCTCAAATCGAGTTGCGTGAGATCGCGCACCTCGCCCGCGGAGATGGTGGCGTTGCCGGCGTTGGTCGCTCCCCTCGCAGTCACGATTGGCGCGGCGGCAGCAATCTCAGCGGCATCGGTGATGAGCACGCCGAAACCGGACACGGCGTTCGCCGTGGGTTTGATCCGAATCTGATCGCCCGCCACAGGCGGGCCGCTCATGACGATGGACAAGCCGTCGGCGCGGAACGGGTCTAACGCAGAACCGCTCCCCGTCATCGACACCGTGGCGCCGTTGTCCGCGCGGCGCAGGCTCCACGCGCCCGAGGTGTACGTCAGCGTGTAGTCGCTCGTGGTCAGCGCGCCCGCAGCGCCCGGCACGCGTGACACTGAAGCCGTCGCGTTGCCGCCATTGTTTGCGCGGGCCTGCACCTCAACCGCACCGACGGAAAAGAAGTCGCCGCCGAGGTTGCCGTTGAGATCCATCCCCATGCTGTGCTGCTCGTTCATCACTTCCGCCAGCCCGATGCTGAGCCGTCCGAGCGTGTTGCGGGCGGGATCGAGCATCTGCTCGCGGAAATCGAGCATGCCGCCCAGCACACCGCCGGACAGCGTATTGGTAATGTCCGCCGTGCCCGAGACGGAACGCACGGCAATGGTCGTGCGCGTCGGATCGAATGGATCCGAGCCAGCCACGACCGTCGCGGCCGTCTGCCCGACCACGAGCGGCTGGCCGTTACCGATGAACACGTTCGTCGAGCGGTCGCCCTGCTGCACGACGTTGACGTTGATGTGCGTCGCGAGTTCGTCGATCAGTTGGTCGCGCTGGTCGAGCAAATCATTCGGCGGCTGTCCGGTTTGCGCGTAGACATTCGTGATCTGCTGATTCAAGCGCGCGATGCTCTGCGCGAGCGTCGATATCGCATTGGTCTCGCGCTCGACGGCGGCGTTCACCTGAGTATCGAAGTTGCGCAGGCTGTCATCGTAGCCCTGCAAGCGGTCGGACAGCGTCTGTGCCTGACTCAGCAGTGTTTGGCGGGCGGGAGCCGAGGTCGGCGAGTCGGCCACGCTCTGCATCGCATTGACGAAGTTTTGCAACGAAGTCGACAGGCCGGTCGCGGAATCGCCGAACAGTTTGCTGATGCGCTCGGCTTGTGTCGCGAACGTATTGGCCTGCTGATAGCTGCTGGACGACGTCCGCGATTGACTCGCGAGGAAATCGTCGTAGGTGCGCTTGATAGTGCCGACATCAACGCCGTTGCCGACCCATCCGGCGCCGGAGGGCTGCGCCTGCCGGGTCATGAATTCCGGCAACTGCCGGCTGTAGCCGACAGTGTTCGCGTTGGTGATGTTGTGACTGGTCGTGTCCAGCGCGCGCTGAAACGCCATCAACCCGGAGATGCTGGTACTGAGCAGGTCAGCCATGTGAAGCACTCCGCAGGCTGCCGACTGCCGCGCGTGACGAAAACACGAAGGATGAGCAGGAGAACCGCCATCGTCTCATTCGCTCGGCCGTGCCTTTCATGCGCATGAGCGTGTGGCGGTTCATCCTGGCACTCCTTCACTGTCGGTTAGCGGCCCGGCGCCAGCCAACTTGAGCGCCGTGCTGTGTGACCCGGCAGCGAGCGCACGCACTTCGGCAGTGATCGCGCTCAACTTGCGGGCGTAGTTCGGATCGGTGGCATAACCGCCGGCTTGCAATGCCTGGGCGAAGGCGTGTGCGTCTGAACCCGTGTTTCGGGCTGCTGCGTAGCGCGGGCTACGGCCAATCAAAGCGGCATAGTCGTTGAAGCTGTCCGCAGCGTTATCGTAGGCGCGGAATTTCTCTTTTTTCGTGACGGCAACGCCTGAGTCGAATTCGAGGGTTCTGCTGGCAACAGTGGCTCCGCCCCAGCTCGCACTCGCCTTGATGCCGAACAGGTTGAAGCTCGAGTCGCCGTTCGCCGCGGTTGGCAACGACTTGCCCCAACCGGTTTCCAGCGCGGCCTGCGCGACCAGTGCATGCGGATCGACTCCGAGTGCGCGCGCGGCGCGTTCGGCATGAGGCAGCATGGAAGTGATGAAGTCTTGCTTCGCGTCCGGCTTGGGACTTGGGGCTTGGGGGTCAGAAGAAGAAGCGGCAGGATTACTGCTCTTCTCCACGCCAATCCCCAGGTCCCGCGCCTCAGGTTCCGCTCCGGGCGCAGTCTGCTGCAACTGCCTCACCAACATATCCGCCAACCCCAACCCCTTCCCTTGCGACAGCTGCACCGCCATCTGATCGTCGAACATGTCCTGATAGAACTGCGTCTGCTGGCTGTCGAACAGCTCGTTGCCCATGCTCGTCGCGCGCATGCTTTTGAGCAGCATGCGTGTGAACAAGCTTTCGAACTGCTTCGCCGCTTCCTTCAGCGCATCCGGCGACTGCGCCTTCGCGTCGCGCTTGAGCGCGGCGAGGCCCTGGAAGTCGGCGTAGAACTCAGGTGATTTGAGCGGCGCGGTCATGACGGATCAGATGACGATGAGCTCGGCACGCAGTGCGCCGGCCTGCTGCAACGCTTCGAGGATCGCGACGAGGTCACCCGGTGCAGCGCCGACCTGATTCACGGCGCGCACGATTTCATCCAGGCTCACGCCTGCGTTGAAGACGAACATGCGTGCTTCGGGCTGCTCGACGCTGATCGTCGAACGGCGCGTGGCGACGGTATCGCCCAGCGCAAACTCGTTTGGCTGACTCACGTCGACTCGTTCCGTGATCGTGACCGACAACGAACCGTGTGCGACGGCAGCCGGTGTCACACGCACTTGCGCGCCAATAACCACGGTGCCCGTGCGCGAGTTGATGATCACGCGCGCCGGCGCTTCACCCGGCGTGACCTCGACCGACTCGAGCGTCGAGAGATACGCGATGCGCTGACTCGAATCGATCGGCGCCTGGACCCGGATCGACACGGCGTCCATCGCACGCGCCGTGTCGGGGCCGAGCAGCTTGTTGATGCTGTCGGTCAACCGAGCGGCCGTCGTGAAATCGGGCGTGTTGAGATTGAGGACGACGTAAGGTTCGGCAGTGAAGTTGTTGGGTACCGTCTTTTCGACCGAGGCGCCATTCGGCACGCGCCCGGAGCTCGGCACGTTCACGGCGATTCGTGAGCCGTCCTTGCCCGAGACACCAAAGCCGCTTACGACCATGCTGCCTTGAGCGATCGCATAGACCTCGCCGTCGATACCGCGCATCGGTGTCATCAACAGACTGCCGCCGCGCAGGCTGCTCGCGTTGCCAATCGAATTCACCGTCACGTCGATCGTCTGGCCCGGCTTCGAAAACGGCGGCAGATCGGCATGCACCGTCACCGCGGCGACGTTTTTCAACTGCGGATTCACGTTCGCGGGAATCGTCACGCCGAACTTCGTCAGCATGTTGCGAATGCTTTGGATCGTGAATGGCGCCTGGCTGGTTTGATCGCCGGTGCCGTCGAGGCCGACCACGAGACCGTAGCCGACGAGCTGGTTGGCGCGGACACCGGACACAGTCGCAATGTCTTTCACTCGTTCGGCGTGTGCCGCCGAGCCGGAGAACGCGGTAATGACGCTGACTACAAAGAGCGTCAGGATCGCGCGAGCTGATTTCAGAGCTGCAGAAGCGTTGGTCATGAGCGTCTCTTAGAACGGCAGCCACTTCATATTGAAGAAGCGCGACAGCAGGCCCGGCGCGTTCGCATCGGCCAGCGCACCTTGCGCGCCGTAGGCAATCATCGCGTCAGCCACTTTGAAGGAAGGAATACTGTTATCCGGGTTGATATCGATCGGGCGCACGATGCCTTGGATGCGCACGTACTCTTTGCCCTGATTGATCTGAATCCATTTCTGACCGCGCACCAGCAGGTTGCCGTTGGACAGGCGCTTCGCCACCGTCACGGTGATGTTGCCCTGGAGCCTGTTGGTCTGGCTGCTCGCGCCTTCGCCGTCGAACTCGGATTCGTTGTCGACGTCGACGTTCAGCACCTCATTACCATTCACTGTCACAGGCTGACCGGCGATGATGGGTCCGGGCATGTCGATCTTGGTGGACTTCTTCGTCGACGTACTGGAGCTCTTCGAAGCGGCCGTGCTCTCGGCGAGCGTGATCGTCAAGGTGTCGCCGATGCGATGTGCGACAGCGTTCTCGAACAGCGCGACGTCATGGCCTGCCTGGTAGATGGCGCCATTCGCATTGCTGTCGGCAGGGACCTCTTCGGGCCAGGTGGCGGCGTACTCTTGGTCGCTCGGAGATGCGGCGCAGCCGGCGAGCAGAACGAGTGCGAGGGTTAGTGTTGTCAGATGTAGTTTCATTGAACTTCTTGCGTGTCGCGTGTGCTTCTTCCCGATCGAGCTGAGCGTGTCTCTTCTTTTCATTTGTGCTGAGCCCAGAGCTTGTCGAAGCACTCTTGAAGAGCCCTTCGACGAGCTCAGGGCGAACGGATGTCACTTAAGCCTTACAGCTGCTGCGTGATGAACTGCATCATCTCGTCCGAAGTCGAGATCGCCTTCGAGTTCATCTCGTAGGCGCGCTGGGTTTCGATCATGTTCACGAGCTCTTCCACGACATTCACGTTCGAGCTTTCGAGCGAGCCCTGTGCGAGCGAACCCAAACCATTCAGGCCGGGCGTACCTGTCTGTGCCGTGCCGCTTGCAGCGGACTCGACGAGCAAGTTCTCACCGCGCGCCTGCAGACCCGCAGGGTTCATGAAATCGACGAGTTGAATCGAGCCGACTTGCGTGGGCGACGACTGGCCGGAAACCAGGACGCTTACGACACCGTCGCTGCCGATGCTGACGCTCTGCGCACCATCGGGAATGGTGATGCCGGGCTGCAGCGCATAGCCGCTCGAGGTCACGAGCTCGCCCTGTGCGTTCACCTGGAAGCTGCCATCGCGTGTGTAACCCAGCGTTCCGTCGGGCATGAGGATCTGGAAGAAGCCGCGGCCTTGGATCGCGAGATCGAGCGAGTTGCCCGTCTGCGAGAGATTGCCTTGGGTGTACGTCTTCTCGGTTGCAACGACGCGCACGCCCGTGCCCAACGACAGGCCTGATGGAGCTTGCGTGTCCTGCGACGTGGAGGCACCGACCTGCCGAATGTTCTGATACAGCAGGTCTTCGAACACGGCACGGCCCTTCTTGAAGCCGGTGGTGTTCACGTTGGCCAGGTTGTTCGACGTGACCGTCATGCGCGTCTGTTGCGCATCCAGTCCGGTTTTCGCGGCCCACAGAGCGGGATTCATACGAAGCTCCTAGAGATGAAGGATGAGCAGATCACGTGCGCAACAACTGCGCCGCTGCGGCGGCATCTTCTTCCGCAGTACGCATCGCTTTGACTTGCAGATCGAATTGCCGACTGAGCTCGATCATGTTGACCATCGCATCTGCGATGTTGACGTTGCTCGACTCGAGCACGCCGGAGGCGACGCGCACGCTGGCATCCGCCGATGCACCGCTGCCGTCGCGTGTGCGAAACAGGCCGTCCTCACCACGCGTGAGTTGATCGAGCGGCGGTTTGACGAGTTTGATGCGACCGACGCTGGCCGTCGTTTCCGGACCTTGACCCAGCGGCACGATCGAAACAGTGCCGTCGGCGGCAACCAGCACGCTGCTGTTGGGCGGCACGCTCAACGGGCCTGAATCGCCGAGCACGGGATGGCCCGCACCCGTCATCAAGAGGCCGCTCGGATCCACTCGCAGATCGCCAGCACGTGTGTACGCCTCGCGACCATCGGCTGCCTGCACCGCAATCCAACCCTCGCCTTGAACGCCGACGTCGAGATCGCGCCCGGTCGATTGCAGCGCTCCCTGCGATTCGTCGAAGCCGGTCGTCGAGTTCGTGGCATACGCACGCGACGCATAACCGGAACCCGCAACCGCACGCGTCTGGAACGCGTTCAAGTCGGCACGGAAACCCGTCGTGCTCGCATTGGCCAGGTTGTGGTTATTGGCCGTCTGTGCGCGCAACGTCTCTTTCGCGCCGGACATCGAGATGTAGAGAGAGCGGTCCATGTGTTGAGCTCGGCTCCTGGTCGGCTGGTCAACTGGGCGGAACGGCCTCTGGCCAACGCGCCAGTATTCCAGCCAGCCAGTTAGCCTTATCTAATGTTGATGATCGTCTGCGTCACCTGGTCCGCCGTCTGGATCATTTGCGCGTTCGCCTGAAAGTTGCGTTGCGCGGTGATCATGTTGACGAGCTGCGCGGTGATGTCGACGTTGGAAGCCTCGAGCGCGCCGGACTGAATCAATCCGAAGCCCGAACCGCCGGCTTGGCCGTTCAGGGCCTGACCAGATGACGCAGTCTCCGCCCAGTTCGTGTTACCGAGCTGCTGCAAGCCCTGCGGATTGGAGAAGCTGGCGATCGCCACCTGGCCGAGCGAGGTCGAACGGCCATTCGTGAAGCGCGCCTGCACGACACCTTCCGAAGACACATCGATACCGATCAGGCGTCCGGTTGTGTAGCCGTCCTGCG
>JBEVDW010000222.1:0-3596 GCA_040513115.1 Steroidobacteraceae bacterium | reverse complement strand
ATGGCCGCCACCACGACCCGGGCGCGCATCGGCTGCATCGTGCACGCCAACAGTTATCGCAATCCAAACTTGATGGCGGACATCGCGCGCACCATCGATCACGCCTGCGGCGGCCGCTTCATCCTTGGAATGGGGACCGGCTATCTCAAAGCGGACTATGACGACTACGGTTACGAATTCGGCACGCAGACCGACCGCGCGCTCGCGTTTGCGCGCGACATTCCGATCATCAAGGAGCGCCTGCGGAAATTGACTCCTCCGCCACTCGGCCCGATGCCGTTGCTGATTGCCTCCATGGGCGAGCGCATCGGCATGCGCGTTGTTGCCGAGCATGCCGACCTGTGGCACGTCTACGGACCGATTGAGAAAATCCGCCAGAAATGCGCTGCCTTGCGGGAGATCTGCAAGGAAATCGGACGTGACTTCGACAGCATCGAGCGAGTGACCTACTACTTCCCGCAGATGATGGGTAACCGCGATGCCGATCCGTCGATCTACCTGCAGGAAGGCATTCGGCACATCGTGGTCGTGGCCGAAGGTCCGAAATGGGATCTCGGGCAGCTGCGCGAAGTACTCTCATGGCGCGCCACCGCCGAGAAACAGGCATGACGCTGCAGCATGAAGCCACACATCCAGCCCCCACGGGCGAGCAGCCGAGTACGGAGCGCACACTGCGAGTGTTGCTACGTGAGCTCGATCAGGTGCTCGTACCTGAGCTGAGCAGTGCTCGTGCGCGGACGACGGCCTCGTTGCTAAGCCAGGTCCTGCGGCAACTGATCATTCGCGAGACGCGCGGACCGGCACTCTTGCAAGAATGGATGGACAAGGAGCAGGCGCTCTTGTCGGGGTCGACGGCACGGCTACCCTCCCCGGCCTCACCGGCAGAACGTCATCGCGTGATCACGGCTGCTATTGCCGAGATTGCGGGCCAGCGGGCGGTAGGCACAGACGCGAGCAGTCAGCTCGGCATCAACGACCCGCTGACTCGCGCAGCCATTCAAGCCGAGCGCCAGCACCTCATGGAATGCCTGCGTCTGGAGCGCGAGCTACCGCACCTGCAGCGCACTCAGGAACGCGCTCGCACACTCGAGATCACGGCCGAGCGCCTCCAAGCCTATTTGCGGGCCAAGCTGCCTACATGCAACGGCTTGCGTGTGACTCAGGTTCACAAGCTGCTCGGTGGTTTTTCCAAGGAAACACATGTCATCGATGCCGAGCTCGACGGCCGCAGCTGGCCTGCCGTTCTCCGTCGCGATGTTTCGCTCGGCGCCGTGGCAGGCTCGGTCGTGGACGAAGCGCCCCTGCTCGAGGCGCTACATGCTCGAGGGTTGCCCGTGCCGGAAATCATTGTGGCGGAATCGGATCGAACGGTCTTTGGCCACGCGTTCACCATCACCCGCAAGGCGCCAGGCGAAGTCGCGTTCTCCAACATGCGCGGATTGCAGATGGACAGTGGCCAGGAGCACGCCGCCAGGGCTTTGGCCGAAGTGCTCGGCCGCTTGCATTCGATCGAGCCGGTGTCGCTCGACCTACCCCGCTCTTTCTTCGATCCGGATGCGACGATGGCGGACTGCGTGCGATTGCAGATCGATCTTTACGAGCGCGCATGGCTGAGTCGTGCATCCGCACCGTCGCCGACGATGACGGCTGCGTTTGCCTGGCTGCGCGCGCATGTGCCGCCCTCGGCTGGTATGCCCCGCATCGTTCACGGCGATGCGGGGTTGCACAACCTGATGATGCACAACGGACGCATCAGCATCCTGCTCGATTGGGAGCTATCGCACATGGGCGATCCCATCGAGGACCTCGCCTACTGTCGGACGTGGATCGACCAGGCTCTGCCCTGGAAAGAGTTCCTCCAGATCTACTACCGTCACGGTGGTCATGAATATCGGCCGGAGTACGAACGGTTCTACGGTGTGCTATCCAACCTGCGCATCGTGGTGTTTGCCGCGCAATCGGGTTACGGCACGCACTGGAATGATCATCCAGAGCTCCCTACGCTGTTCGCGACCTCGCACTATCACGCGGTGTTTCTCGATAAGGTGGCCGAGCAACTTCTGGCGCAGGCGCCCTAATTTGGAATACGACTCGCCGCGCGAAAGGCGCCCGCCGAATGTCGTTTGTGCACACAATCCTCGGTGAGAACCAGTAATCTTGGACGCTGTCACCGCCACTCCGCAGAGACAATGAGCTCGAAACCGCTCGCTCGACGCCGGTCGAAGTTGCCCGCACGCGCCAAGACACGTGTCATGGAAGATCCCGTGACATACGCTGTCGAACAGATCGCGAAGCTCATCGGCTCCGGCCGATATGCCCCGGGCGAGAGACTGGTCGAAGCCGACTTCGAGCGCAGCTTCCGACTGGGGCGCGTACCAGTGCGCGAAGCACTGCGAATACTGGCTGGCGACGGCGTGGTAGAGCTGGTGTAGAATAGCGGCGCACGCATCCCTGTCAACATCCGGGAACAGCTGGTCGAGATGCTCCAAGTGCAAGATGCGTTGATACGCTTCGCCCTGGAGGAGATGGTTGCCAACGATAAGTATCCGCTTCACATGGAGCGAATCTCCGAGAATACCCGCAGGCTGCGCGAGCGCGTGCAGGCGAAGGACATACGCGGCACCCTCCGCGCCATGATCCGCTACCACGAACTGATCGTGGATGCATCAGGCAACGAATATTTGAAGAATGTCACTCGCCGACACTACCTGTACCACTACGAGCGTCACGTACGTGACTTAGCGACTCTCGATCAGCTCGAGCGCGCCGTTGAGCCCTACGAAAAGGCGACACAGGCGTTGCTCCAGCGGGATGGCGCAGGCGCCTACCAATGCATGCGCTTCAAGAACTATGGCTTCATCGCAGGACTAGCGGGTGAGAGCTCACCATTACCCGTCGAGCCATCGAGTCCCGCGCCATCCACCGCGGACGCACCGTCCAACCGCAAACGTAAGTCAGCGCACGTCTGACGCTGCATCGCTTGCGCGTCCCACACGCGCAAAGCTCATCCACGAGATTCCGCCGCTGTGCTGCACGCTCGTTCGGGCCGTGCAGAGTATGACCATACTAAAATCGTTTGACGCCATCCGCGCTCGGGAATAATGTATACAAAATAGACCTAGCCGGCTCTGTGCGCAAGAACTGAGGGGAAATGTCAGAGAACTCAACATTCCTGCTGCACAACGCGGGTCTGGGCTTCGGCGCATACGACGCCGACGATGAGCTCCTGCATCCGCAGATGAATGCAGCGATCACCGATGAAGCGCTGACCGAGACGCAATATTTCGGCTTCAGTGTTCCGCAGGAGCGCATTCACGGTCTGACGTACTTCTGGCATCACGCACGTCTCACCACCATGACGGGCGGCGCGATGGTCTGGCGTGGCATCAAGAATCATCATCTCGCCTGCGAGCTGTACGACATGCGGCTCTTCATGAGCGACAAGAGGATCGCCACGAACATCGATCATTTGCAGCTGCCATGCAGCTATCAGGTCGATGTCATCGAGCCGTTCCGCAAGATGCGCTTGCAGTACGAAGACAAGGCACGCAACAACGCCTTCGATATCGTCTTCAGCGCGATTGCACCGCCTGCCA
>JBEVDW010000221.1:0-6170 GCA_040513115.1 Steroidobacteraceae bacterium | reverse complement strand
AGCGATCCGTCTATCGGGCAATCGAGCGCTGCGCGCCCATACGTCACGTAGATGGCCTCGTCGATCGCGCTGGAACTCCCACGCGTCAGTCGTATCGCGCGGGCACGTTGCAGCACCCGCTCGAAACTCAATCGCAACTCCGAGCGCACCAGCTGGTTGCCGATGCACACGTGCGGCCCGATGCCAAACGCAAGGTGGGTCATCGGCTTCTCGCGTCCGAGATCCAGATCGTCGGCCGCTGCAAACATTCGCGGATCACGATTGGCCGAACCGTAGCGAACCTGCACGATCGCCCCCGCTGCGATCTTCACCTCGCCAATCTCGACATCTTGAAGTGCGCGGCGGTAGAGCACCTGGATGGGCGCCTCGAGTCGCAGGACTTCTTCCACGAAGTTCGCAATCAGTCCGGGCTCGGCCCGCAGACGTGCCGCGATGTCCTGTCTCTCTGCCAGCCGTTTGACGCCGAGCGATAATCCCGCCGCGATCGAATGATGACCAGTGATCAATTGGGAGATGATGTTCAGCACGGTGGGTAATGCCACATCGTCTTCGTGCGCCGCGTGAACCAGGCGCGCAATGATCGTGTCCTCGCCCGACTCACGCACCCGTTCCACGTTGGCTACGAAGAAGCGCTGCATCTCGACCAGCTGAGCCGCCAACGCCAACTCCCGCTCCTCGCTGAGGGTGGCCGCAGTGAGCTCTACCAGTGCGTGAGCCCAGCGCATCAGCGCCGCTTCGTCGGCCTGTTCGAATCCCAACAGCTCCGTCGTCGTGCGCAACGGTAGCGGCAACGCGTACGCGGCAACGAGTTCGGTTTCACCACGGCCGATGATTTGATCCAGCAAACCATCGACGAGCTCGAGGATGCGCGGTTTCAGCGCTTCGATCGCCGGAGCTGAAAACGCCCGCTGCACAAGCCTGCGGTGGAGCGTGTGCTCGGGAGGGTCCGTGTTCTGCAGAGTCTCCACGAGTGGCCAGCCGTGCTCGGCCATGTACTCACAGAACCGCGGTGCTTTGCGTGCGGCGCCCGACAGCCCGGTCTGATTGGAGAAGACTTTCGGACTCATCAGCACCTGGCGGACGTCGGCGTAGCGAGTCAGCACGTAATGGCCAGTGGCTGGATCCTGGTACACGGGTGCCTGCTCTCGCAGGATCTCGTACACCGGGAACGGACACCGGCTGACTTGCGGATCGTTCAGGTGCACCGGTTGCGTACTCTTCATCACCTTCTCCGCCGCAGCGACGCTATCGTGCTCAGCGCGACAGCGCTTGCAGCGATTCGAGATCTTCCACCGCAGCGGCAGAGCGCTCGATGACCTTGAGACAAAGCTCATCCGGTTGCATGTTCGGCTGCAGTGGTCCGAAGCCAATGGTGTAGAGCCAACCCACGAAGGTGTAGAGCGTCTGCTGACGGTACAACGTCCATGCCTCATCGAATGTGGGTGCGCTGGATGCGCCGTGATGCTTCAGACGCCCGAGATAAAAGCTCAGAAGGTCACGCTCCCAGTTGCGGCGATCCTGGACGACGAGCGCCGAGAGCATCGTGTACGCAAAGTCGTGCCCCCAACCGCCACGGAAACACACTTGCCAGTCCAGCACCCCCGTGCGGCCATCACCCGTCACATAGTAGTTTCCGACGTGTGGATCTCCATGAAGATATGTGAGCGGCCCACGACTGCTCACGGACATCGACGCCAGGAACGCACGGTAGATCTCATCCGGCTTGCTGGCGAGCAATGCAGACACGACGCTTCCCGAGCGCTCGATGCCGACAATGCTGCGCTGCTTGTAAGCGATGGGACCTTCGACGTCGCGGATCCATTCTTTCGGCGTTCGCAGCCAGGTGAATTCCTGCTTCAAGCGCGGGCTGTCCCAGAATTGTCCGTGCACGGATGCCAGCAGCTCCAGCATCGCTTCTATCTGTGAGCGCTCGATCTTTGTCTTGGCGTTGAGGATGCGAGCCCGTCGGGTATGGAAAATGTCCTCGAGGATGATCGTCGAGCGGCGCGAGCGAGGATCGAGCGCAACGTAATAGACCCGCGGCGTTTCGATCGAGAGCTCTGGTCGAATCCGCGAGTAGAACGCCGTTTCGTTTTCCAGGGTCCCGCACTGCTGCATCATCAGCCGTGTGAAAAAGCCTTTGGAACACTTGTTGAACAAGTGCGTTGGGAGCTGCGCGGCCTGGCCCGCTTCGTTGTAGGTCACGCGAAAAGCTCTGCGATCGGACGAGCCTGAGCTCGCCTGTCCGAGCTCGATGCTGGACACCTTCGCCACTGGCACGCCCCGGCAGAGCACTTCACTGAGCCACTCCGTCGTGAACGCCTCTGTGGATGGCGGCACTGAGGTGGCTCGCTTCGGCCGCGGATTCACCAGCCGCTCCCACGCAACGTGCGATCCGATTTCCGCAACCGAGGCGGCGACTCTCAGGCGCGTTTGCAACGAGCTCTCTGTCATGGCTGCCTCCGACCAGTTCTTGCAGAGCTTCCGGACGGTCTCGAGATTACTTCAATATGTAGGGACCCAGAACGGCGTCACCGAGCTTCGTGTCGAGATATTCCTTGAGCCGACAGATCTTCCCGTCACGGAAGAACACCGGGAAGTGATAGCAGTTGTTGTAAGGCTTGCCATTCCGCAGCGTGGAGTAACCCTCCATCTCGCACGCCACCCGATCATCCTCTGCGGTGAGATTCAGGATCCGAAACTCGATTCCGGACTGTGTGATCAGCGGAAAGGCCTTGGCCAGTTGCATCACGATTTCGTAGTTCCGTGTACCCGATATGTCGGCCGTGCCCGGCGTAATGGCCTCGACATCGTCGGTGACGAGATTCTTCAGGGTGGCGACATCGCCTGAACCCAAAGCCTTGAAGAACTGTCGCGTCGCAGCCTTGTTCGCGTCACTCATGCTCGGGTCTCCTCTTTCACGTGTGTGGAAACGCCCGTGTCAGCACTCACTGCAAATGCGTCACTGCCTCGGCATTCGCAATGGCGGCTTCGAGTCGGCTCGGATACTCGTGCATGAATTGCAGACCGTAGAGCGCGATGTTGATGTTGGCGGCGTCCTGTTCCTCGACGAGCCGCAGAGAGGCATTGCACGTGGCAGGCATCATCATGGACACGAAGACGTCGTAGTAGCGCAATCGATACTCGCTCAACGTTTTGCCATCCGCATCACGATAGGCCGCAAGAAATTCCTCGCGATCGACAGCGACGCCGGCGCAGTTGAGGAACCACGCGACATCGTAGGCCGGATCGCCCGGTGTCGAAATCTCCCAGTCCAGCGCTGCGGACACCCGATCGCCATCGAGCAGGACATTGTGCGGACCGAAATCTCCATGCAGGAACACCGGCGGTTCGTCGTAGTCCGGCACGTTCGCGGCGAGCCACGTCAGCGCCCTGGTGATGCACGGCGACGGGAAGATGTTCGCTGCGAGACACTGTCTATTCCAATAGTCCACTCGCGCCAAGGTGTTCTGGCGCGTCGTCGCGCCCACGTCCATCCACTTGCCGAAATGACTTGCCTTGACCCAATGCGCGTCACGCTCCAGCGGAATGTCATGAATGCGCGCGATGACGCGAGCCAGATCCTTCGTCGCCGCGAGCGACAGACGGCTTTCACCGCCTTTTGCCGTGCCGAAATTCCGACCTACCGCCTTACGCGAGACGATGAACCGCGTATTGAGAAACTGGCGGTCTGTTTCAAGCCACAGCGGCTCCGCCACGGGTATGCCGGACTCGAACGCCTTCCTGACGACCCAGAATTCGTTGCTCACGTCCGAACCATCCAGGTCCATGATGTGGATCGGCTGTTCAGCGCGAATTGCGAATGACTGGCTGCCATTCACCGTGTCGAGCGTATCGAACAAGAGCGTGCATTTAGAGAAACCGCCCGCAATGCGCTGGAAATGGGTGACCTCGAGGTCCTTCCACTCGGGCTTCTTCCGGCGCAGATACGTCTCCAGGCTCTCGCGAGCGATGGTGACGCTTAGACTGTTCAATTGCGCATGATCGACGGGTATCCGCTTCAAGCGGTGAGCCAACAAGCTCAACTCCCAAGCAGTGATGCGCCGAAGCAGCGCTTCGGATCGAACTTCACCGCGAGTTCCAATCATGCGGATCAGTTGCGTCAACAGATCGGAGAGGCGTACGGACTGTGCGCCGATGGTGTCCGTGCCGAAACGAGGGTCGAGTGAAACCGCCAGTGATACCGTGTCCGCACGCAGAGAGCCGGCCTGATCGCCCAGCAACTCGAGACCTTCCATGAGCAGGCGGCGACCGCGATCGTAGTAGTCGACGAAGAAGTCCCGATCGCAGCGAAGCAGCAACTCGTTGAGGACGACATCCATTGCCTCCAGCAGCGCCTTGTGCTCCGGCCGGGCGGCTTCCTGTGCCAATTGTTGCGTCGACTTGCGAAGCTGCTTCAGCAGTTGGTGGTTGGATGGCTGCATGCGTGCGGCGGCTACGAACGGCCTCTATGGTTGAAACGCGGGAGCACTTCGGACGCCATCAACTCCAGACTTTCCCATGCAATCTCCGGATGCAATCCGCCACACAGCGGATTGAACATGATGTGATGGCCGGCGTCGCGCTCACGCTCGAACAGGGCAACACAGTCCTCAGGTGTGACGATGCGATAGATGCCGGTGGCCTGCAATGTTTGCAGGTCCGTCACGTCATGGCCGAACGGCGTGTAGGCGCCGCTTTCACGAGCCCAGCGGCTGTACATGTTCAACTCATGGAGCATGTGCCGGCCGATGCGAGCCCAATCGCGCTCAGGGTCGCGGCTCACATGGATGGCCACAGGCCCGCTCATGTCGATGACGAACGGCCGCTTGCCGAGACGTTCGCATTCACCTCGATACAGGTCGAGCAATTCAGGCGTGGGAACCGTGGGAAAGAAACCGTCTGCCAGTCTCGCTGCCCGCAACGCGGAAGCCTTGACCGCACCAGCCACATACAGCTTCGGGCCGCCCGGCTGTACCGGCGCGGGTGAGACGCGAACTCGTCGTCCGCGGTACGTAAACGGTTCACCGGAGAATGCGCCGCGAAACGCTGCAATGCCCTCGTCCATCAGCTCGGCGCGCTGCTTCATGTCCACGCCGAACATCGTGAACTCCGACGGCACGTACCCCACACCAACCGTCACATCGACGCGCCCGTTGCTGATGTTGTCCAGCACACAAACGTCTTCGGCGAGTCGCAGGGGATGCGACAGCGGCACGACGAGGGCGCCGAGGTGCAAGCGAATGGTCTTCGTTCTGGCAGCGATGGCCGCCGCGAGGATCATCGGCGAGGGGCAATAACCGTCCTCCGAGCCATGGTGCTCTGAAAAAAGGATGGCATCGAACCCACTGCGCTCGGCCCAGGACGCCTGCTCGATTGCAGCTGCGCACAGCGCCGACGACGAGACGGCGAGCCCCGCCCCGCGTATGTCGAATCGCAACCACAGCTCGGTGCTCATCGCCTGCCCCGCCCCCTCTGGTCGAAGGACTTTCCCCGGTTGAGCTAACCGAAGCTATCCAGTCCCTCCAGATCGTCGACAGCCTGCGCCAGACGCCCGATGAACACCAGGGTTCGATCCTTCGGCTGCATCTCCTCGGGCATTCCAGGTGATGGCGTATAGGTAACGGTCCAGTAGGCCAGAGCGGAAAGCGATTGTTGCCGGCACCACGTCCAGGCCTGCTCGACGGATATCTTCGGCAAGCCGTGCTCCCGGCAGCGCTCGAGATAGGCACTCAGTAAATCGCGGTCCCACGCGCGGCGGTTCTCGACCGTCAATGCTGTGGAGAGCGCGTAGATGAAGTCGCGCGACCAATGTCCGAGCCATGCGCCCTGCCAATCGCCGATCCCCATGCGCCCGTCGGTCGTTCGATACCAGTTCGCGAGGTGGGTATCGCCATGATTGAACGTATGCGGCAGTGATTCGTGCTGTCGAACGGAGTCCATCGTACGCGGCCAGATCTCCTCGAAGCGCGCGAACAGTCGCTTCGGTATGACGGCCTCGGCCGCGAGGAACCCCTTGTTCGTGTACTCCTTCATGTGATTGTTCTGTACGAGACCCGCCCAGCGCGTGGTCCAGGTCGCAAAATACGGGGTGATGCGAGCGAACGTACCCGGATTGGCGAGAGGGCCATGCAGATCGGCCAGCGTCATTGCCATACTGAACGCGTCAT
>JBEVDW010000220.1:0-3035 GCA_040513115.1 Steroidobacteraceae bacterium | reverse complement strand
CAACGGCGTGCCCGCTATTGGCGGCTCGGTCGTCGGACCCGGTCCCGTATCGTGGTCGAGGGAATGCTCTTCGCAATTCGGAATACGCGTTCGGCGGTGGTATGCCCGGCCACGTCTTGCTGGCGTTCTCGGTCGACAGCCGCTAGCGATGCGTTGAACGAGGAAACACGGCCATTGCCCACACGCCCGTTGAAGTCACCCAGGCGAAGGAAAGCGGCCTGATTCTGGGTGCGCTCGGACCGCAACGAGTGTATGTATTCATAGGATGGAACAGAGCACAGCCGAGACGATAGCCGATGGGATCGAGCGCCAACTCGATCCCCGATGGATTCCCGTCCAGCGGATTCTCGCAGCGATTCCCACGGTGATGATCGCGGGCGTGTCGTTCGTGTTTGCGATGTCGCTCTGGGCTACCAGCGGGATCCTGCTGCTCGGACTCCTGCTGTTGCCGGTGTGGGCCACGCTGATGGCGGCGCTCGCCTGGCAGCTGCAGCGCTGGCCAGCCGTCTCCTACCGGTTCTCTTCGTACAGAGTCGACCAAGCCGGCATCGAGATCCGTCAAGGCGTCTATTGGCGAACCATCACCAATGTTCCGCGCTCCCGGGTGCAGCACACCGACGTGTCACAAGGTCCGCTCGAACGCCGCTTCGGCCTCGGCACGCTTGTCATCTACACCGCCGGGACGTCGCATTCGAAGGTGAATGTGTCAGGCCTTGCTTTCGATGTGGCGCGGCGCATTCGCGCGCACTTGCTGCCCGACGACCAGAGCGATGCCGTCTGAACATCGCCTGCATCCTTCGTCCATCCTCTTCGCGCTCGCGGGAAGCCTCAAAGCGTTTGCGCTGCCTGCCGTCGTGGTCGTGCTCACAAGCGGTAGAACGTCTCCGCAACCTGCGGCGGGACCGGGGTGGGGACCGGCGCGATGGATGAACCGTTGGATGCCAGGCGATTTCGAGATCGCCAATTGGCAGTTCTGGATCCTGCTCTTCCTCGTGCCCGCGACCATCGTCGCGATCACGCGCTACTTATCCTTTCGCCTGCACTACGAGGGCACGGAGCTCGTCATCAGGTCCGGCATCTTCTTCCGCAACGAGCGCCACGTGCCTTATGCCCGGATACAGAACCTCGATGCGGTGAGAAACGTGGTGCACCGTCTCCTGGGCGTGACGGAGGTCCGCATCGAGACGGGCGGCGGCCAGGCGCCCGAAGCCACGATCAGCGTGCTTCACGAGACGGTCTTCGAAGAGATGAGGCGGCGCATCTTCGAGGGTCGGGCGGCGGTCAGTGCAGCTGGCGCGGCCGAGGCTTCGGAGTCGGCACCTGAAGTGCCGCCGCTCGCATCACGAACGCTGCTGCACCTGCCGCTGCCTGAGCTCCTGCTCAACGGCATGCTCGACAACCGCGGCATGATCCTCATCACTGCGGCGTACGGCCTGCTGTGGCAGGTCGGGCTGTTGCAGCCTGTATGGGATTGGGCGGCCAACGGGTGGTACAGGCCTGATCTCGTGCAAGACACGATCGAGCAGATTGCCGTGGGCGGTCAGGTGCCGTGGGGCGAAGTCGCGATCCTCCTCGTCAGCATCGTCGGCCTGTTGGTGCTGGTGCGCGTTGCCTCCATGATCTGGTCCGGGATGCGTCTCTACGAGTTCAGACTCTCGCGCGTCGGTGAGGACATGCGCATGGAGTACGGACTGCTGACGCGAGTCACGGCGACGATTCCGCTGCGGCGGGTCCAGACGCTGACGATTCGCGAGGCGCCGCTTCAGCGTCTGCTGCATCGGATGTCGGTCCGCGTGGAAACAGCAGGCGGCCAGAGCACCCCGCAGCAAGGCCCGAAGAAACCACGCGAGTGGCTCGCGCCGATCGTTCGAGGGTCCGATGTGCCTGCCCTCGTGCGCGAGGTGCTTCCGGGCTTCCATCTGGAAATGCTCGACTGGCGTCCGTTGCATCCGCGCGCGTTCGCCAGGGCGTTGAAGCCAGCGTTGACCATCGGCACCGTGATGACCCTCCCCCTCTTCGGACTGTTCGGTTGGCGCGCGATCCTCGTGCTGCCGTTCACACTGGCGTGGATGACGGTCGTGGCATGGAAGCAGGTTCAGCGCACCCAGTGGACCCTGACCGACGATGCGGTGGTCTTTCGCAGCGGGTGGTTGTGGCGCAACGTCACAATTGCGCCGGTCGTGAAGATTCAGACCGTTACATGCATCGAGTCACCATTCGACCGGCGAGCGATGATGGCGGGCGTCCGGGTGGACACCGCTGGGGCGAGCGAGCGCTCGCACCGAGTCGCCATTCCCTACCTCGCGCGCGAAACAGCCAAAGCCCTGCACGAGCGCCTCTCGGCGCACGCTGCGCAGACGACGTTCCGCTGGTAGGCCCTACTGCGGCTGGTGCGCTGGCACGACGGCTCTTAGCCCAGCATCTCGCCGAGGCGCGGAGCCGAATGCTGAGGCAATCGGTGTGTATCGAAGCCTTGAGACATTGAAGGCGAGTCGACTTCGGTGAGGCTTTGCTCCAGGCGTTGCAGTGCGCGCTTGACAGCCATGTGCACTGCCGCCTCGCTGCGCATGCCCAGCCGGTCGGCGACATCCCGGCAGGATAGGCCCCGCACCAGGCGCAGCACGATGAGCTGTCGATCACGATCGGCCAGGCACGCGAGCGCTTTCGCGTAGCGTCTCAGATTCTCTCGCGTGATGAGCTGTTGGAGCGGTGACACGCTCGGATCGACATTCCAATTACCAACCAGCACACGAGCTGGCTGACGCCGTGTCCTTCTGATCTCGTCCACGATACGATGGCGGATTGATGTCAGCAAGTAAGACAGGAACGCATGCTCGTGGCGAAACTCCAAGCGATGGAGCTGCCGGATCCCGCCTAACACGACCTCCTGCACCAGATCGTCCGCGGTGATCGTCCCGCGGAGACGCGCGGGCAGATGGGTTTGAGCGAACCGCTTCAATTGCGGCAGATAACCGCCAATCACAGCATTCCATTCAGCCCGATTCGTGGCCGATGTCCCGCCAGTCGTTGGTTCC
>JBEVDW010000219.1:0-4885 GCA_040513115.1 Steroidobacteraceae bacterium | reverse complement strand
ATGAGTCCTCAGGACCATTTGAAGGAAATACAGGCGGGACGAGGCGTCGAGTGTCGACCGCACTGCGCTGCGGGCGAGCTGCTATGTGATGGACGAGCGATGCTCCTCGCAAGTGATCATCACGACCGACTTGGGATCGAGAAAGCGCTCCTCGTCCTCGGCGATGGTCTTGCGCGTGGCGGGCTCGGACAACTTGGCGAACATGGCCTCCATCGCCGGACGGTCAGCGACCCATAGCTCGGTGATGCAGTCGTAGTCGTACGCTTGTCGACTCACCTCGCCGGGTGCTTCGACCGCGTCGAAGTACGAGAACGAGCTGAGCGGATAGCTGCGCCGGTAGTCGAGCAGGAACGGTCGGATGTACTGCAGCGCCAGGTTGGCGTGCACACCCTCGTAGTGCGCCTGAAACTGCTCTTTGGTGAGCTTCGGATTGCGTTTGATCAGCACGATGATCTTGATCATCGGTATCTCTTCGAGTGTGGATCGAACGCGTACTAAATCAGGCACGATGTTCCAGCTGAATAGCAGGGCATGACACTCCTGCGCCCAACGCGACAACAATTGCGGCGCCGGCGCGCACGGTGCCTTGCCCGGGGCCATAATGCGCGACGCTGGCGCTGCCGCCCGCTCATACCACCGGGGGAGTCATCATGCAGACCGGACTTTCGGCTTGGGTTTTTGCCATCGTGCGCGCGCTGGAGGACGCCCGAGTCGACCATCGCACGCTGCTGCGGAAGCTGGGCATGGATCCCGACCGCCTGCTGGATCTGAACTACCGCTATTCGCAGGATCAGGTCACCAGTCTGTGGATCGCAGCGGTGGCGGCCACGGACGATGACGATTTCGGGCTGAAGGTGGCACGCCACATTCGGCCCTCCACCTTTCACGTCGTCGGCTATGCCATGGCCTGCAGCTCGACGCTCAAGCGTGCCGCCGAGCGTTTCGCGCACTCGGCGCGGCTCATCTCAGATGCAGCACTGGTCGATTTCCAGCCCTTCGAGGATTGCTACCGGTTGACTGTCGACCTCAACACGAACGGCCGCCAGCCGATCTACCAGACGCTCGACACGATCCTCGCCGGCTTTCTCATGCTGTGTGAGTGGATCGCTTCCGCCCCGCTGGTACCTGTCGAGGTCACGTTCCGGCACGCCCAGCCCACCGATGACCGTGCGTACCGCGATGTGTTTCGCTGCCAGATCAAATACGGCGAGTCGAGCAACAGCATCCTGTTCAGAGCCAAGGACCTCGAACGGCCGGTGCCATCGGCCAACGAGGAGCTGGCGATGATCCTGGATGAAATGACCTCCAAGTACCTTGCGCTGCGCTTCTCCAGCCGTTTCTCACGCAAGGTACGCGAGGCATTGATTCGTCAGTTTCCGGACGGTGAGCCCACGAAAACTGAAACTGCCCGCCTGTTGAACATGACCTCACGTACGTTGTTGCGGCGCCTGCGCGAAGAGAACACGACTTTCCAGGAAGTGTCGGATCGGCTGCGCGAGGAGCTCGCGTACGACTATCTCGTGCGCGAAGATTGCAACATCGAGAAGATTGCCGCGATGCTGGGATTCTCCAGCAGCAGCACGTTCTCGCGCGCGTTCGTGCGCTGGACCGGACAGCGTCCGAGCGACTGGCGTGAGAGCCGCGTTCGACTCAGTGCACCGCCGAAGCAGGAGCTGCTACCCCGTGCTGGAGAGCGCCAGCTCGATTCCCCGAAGCGACGTGCCAGTGCTCCAGCCGCCATCGACCAGGAGCGTCTGACCCGTCACGTAACTCGCATCATCACTGACCATGAAATGGACGGCGGCCGCGACCTCCTCCGGGCGGCCGATCCGACCGAGTAACGCAAAGACCCTGGCATTGCGCTCCACCATGTCGGGGGCCTCGTTCATCGCGAGCGGCGTATCGATGATGCCGGGTGCGATGCAGTTCACGCGGATACCCTTCGGTCCGTACTCCACCGCCGCCGTTTGTGTCAGAGAAATGATGCCGGCCTTGGTCGCGGCGTATTCGCCCCATTGAGCGAAACCGCGCACCGCGGTGATCGACGAGATGTTCACGATGACGCTGCCCGGCTGCATACGCGCAGCGGCTTCCTTGATTCCCATCTGCACACCGAGGATGTGTACGCGCCAGAAGCGCTCGGACCGTTCCGCATCGGCCGCGGCGATCGGGTGACCCGACGCGATGCCCGCATTGTTGACCATGATGTCGAGCCGACCGTGGCGTGCCATGGCTTCAGCACACAAAGCCTGAACCGCGTCCGGGTCACTCACGTCAGTGCGCCGAAACGTGCATCCCCAGGCTGTTGCAGCTGCACTTACATCACTCACATCGGCAATGAGTACCTTCGCTCCAGCGCGACTCAGACGCTGAGCGATCGCAGCGCCAATCCCCGAGCCACCGCCGGTGACGATGGCGGACTTGCCATGAAGCTCGAACATTACTGAAACTCCATCTGCGCCGGCGCCTTCAACCCCAACTGCCGCATCAGTGATGCCGTGTCCCAAAGGCTGCGTTCGAGAGTGATTTTGCCGTCGCGGAACTTGTGAATGGTCATACCGCGCACCTGCGTCGTCTTGCCCGCCGCAGGCAGGCCGAGAAAGTCGCTCTTGTGGCGTATCTCCCAGCTCCACTCGACACAGCCGCCGTGCTCGTCGCCGTGATAACGCAGGGCATTGAAATAGTGCTCCGATGCATTCGGGTCCGTGTTCTCGAACGTCGTGAACAAGCGGCGCAGCTTGGCCTTGTCGTTCTCGATGCGGATACCGAGATTCAGATCTTCGTACTCGAAATCCTCGGGATAGTAGGCCATCAATGCTTCCAGGTTCTTGTTGAACAGCTGCAACCAATGCTGCTCCCACTCGAGATTCATCGCGCACCTCCTCGCATCGAAGCCGCGCAAGGAGAACCCACCTTGCGCAGCGATCGATCACGTCTTTAGAAGTTGTAGCGTGCTTCCAGTCCGTAGCTGCGTGTCGGTCCGCGATAATTGACGGTGAAGACACCCAGCAGCGGCACTACCTCCTGGAAGTACTTTTCGTCGGTCAAATTGTCGCCGTAAGCGGAAACTTCCCAGCGATCACCGCTCTTCAAACTCAGTCGCGCACGAATCAACTCCAGCGGGTCGCGCTTCGTGCCAGGTGTGTTCGCGACGTCCCACCAGATCTCGCCGTAGCGATTGAATTCGACCCGCGGTATCAGATCGAGCGATTCGCTGAGCGCAAAGGCCTTGGTGACACCCAGGTTCAGCGTGGTCTCGAAGGCACCCGGCGCCTTGTTGCCATTGAAGGCCGGATTGCCGGCGAAGCTCTTTACTTCGCCATCGGTGTATCCGTAGCCGCCGAAGAGGCGTACGCCGGCCGGCAGATCTGCGGTGAAGTCGATGTCGAAGCCCTTCAGCTCGACTTTGTCGACGCTGATCGTAGTCTGCAGGCCAACCGTCGGATAGAACTCGAACTGCTGCGCGCCTTCGATGTCGGTCTGGAACACCGCGGCATTGATCGACAGGCGACGATCGAACAGCCGTACTTTGGCGCCCACCTCGTAGGACTCCGATACTTCCTTGTCGTAGATGTCCTGCACATACACGGAGCTTGCGGGCAAGCCAATCGAAGCCGCTGCGCCGATCAAGGCTTCACGGCCGCCGATCGGATTGAAGCCACCGGACTTGAAGCCCTTGCCCCAGCTGGCATACACGTTAGCGTCTGCGGTGATCTTGTAGCTCAGGCTCACCTTGGGCTCGAACTGCTTGAAGGTCTTCTCGCTGTTGCACTCATCGATCGTACGCCCCGTGAGTGCCACGCAGTTGTTGTAGCTGATGCCCGTGAGCGGATTGATCGCATCCGATGCCGCCTCTTCGACCTGACGCTTCTCGTGGTCGTAACGGCCTGCTGCGTTGATCTGCAGCTTATCCGTGATGTCGAACTGAAGACTGGCGAATGGCGCGTAGTTCTCCGTCTCGAACTGCGGATTGCTGTAAGCGAGCGTCGGAAACGCGGAGCCAGCCGGTTCGATCTCGTCGTTGTTGCTCGGCAAACTGGCGAGCGTATCGGCACTGATCTTGCTGGTCTGATCGCGATCGAACTTCAGGTAGTAGAAACCTACCTGCCAACGCAGACGCTGGTCGCTCCGGGAGGTGAGTCGAAGCTCTTGCGAATAGTTCTCGTCCAGATACGTGTACTGCTGGACCGTCGCGGTCGGCGAGCCCGTGTCGGGTACGTAAGGCGGGGAATCGCTGGCGAAGTACTGATCGAGCTTGTTCCACGCAGAAATCGAGGTCAGCTTGGCGAAGCCGAAGTCGTAGTCGACGCTGACGAGCCCGTCGACGAAGTCCTCTTCGAACTTCCCTTTGACGTTGGATACGAAGGGCATCTTTGCATTGTTGGCATCGAGCGCCGTGCCGTCGAAGCCGCCGAGCGGCAACCCCACCAATTGCGCGTTGTAGGCGCTGCCACCGCCCTTGGAGTCGTGCCCGCCGAGGCGCACGTCGACGGATAGCTTGTCGCTCGGATCGATCAGCAGCCGTGCGCGGGCGTTCTTCGTTTGGAAACGCTGCACTTTCTCGCCCGTCGTCACGTTGGTGAACGGTCCATCCGTATCGCGGAACGCGCCTGCCACATTGAACTTGATCGTGTCCGACAACGGCCCGCCGACCGAAGCGGTTGCACGTGTCGTATCGAAGTTGCCGAGCGCGGCAGCCACTTTGCCTTCCAACTCGTCGCCGGGGCGCCTGGTGGTGATGACGATCGCTCCGGCGGCGGCATTGCGGCCGTACAGCGCGCTCTGCGGTCCCTTCAGCACCTCGATCTGCTGGATATCGAACAGATCTTGGTTGAAGGGTTTGACACTGGAGAGCGTGACGCCATCGATGACGATAGCCACGTTC
>JBEVDW010000218.1:0-6667 GCA_040513115.1 Steroidobacteraceae bacterium | reverse complement strand
ATCGAGTGCCGCGAAGCCGAGATTCTTCTCGCGCGCATCCATGTCATCGACCAGAAGACGAACGCGCACACCGCGATCCGCGGCTTTGAGAATCGCTTTGACCAGATACAGACCGGTCGTGTCGTCGCGCCATATATAGGTCTGCACGTCCAGGCTACGTCCCGCGCGATTGGCGCTCTCCAGTCGCGTCATAAATGCTTCCGGGCCTTCGCGAACCAGATGGAACCCCGACATTTGCGGATGGTTCGCCTCATGCCGGTCAAAGAGCCGATCGAGCTCGGTCGACTCCTGCATTGGCAGGACGGAATCGACCGGCAGTTCGGGTCGCGTCTGCAATGCAACCTGACGGCGTTTGAATCGCGGCCAACTGCTGAAGTGTGAAGTCACGCGGCGCCTCGACGCGAAAGGTTCGGTGAGTCAGGCATGCGCCTCACCGGTCAACGCGGTCATGTCTACCAGCCGCACAAGGATTCATCGCAGCGATATGCGTTTCGCAGTGTCCGTCGAGCGCCCGGCGCTCCACTATCGAATTCTCGCGGACCTGCGCGGTGCTCGTTGGAGTGGTTCAATTGGGTCCGCGCCAGGACAGGCGCGTCGGCTTGCACCGTCAGTTGCCCGCCGCCTCACACCGGGTGGTTTCGTGCGATTTTTCGATATCAGTGATTGTGGATCGGAGGGACGATTTGCGCAGACTACAAGCTAACAACAGGTAAACATGGCCCGCGCAACGACGTTCGCGTCGGTGATGATGATGCTCGTGCTCGGGCCGATGAGCGCCCAGGCGCAGAGTCCAGAACCGGCGCCAAGCGCTGAACAGCCACCGAGTGCCGAACCGACCCCGAGCCCCGAGATCGAAGGCGAGGTGCTCGACAGCGTGAGCAGCGAACAGCTCGCAGCAATGAGCACGAGCCGTGGCAGTCTCAGTGCGTCCGCAGCGGACCCCGCACACCCTGTCTCCTGGAAGGAGTTGGACAGTCTCTTCACCGTGATCGGCAAGCGCTTGCACTGGCGGTTGGACAATGCGCGCGTTCCGGAAGCGCAGTGGCGGGACTGTGCTGCGATCGGCCCGACTCCGGCAAAGGATCCGGAAAGGAAAGAATGAGTCTGCGTTCCGCTACGAGTAGTTCCACACAACAAATCTGAACTGTGAGCTGCGGGCTCAAGTCTCGAGAGGACAGAAGATATGCAAGCACCGAAAGCGACGAATAGAGCGATGATCAGCCTTCTTGCCTGCGCAGTCGCTGCACTGGCGTGGGCGCAATCGCCGCCGCAGAAAACACTTGCCGCTTCAGCGGGCGTGTTCGCCTACCCGGCGAAGGGACAGAGCCCGTCCAAACAAGCTCAGGATGAGGCGGAGTGTTACAACTGGTCGAAGACGCAGTCCGGTTACGATCCGATGTCACCGCCGCCCGCTGCGGCTCCAGCACAACCGGCTCAGGCCCAGGCCCCCGCAGCTGATGGTGCGCGCGCTAAAGGTGCCCTGAGGGGTGCCGCTGCGGGCGCCATCATTGGCGAAGTAGCAGGTAACGATGCGGGTAAAGGCGCTGCCATCGGCGCAACTGCCGGTGTACTCGCCGGTGGTCGGCAGAGCCGGATGGCCCAATCTCAACAGCAACAACAGGCAGCGCAGCAAGCTCAGGCGAACGCGGCACAAGCACAGGCGGCACAGCAGGAACTCGCCAACGCATTCAAGCGCGGCATGGCCGTGTGCCTCGAGGCACGGGGCTATACGGTCAAGTAAGTCGACCTCGAGTACGCAAAGGTGAAAGGGCGGCTGATTACACGGCTTTTCCATCGGACGTTTCGCTCCCGATTGAAAACGCTGGTCCCTGTTCTCCTGGTCTTGCTCGCAGTTTTTCCCGGCGGCAGCGGTGTGTTAGCGGCTGATCCAGAACCCGTGACCGCGCAGGAGTCCGTCAACATCCATGCGGTGCCGGTCATGCTCGATGGCAATGAGCTGTTCCGGGTGCGCGGGGTGTCGGCCTATCCCGCAGAGAAGCGCGCTCGGGATATTGGCGCGCGCCTTGAAGCCCTGGCGCGCGATCCGAAGTTCGATCCGCAACGAATAACGCTGGTCGAGCATCCCACGGGCATCTATGTCGTTGCCGATCAAACTCGGATCCTGTCTGTCTTTGATGCGGATGCCAGACTCGAGGATGTACATCCAAAGACGTTAGCGCTGAGCATCGCAAATGCCATCCGCCATGCAATCGCGGATTACCGGCTCGAGCGAACGCCCGAGTACCTCAAGAGGCAAGCGTGGCAGGCGGCGGGACTGACAGTCGGGTTCCTGCTGCTCGTGCTGCTATTGCGGCGCTTTGCGCGACAGCTGAATGCCGTCGAGCAGCGCTATGCGACGCGTATTCGTTCGGTGGGCGTCCAATCGCTGGAACTCGTGCAGGCGCGATGGATCCAGACGGGACTGCACGGACTCGCAAGGGGCTTGCGCGGCACGGTTCTGTTCGTGCTCGTGTGCCTCTATTTGTACTGGATGCTGTCGTTGTTCCCCTGGACGCGCGGCGTCGCGACTCGTTCGTGGGGCTACGTGCGTGAGCCGCTGGCAAGCATGGGGCAGGGTCTCGTTGCCTTTCTGCCGAACGCGTTTTTCCTTGTGCTGCTGTTTCTAGGAGTCCGTTATCTACTGAAGGTGTTGAAGCTGTTCGCCACGGCGGTGGAGCAGGGGACGGTGAAATGGCGCACGTTCGACACCGAATGGGCAATGCCTACCTACCGTCTCATTCGAGTGGGGGTCATCGCGCTCACCATCGTCATTGCGTATCCCTATCTGCCTGGCTCGAATACGGCGGCCTTCCAGGGCGTGTCCATCTTTCTCGGTGTCCTGTTCTCGCTCGGCGCAACCTCGATGATCGCAAACCTCGTGGCGGGTTACACGATGACGTATCGGCGTGCCTTCCGGGCAGGTGATCTCATCAGGGTCGATGACGCCTTCGGTACTGTCAGCGAAGTCCGTCTCCTCGTGACGCACCTGCGATCGCCTAAGAACGAGGAGATCATCATCCCGAATTCCGAGATCCTGTCGAGCCAGATCCTGAACTACAGCACGCTCGCAAAGCAGGGTGGGCTGATCCTGCATACCACCGTCGGAATTGGATACGAGGTGCCGTGGCGGCAGGTCGAGGCGATGCTGTGCATGGCCGCAAAACGAACGCCGGGCCTGAAGGAGGAGCCTGCTCCCTTCGTGCGGCAATTGAGCCTCGATGACTTCTGCGTGAAGTACGAGATCAACGTGTACTGTGATGATGTGCGGAACATGATGGCGCTCTACACGGAGCTTCATCGCAACATTCTCGACGTCTTCAATGAGTACGGCGTCCAGATCATGACGCCCGCGTACGAGGGCGATCCCGAGCTTCCCAAGGTGGTGCCGAAAGAGAGCTGGCACGTGTCGCCGGCGCAAGCGACGTCCCATTCCAAGGGGTGAGCGAGCTGCCGACATCACTGGCCAGCATGAGCGGCCTGACGGCTCGCGTGGCAGGTCCACAAAGATCACGAACAGCGGCAAGACTGAATGGTTCGAAGACAAGTCTGACCAATCGAATCTATGTGCTCTTTAAGTGTTCTTTGTGGTTTACAGCCTGCGGACGCTCGATCAGCCCTTGATCTTGGTGAACTTCGAGCCCTTGGCTGACCATCCTGCCATCAGGCCTGACTGCCCGAACGCGAATCCGACGACCGACGCCTTCGATTTCAACGTGTCGAGCGTAAGCGCGGGCGTGGAAGCATCGACGATCGTGATACCCGTTTCCACACCGGTGCCCCAGCCCCCGCTCGCACGAAAGTTATCGAGTGCGGCCTGGGTCAGAAACAGAAATACGAAATTCGCATCCTGATATCCGGCCTGAAAGCCCACCGAACCGACGTTCATCTTGTAGTAGTCAGCGGTCTTGTTAGCGATGCGAAGTGCGCCTTCGCCCCACTGCGCCCCGACGACGAAGCCAACCTTCTTGATGCCGGGCATCACGAGCACGCCTTTGGATCCTTTCAGATACTCCTCGGCGCCCTTTACTTTCTGCTTGAAGACTTGCAACGCAGCATCGACTTCGGCGTCGATCTCCGCACCCTTCTTCGCCTGTGCCGTACCCAAAGGCAGGTAGATCAGAGCGAGCGCGATGAGAAGCGCGTGAAGTCTTACGATGGTAGGTCTGTTCATGGTCTGTTGTCTCCGATCATTGTTGTGATGACTCGCGTGATTCGATGCGGGCGTTCTGCAACACTCCAGGGCGCCCAGTAAACGCTGCGGTGTCAGCACTCGCTATCGGAAATCCGCGAGTGTCAGCGGATCCGCTTCGAGATCGCTATTTAGAATCGGGTGCTTTCGACTCGGATGCTGGAACGGATTCTGCGCCGAATGCGGGCGGCGTCTTCATCCATGGAAAACCCTTGACTGCCATTGCGTAGCCCTCCTCGTAGAGCGCGCGCATGTAGGCGTTGTCGAATTCCTCTTTGTGAGGCGCATTGAACGTCGAGGGGATGAATGCGAGGTTGTAGTCGACGCCGTCGCGCTGCGCAGCGGCATAGATGCGGTAGAGATCCCCGACCCCTTGCGTGTGGATCAGTGAGCTGACCGCGCGCCCGGCGATGCTCATCGTTTTGCGCTCCACGTCTGCCCAGTCCGGGTCCAGCCGCGCGTTGCGTATGATGTAGAGACCGCGCTCGCGAGTGGTGCCCGTGGCTGCTTTCATCCTCTCGGCCGACAATCCGACCGGATAGACGAAGACCTGCGCCATCGTGCCGCCGTCCACGTGCATTTCCTGATAGTGCTTGCCGTCGGCCTCCACATCGATCATGACCGGTGGGAAGCCCCCGGGAATCGAAGCAGAGGCAATCATGATGCTGACAAAAAGATCCAGTGCCTTCTGATCGCCGTAGCTCGCGATTTTGCCCATGTTCCAGATGACGGGGCGACGCGCATCGAGATCCGCGGTGCCGATAAACAAGAAGCGTCCCTTCTCGTACTCCGACGCGACCGCCTTGAGAAATTCCGCGTTGACGGACTTGCGCGTGAGGGTCCACAGCGGCGCACTGTCTGCCATTGCATCGCCAAAGACGCCCGCGAGGAGGCTGCGCGGCTTGATCACGTCCTTTGCCGAGATCGTGGTGTAGACCTCCTTTAGTGTGGCGTCGTACTTGGCACCCAGAAACGCGAACGGTGCAATGAGTGCGCCCGTGCTGACGCCGGTGACCAGCTTGAACTCGGGGCGCGTTCCGTTAGCCGTCCAGCCATTGAGCAGCCCGGCGCTGAATGCACCATTATCACCGCCACCGGAAACTGCGAGGAAAACCGCTGGCGGCAGCGGTCCACTGAGGCCCTGGCTCGCGCGGTAGGCCTCCTCCCGACGTTGCCCCTCCAAGCTGGCCTTCACGAACTCCGTGATGGCGGCGCCGCCTGCAACGAAACGCACGCCCGGCATTCCCGGGATCTCCGCCTTGGCCGTGATCTCGGTTGGCACGGCACTCAGCCGCTTGGGTGCCGACACGCAACCCTGGTTCGGCAGTGACACCACCGCGATCAACAAGAGGTTCCAAATGACGTATCTGCACATGCCCTGCGTTCCGGGTGGGTTGGACGGTGTTCGGGCGGGGTGTACGTGTCATCGACGCGCCTGGAGAGTACGAAGCGTTGCGCTTCGTCGCTAGCAACAATTCGCATGGAGATGCGAGGCCAACGCTGCAGTTGATTCGTTCCTTCAGGTTGCGAAGCTGGGTCCGTTCTTCCGTAGTCTTGTCCGCGAATGTGCGGAAACTCGATAGCCCCTGTGCACTCCGTCGCCAACGATTGCGCATTCCCAGGCTTAGGAGTACCGAACATGCTCGATTCCCGCGTCGGATCTCACAATGGCGCAAGTCGCGGCGCCGTCGTTGCGATGCTCGTGTTGTCTATGTGCGGTATCGCGGCAGCAGCGTCCAAGAATCAGCTCGAGGCCGTGTCGCATGACGGACTGGAGCTGACCAAGAGCTCGAAAGTCGATGTGCTGTACAAGCGTCCCGGCGCCACACTCGAGAGCTACAAGAAACTCATGCTCGATCCCGTCTCCGTGGCCTTCAGGAAAGACTGGAAGCCAAGTTCGGCGCAGGTCAGCTCGAGCGATCGGGAGCGGATTCGCAGCGATGTGGCGGAGGAGTTCCGCAAAGTGTTCACCGAGGAGCTGCAGAAGAAGGGCGGCTATCAAATTGTCGACGCCGCAGGTCCCGACGTGTTGCGCGTGAGCGCCGCAGTCGTCGATCTGTACATCAATGCGCCAGACACCATGCAGCCCGGCCGCTCCCGCACCTATACGACGTCGGCAGGGGAAATGACCTTGATTGCTGAGCTGCGCGATTCCGAGTCGGGGCAGATTCTGGCGCGCGCTGCCGATCACAAGGACGCGAGCTCTTCTACGTCGTTGACGTGGACAAACAGTCTGACCAACGCAGCTGACGCGCGTCGAATGATGCAATCGTGGGCCAAGACACTGCGCAGCGCACTCGATGCCGCACGGGAACATTAGTTACGCGGCGCGTAAACCAGCAGCTCAGTGGGTGGAGGTTCGCGCTGCGACCGATGCCCGCACGACCAGAGCTTCCCTAGTTCTACGCCGGTGCTTTTACACGGGTGGACTCGAGGGACAACTTGTCCGAGAGCGTCAGTGCGTCGAAGGACGCCTGC
>JBEVDW010000217.1:0-4553 GCA_040513115.1 Steroidobacteraceae bacterium | reverse complement strand
AAATCCTTCGCGCCAGGTGCTCACCACGCTCGGCGCAACGATACGATTCATCGCTTTGCGGACAATGTCGTGCTGCGGCGGATCGGCTTCGGCGATCGGACTGGGCGCACGCCACGCGCCCGGCTTGCGCAGGTGCGCGAGGCCGATGCCCGCGGAAGAGATGAAGTGCTGAGGATCCTGCAAGACCTGCAGCACCTCGTGATGCCGTGCGACCCCGTACGTTTCGTAGCGATCGAGCCAGAACACCGGGCCCGCTTCAAGCAGCGTGCGCTGCATGGCGTGCGGGTAACGCAAGTTGTCTTCAGCGAAGGGATCCAGACCCAGCCGCACGACATCCGTCTGCATAGTTACCGCCCCGCGAGAGTTCAGCGATGCCGCCACACCGGCTTGCGCTTGGCCATGAACGCTTCGACCCCTTCCTGATAGTCCTCGAGCTGGATCGATTCGTCCATGAAGTAATCAGGGAGCACGCGCAGGCCCTCCGCGACAGACATTCCCATCAGTCGCCGGAACTGCCCGCGGCCCACACGCAAGGCAGCGATGCTCTTGTCGGTGAAGCGTTCGAGATAACGATTGAGTGCGTTCTCGTAATCCTCTTGCGGCAGGATGCGCGTGATCAACCCGAAGCTCAGCGCCTCTTCCGCGTTCAACCAATCGCCGGTCAGCGCCAGCTCGAGCGCTTTGCCCGGCGCGATGACCTGCGCCATCAAGTAAGCACCCAGATTTCCGACCGCACCGAGTTTCACTTCCGGTTGCGAGAAACGCGTATCGGAGCGCGCGACGACGAAATCGCACGCAAACGCCACTTCGTTGCCGCCGCCCGAACAAATGCCCTTCACTGCGGCGATGCGTGGCTTGCCGTCCGGCTTCATCAGCGTGTCGACGAGAGCGAACAGCTCATCGTTGAGCTCGCGTACTTGATCGAGTCGGTGCTCACCGACATCCGCGCCCGCGGCGAAGGCTTTATCGCCCACCGAAGTGAGCACGATCACTCGCGAGCTGTCGTCCGCATCGAGTTGCTCGATACCTTTGCGTGCCGCGCGCGCCATGCTCGCGTTCACGACGTTGAGGGGCGGACGATCGAAAATGATCCAGCCCACACCGGCGCGGCGTTCGACCTGGACGGAGCCTTCAGACATCGACATGGAGCCTCCTTGTAGGCGCTGCGGCAAACCAAAGCGGCAAGACAGGGATAGGACAGATGGTATATCGTACGGAACCGCATTAGCCAGCACACCGCCATGTCCTCCGAAGTGTTATTAGAGAAGCGCGCGGGCATCGCGCGACTCACGTTGAATCGTCCCAACGTGAAGAATGCGTTGACCTCGAGCATGTGCGCGGACATCGTCGCGTTCATCTCGGAGCTGCGTGCGGACACATCCGTGCGAGTGTTCGTCATCGGCGGCAACGGAGCCGACTTCTGTGCCGGCGCCGATCTGAAAGAGATGGGCGCTGCGCTCTCACCTTCCTCCGAGCAGCGTCGCAAAGACATCTCGCAGAAGGCACGGGATGTGGCATGGCCGATTTTTCTCAGCGGCATGCACGAGCTGCCCATGCCCATCGTCTCCAGCGTTCGCGGGCATACGATTGGCGCTGGCACCCAGTTCGTGTTGTCTTCGGATCTTGCCGTTGCCTCCCAGACGACGAAATTTCTGCTGCCTCAGGTACGGCTGGGGCACAACGTCGACCACGGCGAATCCTATTTCCTGCCGCGCAAGATCGGCCTCGCCCGAACCATGCAGATGATCCTTCTCGGTGAAACCGTGAACGGAACGGATGCGGAGCGCTACGGACTGGTGAATTGGGTCGTACCGGATGGCGAACTCGAAGCCAAGACGGAGCAGGTCGTGCAGAACATCGTTGCGGGCTCGCCCGTTGCGATTCGCGAAATGAAATCGCTCGTGCGGCACTCGCAAGAGCGCACGATCAAAGAGCAATTCGCGGCTGAAGCCGACTCGCTCGGCACGTGCGCGGCGACGGAAGACTTCATCGAGGCGATCAAGGCTTTCGCGGAGAAGCGTCCCGCCACGTTCAAAGGCCGCTGAGACCGCTCGCGGGCTATCAAGAGGTAGGCATGACTCAAGAAACCATCGTCATCGTCGGCGCCGGTCTCGCCGGCGTGAGCGCAGCAGGAGCTCTGCGCGAGCACGGCTTTGCTGGACGTATCGTGCTCATCGGCGACGAGCGTGCGCGTCCCTACGATCGCCCGCCGCTCTCAAAGAGCGTGCTGGTCCACGACTCCTTCGAGAGCTTGGTCGCATCGCACTTGCCGGAAGACATCGCGTTGCGCTCGCCTGAGCAGATCGCATTGCGTCCGCATCACTGGTACGAAGAGAAGAACATCGAACTGGTGATCGGTCGGGAAGTCACCCGCATCGATACAAAGGCGCATACGGTGGAGCTCGCTGGCGGCGAGTCAATGCGCTATGACCGCTTGATGTTGGCGCCGGGCGCACGCGTGCGCCGCATCCCTGCGGTCGAGTCTGGCCCTGTAAATCATATCTATCTACGCACGTTGATCGACGCGTTGCGGCTGCGCAGACAACTGGTACCCGGACGCAACGTCGTACTGCTCGGCGGCGGCGTGATCGGCATGGAGGTGGCTGCAAGCGCAGTGCTGCGCGATTGCAAAGTCACCGTCGTCGAGTTGGCGCCGCGCATCATGGCACGCGCGCTGTGTCCTTCCATATCGGAGCACGTTGCTGCCTACCATCGTTCCAAAGGCGTCGAGCTCAAGCTCGGCATCTCTGCTACCGGTCAAAGCACGAACGGCACGCCGGGATTGGCGTTGTCGGATGGCACAGTGTTGCCGGCCGATCTGATCGTGGTCGGTGTTGGAGTCGTGCCCAACGTCGAGCTCGCCGCCGGCGCTGGTATTCAGTGCGACGACGGCATCGTGGTCGATCAATTCGGCGCGACGAGCGCGCCGGACGTATTCGCTGCCGGCGATGCCGTGCAGTATCCCGACGAGTTTTTCGGCCGCACCCTTCGCAGCGAGAACTGGATGCATGCGCAGAATCAGGCGCTGGCTGTCGCGAAGAACATGTTGGGCACGAAGGAACCGTACCGCCAGGTGCCGCACATGTGGTCCGATCAATACGACCTCAAGATTCAGGTCACTGGTGTATGCGACACGGCGCAGAATGTGTTGCGTGGCGATCAGCAGAAAAACAAGTTCCTGCTATTCCACATGGCGGAGGGCCGCGTGGTCGGTGCCACGGGCATCAACGAAGCGCGTGACATCAAGTACGCGCAGCGGTTGATCGAAGCTCGCGTTGCGGTCGAGCCCGAGAAGCTCGCCGATCCCGCCTTCAATCTGAAGAAAGCAGCTGCTTGAGCGACGAGGTGTAGTGTGTTCGATGTGTTGAAGGACATCCGTGTCCTGGATTTCGGCAAGTTCGTCGCTGCGCCCTTCGCCACCTGGCTGCTCTCCAACATGGGCGCGGAAGTCATCAAGATCGAACCGGTCGGCGGCTCGCCGGATCGCGATCCCTTTCGTTTGAGCGACACGCTCGATGGCGCCGGTTTCCTGCAGCTGCACTCGAACAAGATGAGCGTCTGCCTCGATTCCGATAAGCCTGAAGGTCGCGAAGTGTTGAACAAGCTCCTCGGCTCGACGGACGTCGTCGTGCTGGGCGCACCGGATGCGACGTTGCAGCGGCAGAATCTCGACTACGACACGTTGTCGAAAGTGAATCCGCGACTCATCTATCTGAACGTCTCGGCCTACACGAGCGTCGGACCGCAGGCTGCTGAGGTGGGATTCGACGGCGTTGGGCAAGCGATGGGTGGCGCTGCCTATATGTCCGGCTTTGGGGATACACCTACGCGTTCGTTCTGCTCCTTCGTCGACGTATCGACCGGTATCTACGCGGCGTTCGCCATTGCAATCGCGCTGTTGGAACGAAATCGCACCGGGAAGGGACACAAACTGGAAACCGCTTTGATGATGAGCGGCTACGCGGCGATGAGCTGGCTGCTCGTCGAGCAGGCAGTGACCAAACGGAACCGCGTTCGAACCGGCAATCGGGCACAGTCTTCTGGACCGAGCGACGTGTTCCAAACACGCGATGGCTGGCTCGTCGTGCAAGTCGTGGGTGACAGCATGTTCCGCCGCGTCGCCAAGCTGATCGGTCATCCCGAGTGGAAGGACGACCCGCGCTTCGTGACCGACAACGATCGCGCAGAAAATGGCGCGATCCTGAGCGAAGCTGTCGGCCAGTGGTGTCGCAACCTGACCACTAATGCAGCGATCGAGAAGTTGCGTGAAGTGCGCGTGACCGGTGTGCGCATCAACTCGCTGCAGGAAGCGCTGGAGGAGCCTCAAGTAGCCGCGATGAAGATGGTTCAGCAGCTCGAGCATCCCGGCTTGAATCAGCTGCTGCCGCTGTTCAAAGCGCCCGTCATGGTAGATGGCCAGCTGGCGGAGCTACGCAGCCGGCCGCCGCTCGTCGGCGAGCACACGGATTTCGTGTTACGCCGCGCGGGTTATTTGCAGCCCAACATCGACGCTCTGCGCAAAGCTGGAATTGTCTGATCTTCGACGGGTCAGT
>JBEVDW010000216.1:0-12656 GCA_040513115.1 Steroidobacteraceae bacterium | reverse complement strand
CAACGTGGGAGTCTGACCGCGTGCGAGGCGCTTGACGTGGTGCATCCAGGAGTTGATCGAGCGCAGCTCGCGTCGGCCGATCAGCCGCAGTGAAGTGCTCGTTGCTTCGGCTCCCAGGAGTCGCTTCAGCTCGGCCGCGATCGGTTGGCTCCACAGTGCGATCCGACCGTCGGCGTGACCTACTTTCTGCTGCCAGCTGTCGGCATCGCCAGCAGCACCGAGCATGACGCCGTGCGGGAATTGCTTGAGCGTGTCGAGCGATAGCCCATCCGGAAAGTTGGCGAAGCGGCCATTTCGTGTTCCTTGCGCCAACAGTGCATCGACTGTCTGCAGCGGGTTCTCGTCGCATTGCGCTTCGGGCGCCGCCGCTCGCATGCGCCCGATGCGGGCTCTGAGATCCTGCAGGATCTCGTGCTCGACGCGGGACTCACCAAGGGGTGGGATGACGGCATCGGTGTACTGAGCAAAGGGCCGCACCATGTGCGACCACCCCAATAGCGGCACGTCCTCGCGTTCGAGGAACGTCGTCGTGGGCAGAATGTAATGCGCGTGACGATTCGTCTCGTTGACGTACAGGTCGATGGAAAAGTGCAGGTCCAACGACTCGAGCGCCGCAATCCAGTTGGCACCGCCCGGTGTCGACAGGGCGGGATTGCCGGCGATCACCGCGAGTGCCCGGATGCGCTCCTTGCCTTCGAGCAGCATTTCCTGCGGCAACACGATTGAAGGCATCTTGCCGATCACGGTCGGCAACGCTCCGAGCCGGGTGCGTGACGGGTCATAGCCTCCCGTGTGCGGCGCAGTGTCGATCGGAGAGTCGGCGAAGACCCATCCGCCTGGGCGGGCGAACTTGCCGGCCACGATGTTCAAGGCATCGAGCAGAACGACAGCAATGGTCGAGAAGCGACCGCGACACAACCCGACCCGACTGTAAGCCGCGGCATGCGGTGTCTTCGAGAACGCTCGTGCCAGTGAGCGAATCTCCTCGGCAGAAACGCCGCAGGCTCGTGCTGCGCGTTCCGGCGTGATCGCCGCAACCGCCGACCGAAGTTCTCGCCAACCGTTGGTCGATGAGTCGAGGAAAGAAACGTCGGCAAGCTCCTCCTCGAAGATCACCTGCAACATGGCGGCGAGCAACCACGCGTCGGTGTCCGGCACGATCGAGAGATGCTCGAACCGATCGGCCGTTTCGGTGCGCCGCGGATCGATGACGACCACACGGCCGCGTCTGCCTATACCCAGCAGCTCCTCGTGGATGCGCGGGTCCGTGAGAATCGAACCGTGGGAGACGAACGGATTCGCGCCGAAGATGAGCAGCAGATCGCACCGGGGCAGATCGGGAATCGGCAGTCGCCTGGCGCCGCCATACAACAGCCAGCTTGCGACCAGCCGCGGGTTCGCGTCCTGCGATGAAGCGCTGAAGTACTTGCTGATGCCGAGGTCGGCGAGGAGTCCGAACGCCAACATGAACTGGCTGACGAACGCTGCTGGATTGCCTGTGTAGGCTGCTGCAGCGCCTTTGCCATGCGTCGTGGTGATGGCAGTCAGTCTGCGTGCGATGTCATCCAGCGCGTCGTCCCAGCTCACGGGCTCGAACTCGCCAGGCGCGCCGATGCGTCGCAAGGGACGGGTGATGCGGTCCGGGTCATACGCGACCTGGCGGATCGCGGGTCCTTTGACGCAGATATGTCCCGTCGAAAATGGATTCAGCCGATCGGGCGAGATCTTGGTGACCCGACCCCCTTCGACCGTTGCAGCCATGCCGCAGAACGCCTCGCACGTGCGGCAGAACGTCACATGCACGCCGTCTTGTCCTGGTGCGGGACGCGCGCTCGATGCGGGCATGCTGTGGTGAGAGGAAGACGAGGTCATCAGTTCTGCTGGACGTCCATGTCTGTGCTCGAACGACCGTTGGTTGCAACGACCGTAGCGGCTTTCCCAGACACGCTCAACCCCGGGTTGTCTCAGTTTGAAGTGCGCCGGGCCGCCTTCCTGTCGTCAAATAGCGGGCCGGTCACCGCTCCAGTTTCACTTGCCCCTATCATCACTGGCGTTACGACCTCGACGGCTCGCTCGCGAACATCCCCGACCATCGTTCGTTCGCGGGTGTGAACATGGCGCAACGGGCACTGCATCCGGTTTCTGCAGCGGAGAAGTACGGTCTGATCTTCGTGCGGCTCGCCGAGGGTCCGCCGATCGCTGTGGATGAGTTTCTGGGCCAGGGCAGGAATGTGCGACAGAGCATCCTGCCGAGTTTCTACATCTTTCCGAACACCGTGCTGACGTTCCCGCACGATCACATGACCTTGACGCAGGTGTTCCCCGCGATGTCCGCAACTGTGTCTTCTACAATTCGCTGTTCAAGTTGGGGAGGAGGGCACACCTGAGCGCCCGGAATTGGGATCGTGCGCTACAGCTCACCGAGAACGTCAACAATGAAGACTTCGCGGTCGTGGAAAGCATTCAGAAGAATTACGACCTGGCTCCCGACGAGAAGGTGATCCACGGGCGCTACGAGCACGGGATCTCCTACTGCCACGCGGCGTGCGAGCGCGTGATCACTGCATGGCGACACCGCCGTCCATCACCAACTTCGCTCCCGTGAAGTAAGCCGCCTCATCCGAGCATAGGAACGCGACGGACGCTGCGACATCCTCTGGCGAGCCGAAGTAACCGACGGGAACGGCCCGTGCTTGCGCGGCCAACTCTTCGGGCGTGCGCGCACCGCGAATCATGTCGCTGTCGATCCAACCCGGATGCAGCGAGTTGCAGCGGATCTTGTAACCGCGCTGCGCACAGTAAGCAGCAACGGTCATGGTGAGGTGGCGTACGGCGGCTTTGCTTGCGCCGTAGGCAGCCATCTTCGGGCTCGGCTGCAACGCCGCGATCGATGAGATGTTCACGATCACGCCACCCTTGTCCTTCATCGCTTTGATGGCGGCCTGACAGCCCAGCAGCACGCCTTCGACGTTCACTGTGTTGACCGCGCGCCAATGCGTGAGCGTCACGTGCTCGGGGTCTTGTGCTTCGGGAAGGTTGGCGAAGCCGGCATTGTTGATGACTGCGTCGAGGCTGCCGAAAGTATCCAGTGTGGTGTGCACGACCTGGCTCCAGGCGGATTCATCAGTCACATCGTGACGCACAGCGATGATGGCGGGATTTCGCTGGATGTCAGTCGTGCGCAGGTCGGTCGCAACGACCTTCGCGCCTTCGGCCAGCAATCGTGTAGTGATTGCCCGACCGAACACGCCTGCCGCACCGGTGACGAGCGCTACTTTGTCTCGCAGACCTTTCAACGTGCAGCCCCTCAGACCAGGTGGTCGGGTGTCTGTACACCTCGGCTATGGCGCGAGCAGAGCTTGCGCCACTGCATGAGCATGAAGTCGTCCTCGACCAGCCCTTCTTCGAACCACGCGCGATCGTGAGAATAGAACTGCTGCTGCGATTCGCGTGCGCGCACGTCCTGCATCAAGAAGCCATCCAGCCCCAGCGGCTTCCAACGCAGCTTGAACTCTTCCTTGAACTCGGCAGCGTCGCCAGCCGAGTTGCACGGCTTGCTCAGCGTCATGAAGCAACGATGACTCACTTCGTCGATGGGAACGTACCACTCGAACAGCGTGATGCCTTCGTCTGGAAAGCCCACGACCTTCACGCAGCTCGGCAGCCACGCCGAGGAGTAGACGGGACGACGGGCGCCTGGACCGAAGTTCGGTCCCTTGACGACGGTTTTGCCATCGATCTGTCCGTCAAAGAACATCTTCTCGGCCTTGAAGTGGTCGATCACGCCCTTGGGACCGTCCGCTCGCTCGACCAGCTCGAATTGATCTCGTGCGGCGGCATGCCCGAGCGGCATCGATTTGGAGGTATTCACCAGCAGCGGTGAATCGCGATGCAAATAGCGGTGGATTTCGTCGATACCGCCTTCGGGTCCGAGGCGCCAATTGGCGCGCACGATGATGCTTTCGCCCTCGAGGGCGGTGTTGTCATCGAGAAAGCCGGGCGGGACATCGTGGGCGAGCGGGGGAATCTCGAAGTTCGCATCGCCAACGAAAACGAACACCATGCCCTTCGCTTCCTGCACGGGATAGGTTTTGACACGGCGGGTCCCGACGGCGGAGCTTTCAGGGGCGCCGAAGATGGAACAGACGACGCCGTCGTCCCAGCGGAAGGTGAACCCGTGATACCAACAGCTGATGGTGTCTGGTGTGTAGCACTCGACCTTGTCGGAGAACTTCACGCCGCGATGGATGCAGCGGTCGCGGATTGCGCGTACCTGTCCGCGAACCCGGCGCAACAGCATTCCCTCGCCCAGGATCGTGCGCGTAAGGACTTCGCCTTCCAGGACTTCGTGCGCGAAACAGGCCGGGTACCAATAATTACGGAAGCCGACCTTTGCCTCGAAGTACTCGCGCCAGTGCTTCTTGTTGGCCAGCAAGTCCGGGTCAACGAACGATTTCGCCATCATCGCGCTTTTCCCCCAAGCCATTCGCGGCAATGTGCTACGCCCATTTCACGAGTGTCAATAATCCTGCCCAAGTCGATTTGCCCGAAGGAATTTGCACAGCTTATATTGGCCGTCTTGGACTCGCGGGGGACTTCAATCATGAGCCGTACGATCTTCCTGAACGCCAATCTGCTGGACGGTGTTGCGCCCGGACGGCGCGCTACGATCGTGGTCGAGAACGACCGCATCACCTCCGTCGCCGACACGCCCGATGTGCTGCCGGCTCCGCGTCGCGACGACACGGTCTTCGATCTGCAGGGTCGCACGCTCATGCCAGGGCTGATCGGTGGCCATCTCCATCTCACCTACCACAATCTCGATGTGTTCGATCTCATGGGATCGGACATGAAGTATCCCGCCACGTACATCGCCGTAGCCGCTGCGAAGAATGCCGAAACGGTGCTGAAGGCAGGATTCACGGCAGGTGTGGGTGCCGGCGGCACGTACAACATGGACGTCGTACTCAAACAGCTGATAGCGGACGGGCTCGCGGTCGGTCCGCGGCTCGTCGCCTGCGGCAAGGACTTTTGCGCCACCGGACACCCCGTCGACTACAAGCCAGAGCAGTGGCTGACCCGTCAGGATGCACTCGGCCAGGTCTGCGACGGCCCCGACGAATTCCGCAAAGCCGTCCGCCAGGAAGCCAAGCGTGGCGTGGAAGTGATCAAGCTGTTCGTGGAGGGCGGTCATGGCTTGCCGAAATCTGGCTCGCGCATGAGTTACGAGGAAATCGCTACTGTTTGCGAGACCGCGCACCTCAGTGACATTCGTGTGCGCGCGCACACCCAATCACGCGAGATGATCAAGACGTGCCTGCGGGCGGGTGTCGACATCATCGATCATGCGGATCAGATGAACGATGAGATCATCGAGGAGTTCGTCCGTCGCGGCACGTTCGTGCTGCCCAGCCTGTATCACCTCAAGGTGATGGTCGGCGTGATGAATACGCGCGAAGAGCTCGACAAGTGGTACGACTACGCCCGTGGCTCACTGGCCAAGGCCGTGAAAGCGGGCGTGAAACTCGTCATCGGCGATGATTTCGGCACGATCCAGGGGCCACACGGCGATAACGGTAAGGAGCTGGCCGTGTACACGGACGACATCGGCATCGCGCCGCTGGAAGTCATCAAGTGGGCAACCAGCAACGGCGCTGCGATGATGCAGCGAGATGACCTCGGAAAGATCGAGGCCGGGCGGCTCGCCGATCTGCTCGTCGTCGACGGCGATCCGCTGCAGGACATGAAAGTGCTTGGCGATCGTTCGCGACTGAAGGTCGTGATGCAGGGTGGGCGATTCATCACGTGCGATCTGCCGGTCGCACAGACAGTCACTCGAGTGTCGAACGCGTAACTCCTGCGCCGCTAGCCGCCGCCGTTCAGATACAACGTCTGGCCCGTCGTGGTTCGCGATTCGTCCGAGGCGAAGAAGAGCGCCGCATAGGCAGCCTCCTCGGGCGGAATGAGGCCGAGCCGTTGGATGGCAAATGCCTTCGTGCCGAGCGGGTCGACCTTGACGCGCTCCACGATGCGCTCGGTGCCCACGACGGCGGGCGCAATCGCGTTGACTCGTATCTTCTTTTCCGCGAACTCCACTGCCATGGAGCGCGTCATCGCGAGCACGCCGCCTTTGGATGCCGTGTACGCATCGAGGCCGAGCCCGTGCAACGCGACGTAAGAGCCGTTGTTGATCACCGATCCGCCGCCCGCTTTGATCAGCTCGGGAATGCCGAAGCGGCAGCAGAGGAACGTACCGAATAGGTTGAGCTGGATGGCGTTCCAGAATTCCTGGATCTCGATGTCGGTGACCTTGCCGTCCTTCACGGAAGAGCCGCCCGCATTGTTGAAGATCACATCCAGCTTGCCGAAGGTGCGCACGCTCTGTGCGATCGCCGCCTCGACCTGGTCAGGCTGGGTCACGTCCAACTGGATGAAAATGGCTTGACCACCGGCTTGTCGAATCTCCTGTGCGACCGCTTCGCCTTCACTCTTGCGACGTCCCGCCAGCACGACCTCTGCGCCTTCCTCGGCAAAGATGCGTGCGGTGACGCGACCGATCCCGCTCGTGGCGCCGGTGACGAATGCTGTCTTGTTCTTCAGTCTCATGAATGTCTCCCGGCGTGCGAATGAGGTTGGGCGTCAGCGCGATGTTGGACGCAAGACGGGCCGACGCGTGCGTGCCAATTGTTCGAGCAAGTCGGCGGCTTCTGTGGGGGCATCGTGTTGGGCGAGGTCGTGCCGCAACGCCTGAGCCCTCGAGCGATAGGCGGGGTTATTCAGAACTTCGCGGCAAGCTGCGCGCACCTGATCGACTGTGGGTCGATGGGTTCTGAGGTTGACACCCACGCCGCTATACGCAATGCGATTGCCGACTTCGGGTTTATCTTCCGTGGTTCCGGCGGACACGATGGGAACACCGTTCGCGAGTGCGACCGTGACGCCGCCATAGCCGCCGTTCGTGATGTACAGATCCATATGCCGCATCACGGTGACGAACGGGATGAACGGCACCACGAACGCGTTGCCTGGTATTGCCAGTCCCAGCTCTGCGACCGGCTTACCTCCAGTCGTTGCAATGACCCATACATCTTCCGTGGCGAGCGCTTGCAGCGTGGGACGAATCAGTTCATCCACGTTAGTCGCGATCGTTCCTTGCGTCGCGAGCACGATGGGACGCGTGCCGTGGATGACTTGATCCCACCAGGAGGGCGGAGTGAATTGCTTGGGCGCATCGGGCATGAGCGCGCCAATGAAGTGCACTTGCGGCGGAAGATCGCTGATGGGGTATTCGAAGTCCGCTACGAGCGACTGCATTTGCAGATAAGGAGAGACACTGGGACGAAACGGTTGTATCGGCCACCCGTGTTGCTTGGCCAGCGTGCGATAGGTCTTGTTCACGCCGCGGAACAGCACATGATCGACGAGGCAGTACGACGCCTTGTTGCGCAGGCGTCCGGCAAAGGAATGACTGAACGGCAGTCCCAAGCCGAATGCGGCGAGGTCGCGACTCTGAAAGCTGACGACGGTGATGTTCAGCGTCGCCGCAGGTACGCCGTCCGTGTCTCCAAGAATACGAGTCGCGGCCACGGCGGGATCGCCGAGCAATACGTCGGCGGGATAGTCCTTCAGAATCGCGCGCAAGTCCCGGACCATACCGTGGGTCGAATGGACGAACAGGTGCTCGAAGTCGAACACGAGTTGCTTGAGCCCACTCAAGCGCGCCCGTCCGGGGAAATGGCGGTTGTAGTCCGAATCGCCGTAGTCGATCGTGGAGCGAATGGGTTCGAACCGTGCGCCGGTGCGCTCGATGCTCTCTCGATAGAACTGGCTGCTGTACCAAACCACTTGGTGGCCGCGCCGCAGAAGCTCACGGGCGACGGGAGCGAACGGAGCAACATGTCCGGGGATGGGCATCGTGGCGATGAGGAATCGATACGCCATGCGGTGAGAGTCCATTGAACATAGCCAGGCGGTGTCGGCGAAGCTTACAAGCGATTGCGTCGCGCATCATTGCCCACGCGTATGTCGTTGAGCGGCAAGTGTGCGTGTGATCTGGCTTGGGAGTTGCTGCGTATCCGTTCGACGGCGCAGCCGCCAAACTAAGAATCAATGCCGAGCTTGGGGGTGGTCACGATGAGGCAATTGCTCGTCACGACGGTCGTATTCGCGGCGGTCATCGTGGATGGAACGGGGCTGCTCAATCTGGGCCATGCGCCCGCGCCGGTGATGGCAGCGGAGAGTCCACAACTCGAATCCGGGTTACGGTCTTACTGCAACAAGTCCCGTGCATTGATCGGGCACGCCTACTTCGCGACGCTCGACAAGTCGTGTCGAGCGTCGCGCCGCCTGCTCGCGTGAGCGCGCCGCCGAGCGATTTGCTTCGTCAGCCCAACACTCTGATACGAGCGCTGCGCTCGAATAAACCCACACCGCGTTCGCCGTTGCACGTGAAGATGGCTGGTGCATCGCACATCTGTACGGCGTTCGGTCGGCTACGATCCGTGCCGTTGAGCTCCTCGCAGGGATCGACGTAGGTGATCGCGTGCGTGTGAACGAGCTGCCATTGAATGCTCAAAGGACTTTTCGACGTCTTGAGCACGAGGCGGCCGCTGCGAAAGTGCGGATCCTCGAGCGGATCGGCTTTGAATACGCCAGGTGACGTGTCGAGATCGGGATACTCCGAGTGTTCGACGAGTTCGACGTACTCGAGCGGTGTGCCGTCGCCGCGGAAAATATTGACTGCACGGGCCTCCGGATTGGTCGTCGTTCGATACATCAGCGCACTGAACGCGAAGCCGCTTGGAAACAGGCCGTGAATCCATTGATGGCTGACGACCTTGCCGTACTCGCGCACGCCCGAAGAGTGATCGCGCACGCCTGTTCCCGATAGCGCAATCTTCTTGCCGGCCACGGTGATCTCGCCCGTGATCCGTCCGATCTGTTCCGTGTGAAAAGAGCCATCGGCACGGTCTTTCTTTTCCTCTTGCTTGCCGTGGATCGGGGCCGCCGCGTCGAACACGACGCGCAGCTTGACCCATTCGCTGAGGGTGTCCTTCACTACCTCGGAGGTGATTGCCTGACGGGTCGTACGCTGAACCATGCCATCGAACTCGGCGACGAATCGGCGAAACGGTTGCTCGCACCGCACGCGCAGCGGACCGGCACCAGCGCTGCTCTCATCGCCATCGCGACCGAAGTACTTTGCTACCAGCATGTCAGCGCCAGGTAAATAGACCTGGATCGTCCCGCGCCAGATCGTCGGGTCGTCGGGGACGCGACCGATATGAATGAACACGCCGTAAGCAGTGTCGGCGTCGTACGCGAAGAACGCGTAGTGCTCAGTCCAACCCTTTATCCCTCGAGGTGGTGTGAACGGCAGGTCCTGCCCGGGGAGGTTCTCGTCTGGATTGATCAGTGCGTCGGAGAGGGTCACGGTGATGCCTCGATGAGTGAGGGTTGGCGCGCACATCGCCGCGTCACGCTAGCGGCGCAATTCCTCCGGTGGATAGTCGGCCAAGGGTGCGAGGGTTTTGCTGTGCTCGAAATCGGCCATGCGCTCGCGCATGGCGTCCATGACACCGGTATAGGCCTGCGCGCCCAACAGTAGACGCAAAGGCGCCTCCGGCGCGAGTGCTGTGTCGACGATCAGCCGCGCAGCACGTACAGGATCGCCCGCTTGCGTGCCATCCAGTGCATCGGAATAGGTTCGCATCTGCATGGCAGCTTCATACGCCGGAATGGGGTGTGAAGGTTTGCTGATGGAGCGGCCGGAGAAGTCGGTACGAAAGGGGCCCGGCGCAACGATCAGTACCTTGATGCCAAGTGCACCCGCTTCCCTGGCCAACGATTCCGAGAGGGCTTCGACTGCGCGCTTGCTGGCACCGTAGTACGCGACGCCAGGACTGCCCCTGGATGCAGCGGTGGAAGAGATGTTGATGACCGTGCCGCTGCGGGCAGCACGCATGTGCGGTAGCACGGCACGAGTCATTGCAGCGAGCCCAAAAAAATTCACGTCGAACTGCCGGCGCACCTCGTCCTCGGTGGCTTCTTCGACCGCGCTCAGAAAACCATAGCCTGCGTTGTTGACCAGCGCATCGATGGCACCGAAGCGCTGTATCGCGGCGGCAACGGACACTGCAATTTCATCCGGGTGCGTAACATCCAGCGTCGTCGCCAGCACGCGCTCGGGCGCGATGGCCACGATGTCTCGTACACCCTCGATCGAACGCGCCGATGCGACGACATTGCCGCCGCGAGACAGGACTTCGCGGGCGATGGCCTTGCCGAAGCCGGCACTGGTGCCGGTGATGAACCATGTACGGCCTGCCAGGTTGCTCATGTCGGTCTCCACTCAAGCTGCGTCTGGTTGCTCGATCGATTCTATGAAACCATCCTCGCAGGCAACGAGAGGTCGAACAACAATGACAAAGGCATTTCTCATCATCACGGGCGTGTTGTGGCTCGGTTACGGCATCTACCTGTTGATCGCACCGCAAGAGCTTGCCGGGATCGCAGGTGTAACTGCCACGAGCACGACCGGCACCGTGGAGCTACGCGCCATGTACGGTGGTTTGCAGGCCGCCGTTGGTGTGTTGGCGCTGTGGGCGGGCGTGTCTGCCGCGTGGCGCACGCAAGGCCTCACCGCGTTGCTGTTCCTTTACGGTGGTATGGGCCTCGCGCGGCTTGCAAGCGCGGCGGTTACGCAAGAGTTCTCGACCTACGTCATCGGCGCGTTGTGCTTCGAGCTGCCTTCGGCATGGATCGCGTGGGCCTTACTGCGGCGCGAAGTGCGCCCAGACCTGCTTCGCGGCATGAATCGCTAGCGCGACACCTGGGTGCGCAAGATGGCGATGTGCGATTGCATCGCTTCCTGCGCAGCTCGCGCTAGCGCCTGATCCGCCAGATCACGATTGACTTCGAGCACGAGCCAACGTCCATCGCGTTGGGCCATCAGTGCCAGACGACCCTCGACGTTGATGCGCCGGCCATCGCGAGTCACGTGACTCAGCTCACCGGCCCACACGCCGTACCGCGTGAGCATGGATTCGAGTTGGCGAACGCCGCCCGGAAATTCGGTGCGTAGCAACTCGTGCGTCGTGCGGCCGTGAGCAGCCGTGCGCGAATAGCCATACAAGTGCTCTGCGGCGCGATTCCAATAGAGAATCCCGCGCCCATTCATCTCCCAGATGATGATCGCGTCGTGGATGTACTCGAGGATCTCGGAGTGGTTCCAGCGATCGCGACTCAAGATGCCGGTTTCCAATGGCACTGGCAGGTCGTTCATTGCACCTCGCCGCGGTAGTTCCTGCACGGCGGTTCTGGCCAGGGCGCTATCGCGGCGGAGGAGACTGCGCAAGGTGCTGAACAAGCGCTCTTGACCTGTCATCGCGCTCGATTGATGTGCTTCCGCCAGGTACAGGATGCCGCACGTTGCGCTGAGCAATAACGCAATGAAGCGACGCTCGATGGCAACGATCAGTGCTTGCTCGTAATCGAGCCCGAGTGCCACGGCCGTGCCGACGAAGGCGCCTTCCATCACTCCGATACCGTTGATCGAGATCGGCATGATGGCGGACAGTCCCACCATTGCCGCAATCAATGCGCATTGGGGAATCGTGATCGTCGCGTTGATGTCGTGATAGAGAACGAAGATGACGCCGATGGACACGATCTGAAATGCGAAGGAAAGCCCGATGAGCGGCGGCCAATGATCGGGATGGCGCCGCAGCAGATCGACGCTGTGCAGGAAGGCATCCACCGCATAGAGGTGGCGCCAACGGTGTGCGAGACGGTCCACCCAGCCGTGGCGAATCGCGAACAGCACGAGGACTGCGCCAAGCGCGCCGCAACCGGCAGCCACGAGATAAACCCGGGCCCCTGTCGAGCGATGCATCAGAGCAAGGGCTCCGACGCATCCGAGCACGAGGAGTGCGAGCAAACCGATGACTCGCTCGAGCGCCACCGCAGCGAGGGCGCGAGTCGCATACCCATCAGGCGGTAAGGTGCGGTAGACCCGGTAGGCGTCGCCGCCGATGGCAGTGGGCAGGAAGCTGTTGAAGAAGAAGCCAGTGCACAAGTCGCGCAGAAGCCTGCCGAAGCGAAAACTCAACGCCTGGATCTTCAATGCATACGACCATTTCCAGGCGCTGAGGACGAGCCCGATGAACATGGCGACGAAGACCGCCGCTAACGTGCTGTACGACAGCCGCTCTAGATAGCGAGCCGTGCGCGACCAGTCCGCCTCCTGGACGAGGAGAGCCAGCAGTGCAGTCGCGACTGCGATCTTGGCGAGGCGTTTTATCAAAGTGATGCCCGTGAGGCTTGAGGCACTAATTCGTCGGGGCACTGGAGATCCACGTAAGCACAGGAACCACAGCGAGTGGGACAAAGTTCCCTCTCCTTTGGAACAATTACAAAGTATGAGCGTATTCCTGACACAGCAGGGGAGGGGCCATGTCAGCCACGACGATCCAATTGTCGGCACAAATTCCAGCAGGACAAAAGATGTCGCTACTGACCAACTGGATCGCGTTCGATCCATTGCAAGGCGCAGGTCGCCGCACACCACGGCCCTGGGCTGTGCTGTGCATATCCGTGCTTGCGGGACTCTCGCTCATCGGGCTGTATCGATACGGCGCACGGCTCCATTTGCACAT
>JBEVDW010000215.1:0-3308 GCA_040513115.1 Steroidobacteraceae bacterium | reverse complement strand
CGCAGCGAACGACCGCGCCTCGTCCACTCGGCCGGCGATCGCAAGACACAGCGTCGCGATGCCCAGAATATGAATATGCGCATTCGGACGTGCCGCAGCTCTCACGGCCCACTCGGCGGCTTCTGTGAGCTGGCCCAGTCGAACGTGTGCCATGGCGCGTGAGGAGAGCATGCCGAACTGCAGCGGATCGAAAGGACTCAAGCGGCGCGAGTAGTCTGCTGCCGCAATCGATTTACCCGCATCGCCCGACTGGCCGTGAACGAAAGCCAGCATGTAGTGGCCGAGCGCGAAGTTAGGACTCAGTTCCACGCTCCGTTCCAGCTCCTGCAACGATTCGTCCTGCCGGCCTCGCAACCACAGCGCGCGTCCCATTGCCCAGTGCGACGCGGGATCGCGATCGTCCACCATGAGGCTTTGACCGGCCGTCTCGAATGCCAGGTCGATCTGCGTCGAGCGCTCGGCGATGCGATGCAGGAATGCGTTCTGGAAGTGAGTGAACGACAGTCCCGCATAAGCGCGCGCGAAAGTGGGGTCCAAGGCCACGGCCGACTGAAAGAAGTGCTCTGCGTGTGCGTTGTCGGCCGCGTTGAACTTGTACATGTGCCACAGGCCGCGGTGATATGCCTCCCACGCATCCAGCGACGTGGGCGCCTTCAATACGGCGCGATTGCGCTCGGTCATCTCGATCTCTTCGACGATGGCAGCGACGATTCTGTTGTTGATGTCGTCCAGCAATTCGAAAGCGCCATCGAGCGGCGACTCGAATTGTTCCGTCCACTGGATCCGCGCAGTGCGTGTTTCGGCCAGCTCGACGGCAACGGTGACACGACGCTCGCGGCGTCGCACCGAGCCGCTGACCACATAGTCGACATTCAGGATGCGACCGGCTTCGTGCGGATCGATCTGGTGCGCGTCGAGCGCAAAAACGCTCCCGCGCGCGATGACAAAGAATACGCGGAGCTTTGCGAGGCCAGTGATGATGTCGTCGACGAGACCGTCGGCCAGTCCGCCGCGTGTGGCGCTTCCGGAGGCGTCGAGGAAGGGCATCACGGCGATGGACGCGCGCCTCGGCTGTTTGACCTCAGCGCGCAAATCTTTCGCTACCTCGACGATGACGCTCGGCGCCGTTGTATCAGCTGAATACCCAACCCGGGCAGCTCGCCACGACTCACGCAGTGGCAGCCAGTTCAAACCTTCTGCTTCGAACTGGCGGATCGTCGCAGACAAGTGAGCTTCCGCATCCGGTACGCGCCCGCTATCGGCGAGTGCGAACATCAGCGCTTCGTGAGCTCGGCGATCGAACGGGGAGACCTGCAGCCAGGTTTGCACGTGTTGCAGCAGCTCGTCGCTGTCCCGAGGCAAGGAGTGCGCGAGTTGCTCCAACAACGCGATGTGACAGGTGTGATAGCGATGTCGTTGCGCTTGCAACCAGCCGGTGAACGGCGCGCTGTCGACATGCAGGCCGTCGAGGAACTCGCCACGAAACAGCTCTGCGAGAGGTCGCAACTGTTCGATGGGCAGCCGCTCTTGCTTGCCGATGTGTGCCGCATCGATCGCACTGGCATCGACGAAGCAATCGCTGAGATCCAGGCTGATGCGGTCGTCGGCCGTCACGACCCTGCGCCGCTCGGCCGTGTCGAGGACGCCTCTGATCTTGCTCAACGTCCAGCGCAGCTCGCCGCGGGGATCATTCGGCGCATCCCACAGCAAGTCGCACAGCTGCGCGCGAGTCAGGCCGGACGGGTGTAACGCCAGATAAGCGAGCAGCCCGCGAACCTTGCGGGAAGACGGCAGGGTCAAGGCGACGCCGTCCCGAGAGATCGAGAGGGGTCCGAGCAGCCGGATTTGCAAGCTCGCTCCGGGCTGCGATGCCCGTTGCATTACCACGGTTGATTCCACGCTCGTTACCACAGCCTGTGCCTACCGTGGGCTCACATCAGAAACACAGGAAGGGGAGCCGTCGCCATGCACATTGCGGAGAAACCTATGCGAGCCATCATAGCTGCGTTGTACGGACTGGGAGCGTACGTCGTGTTCTTCGGGACATTTCTCTACGCGATCGGTTTCGTCAGTAACACCGTCGTGCCAAAAACCATCGATTCGGGCGCCGGCGCGTCCGTGTTCGTGGCACTGGCCATCAACTTGGCGCTGCTGGCGGTATTCGCATTGCAGCACAGCGTCATGGCCCGGCCTGCGTTCAAGCGGTGGTGGACCCGGTTCGTGCCGCGACCCGTCGAGCGCAGTACGTTCGTGTTGTTCGCAAGCGCCGCGCTGTTGCTGCTGTACTGGCAATGGCAGCCCATTCTCACACCGATCTGGGTGGTGAGCGACCCTGTGATCGTGCAAATCCTTCACGGGGTGTTCTGGCTGGGCTGGCTGCTGGTGCTGGTCAGCACCTTTCTGATCAACCATTTCGAGCTCTTCGGCTTGCACCAGGTCTGGGCATTCCTGCGCGGGCGCGAATTGCCTGCGCCGAAATTCCGCACGCCGTCGCTCTATAAGTATGTCCGCCACCCGCTCTACCTGGGGTTCGTGCTGGCTTTCTGGGCCACTCCGACGATGACGGGCGGACATCTATTGTTTGCGCTTGCAACCACCGGCTACATTTTGCTCGGCATCTGGTTCGAAGAGCGCGATTTGATCGCGCAGTACGGCGAGCGCTATCGCCGCTATCGCGAACAGGTTGGCATGCTGTGGCCCCGGCTGACTCGCAAGCGTGCATTGAACGCGACGACGCACTGATCTTTCTATCAATCGAGGTGTGACATGAGTAGCGCGAAAGCTTATCTGGGCAGTTGTTTTTGCGGAGCGGTGCAGTTCACTGTGACCGGGGACCCGGCCGCGATGGGCTACTGTCATTGCGAGTCGTGCCGGCGCTGGTCCGCCGGTCCGGTCAATGCCTTCACGTTGTGGAATCCGGACGCGCTGAAGATCACTCGCGGCGCGGACAACCTCGGTACGTACAACAAGACGCCCCGCAGTGATCGCAAGTGGTGCAAGAGTTGCGGCGGCCACGTGTTCACCCACCATCCGCATTGGAATCTCACCGACGTCTACGCCGCGGTGATTCCCGACTTCCCCTATAAGCCGGGTGTTCATGTGAACTATCAAGAGACCGTGCTGCCGATGAAGGACGGCCTGCCAAAGATGAAGGACGTGCCCAAGGAAATGGGCGGCAGCGGCATCACATTACCGGAGTAGAGCGAGCGGCTGGTCGATAGGGACGCTCTATCGCGACAAGCGAAACCATCGACTGGCCCCAGGGGCTGTCTCACTGTAGTGTGCGCGCCATCACCCGGAGGAACGTC
>JBEVDW010000214.1:0-3866 GCA_040513115.1 Steroidobacteraceae bacterium | reverse complement strand
GGCTTGTGGCTGGCTCATGCCGGCTTGACCCGACACTCCGTGCGTACGCTCTTCGGCCGTCATCACGACGTCGAACGGCCGCATCTCTACATGATGCAACCCTACGACCCACAGCGACACGTCATCGTGATGCTGCATGGTCTGGCCAGCAGCCCCGAGGCTTGGGTCAACCTGGCGAACGAGGTGCTGGGTGATGAGATCCTGCGTGAGCACTTCCAGGTCTGGCAAGTGTATTACCCCACCTACATGCCGATTTCCTTCACTCAGGATGCCGTACGGGGAGTGATCACGGATACGCTGCGAGCTTTCGATCCCGGAGGACGAGCTCCGGCGTCCCGCGACATGGTGCTCATTGGTCATAGCATGGGTGGCGTCGTGGCGCGCCTGCTGGTCTCCTCCTCCGGCGATCGCCTCTGGAACTGGGTGCGAGAAGACCTGCAATTGGATGATGAGAAGGTGCGGCGTACCCGCGAGGAACTGGCGCCGATGCTGCACTTCGAGTCGCTCGCGGTTGTCGGCCGCGCCATCTTCATCGCTGCGCCTCATCGGGGTACGGATGCGGCCAACCGCCAGTACGCTCGCTGGATCGCGAAATTCGTTCGACTGCCGCAGACCATCATGGAGGAATTCGAGGAGTACCGCCGGGAGCTCGGCGATGCTCAGCGTGGGAAGTCCGATCGAGGACTCAGACGTGTTCCGAACAGCATCGATAGTCTGAATGAAGCCGATCCATTCCTGCGCGTGGCCGCGACGCTGCCCATTTCTCCCTCCGTACGCTATCACTCGATCATTGCGCGGACGACTGCTGCAGGGCCGCTCGAGCAGTCCGGCGACGGTCTGGTGCCTTACTGGAGTGCTCACCTGGAAGGTGCGGAGTCCGAGAAGGTGATCGTCTCGGGACATCGCGTGCAGGAAACTCCCGCAGCGGTCTTGGAGATCCGACGCATCCTGCACGCGCATATCGAAGAGAGGATTCTGCAACAGCAGCAAGAGCAATCGGCTCCGCAGTAGGCATCGCCACCGCGGCCTTGACCAAATGGCGACCAAAGGTGGACCCGCGTGCTGATGACTCCTCAACGAGCGGCCGCTAACGTTCTCGAACATTCAACGACAGGAGCAGTCAGCGTGAGGGCGTCAATATCCGTGCATCCGTGCTCGCCCAGTGTATCGGCTGTGCGTTCGCAACAGAGTGGTGGGGAAGGGGAGGTATGGGCGATCGTGCTTGCCGGAGGCGAGGGCACACGGTTGCACAGCCTTACGCGGGATGACGCCGGCAATGCCGTTCCAAAACAATTCTGTTCGCTCAGCGGCCGCGAGTCGTTGCTTGCGCAGACGTTGAGTCGCGCACGAGCCATCGTTGACCGCGAGCGAGTCACCGCGATCGTCTCCGCACACCACACGCAGCACTGGCGCTCGCCTTTGCAGGAACTGCCCGCAGAGAACATCTTCGTGCAGCCGGACAACCGGGGCACCGCAATCGGCATTCTCCTGCCGCTGTTGGCCATCGTTGCCCGTGATCCGGCTGCACGCGTTCTCATCCTGCCCTCCGACCACTACGTCGCGGACGAAGCTGCCATGGAAATCGCCCTGCGTACGGCATTGGCACTGATCGTTTGTCAGCCGCGTGGAATTGCACTGCTGGGCCTCGATCCGGACGAGCCCGATCCAGAGCTCGGCTACATCGTCGCTGAGCCGAGAGCAGGTCTCGCGTTCCAAGGTGTGCACCGGTTCGTGGAGAAGCCGACGCTCGCCGCAGCGCGCCAGTTGTGTGACGAGGGCGCGCTATGGAACAGCTTCATTCTTGCGTGTCGTGCCGAGAGCCTGATCGATCTGTACATGTCGCGCTGTCCTGAGATCGTGGCGCTGCTGCGAGCTGTCGATCCGCGCGATCACAAAGCGCTCGCCGATGCCTATGGGAGGATGCCGCAACTGGATTTCTCGCGTCAGATCGCGACCGGCGCGGAAGACAGGCTCGCCGTGGTGCGCGTTCCTCGGTGTGGCTGGAGTGACCTCGGCACGCCCGAACGTCTGGCGCAGACTCTGGTGCGCTACCCGAAACTCATCACCCGCAACTCGGAACTCGAATGCGAGTGGCCGCCTGAAGAGCTGATCAACCTGGCGGAGCGACTGGTCGAGAGATACCCCGACTATCTCTGATGTGAGCTGACTGGACGGACTCGTAAGAAATAGCGCCTCAGAACCACTCCTGAACATATCTGAGGGGATGCTCTGGCTCCTGGTAGCCACGCCGTTTCTGGCGTTCTGGCAGCTTGATCTTCTCCGGCTTCATGCGCTCGTAGGGGATCTTGCTCAGCAGGTGCTTGATGATGTTCAGCTGGGCGCGTCTCTTGTCGTCCGATCGCGCCACATACCACGGCGCGAACTCGAGATCGGTGGCTGCGAACACCTCGTCACGCGCCCGCGAGTAGTCGTACCAGCGGCTATAGGATTTCAGATCCATCGGCGAGAGCTTCCAGATCTTGCGTGGATCGTCGATACGTTCCTGCAAACGGCGCGTCTGCTCTTCGGGGCTCACCTCGAGCCAGTACTTGAGCAGCAATACGCCTGAGTCGACCACCGCTCTCTCGACGAGCGGTACGGCCTCGAGGAACTCCTGCGCGTCTTCCTCCGTGCAAAAGCCCATCACGCGCTCCACTCCGGCGCGGTTGTACCAGCTGCGATCGAACATCACGATCTCGCCGGCGGCCGGCAGGTAAGGAATGTAGCGCTGCGCGTACATCTGGCTCTTCTCGCGCTCGGTCGGGGCTGGCAGCGCGACGACGCGGAACACGCGCGGGCTCACACGCGCTGTGATTGCCTTGATGGTGCCGCCCTTGCCTGCGCCATCGCGACCCTCGAACACGATGCAGATCTTTGCGCCCGTGCGCTGCACCCAATGCTGGACTTGTACGAGCTCCGCGTGCAGACGCGCGAGCTCGTTCTCGTACTCCTTGCGGCCAAGCTTGGCGGCGCTTGGCACGCTCTGGTTTTTGCCTTTGGCTTTGGTCTTGGGGGCTTTAACGTTCATCGCTTGCCTCTCGGTCAAGGCTGCGTGCTGCGAGCCGGTGACCCTGGACCGCAATCGGGCAACACTAGCCATCGCCACGCGCTGCGGCACCTTGCCAGCGAGCGCTTTCGATGTCACCGCTGGCCATGAGTGCGCTGCGGATGCGCCAACCGTTCGTCGAGATGTCATGCGACACACGTTAGCAATGCCCCATAGCGGAGTGGTCAGCGAAACGTCACCGTTTGGTGGATTTCGCCGCGCGCGTTATGGATGCGTGATTGTCATGCGTCGACCTGTTCGAGAATCTCACTCCTTCAACACGATGTCAGTGGGGTTCAGTCACTGCGCGCCATCAGCCCGATGTGCTCGAGTTCGCTCGCTACTTTCTTGGCGGTGTCTTCGATCACGCGGCTCACGTTCCTGGGATTCGTGGTCTTGCTCTGTCCGCCCCAGAGGAGCTTGTTCTCGCGCAGCGCGTATACGAGCGTCTCGACGGTGAGGATCGTGTCGGTGCGAATCTCACCGCCGGATACCCCGCCTCCTGCCCCGGGAGAACCCCCAGCCGTGGCCGAAATAACCTCCCCAGAAGCCGCCGTACATTGGGCCCGAGTAGGTCACCGGAGTTGATGAAACTTCCTTGCCGACGCGCACCGGACGCATCACGACCACGCCGACCACGCCGGCATTCTCGGCTGCCACTCGCGCCTTCGCTTCGTCCCGATCAGCGGCGGGCAGGAGGGTGTACATGGGGATTCCTTGAGCTCCGCGCAGCGATAACTCGCGAGCGAGCGCATCTTCGCCGGCGCGTCGCATCGATTCATCCGCAACCATCACGACGGCCGCGACTTTCGTGCCCTTC
>JBEVDW010000213.1:0-4413 GCA_040513115.1 Steroidobacteraceae bacterium | reverse complement strand
TTCAAGACGCTACATCGTGCTCGATCCTGAGGGGCTTCTCTGGTATTTCGCCATCCACAGGCTGGCGAGTACTGGGAAGCTTAGGTATGTCGCCGATCGTCTCCGAGGGTGGATGCCTGTGTGGAGCGGTTCGATATCGGATCACCGGCGCACCACGCTCCAGCAGCATTTGCTTCTGTCGAAGCTGCCGACTTGCCAGCGGAGCTCCTGCAGTCGCATGGTTTGTCGTTGCCATGAATCAGTACGTCCTGCTTGGCGGACAACTTGTCGCGTTTCGTTCGTCGCCGGAGGTCGTCAGGAGCTCTTGCGCCCGGTGCGGGACGCCGGTCGCGTACCAGCACGTTGACGACCCCGACTCGATCGAGCTCACCACCGCGACGCTCGATGAACCGCAGCGTTTCCCTCCGACCCACGAGATTTGGCATTCGCAGAAAGTTGCGTGGGCCGCGTCGGATTCGACGCTTACTCACTACCCGCGGGACAGCCACAGCGGACCGGACCCATCCGCCTAGCCTTCCAGGCAATCCCTCACCAAAGGATCAGTTTCGTCTGATGCTGTGCTAGCCGCCGGAGGCAACAACATGCTCGAACTGCGCCCGACCTGCGAACACTGCAACAGGCTGCTGGCACCGGATTCGCTCGCAGCTCGCATTTGCTCCTATGAGTGCACGTTCTGCGTTGTCTGTGTCGAGCAGGTCCTAGGCAACGTCTGTCCGAATTGCGGCGGCGGATTCGTTCCGAGGCCGATCAGGCCGTCCATGAACTGGAAGGGCGGCAACTATCTCGGCAAGGATCCGGCAAGCACCACGATCAGGCACAAGCCCGTAGATCCTGCTCTCCACGCAGTGTTCTCGGCGCTGATCGGGAATATTCCGCCAGAGAAACGTTAGGAGGCACCAGCATGGAAATCGCTGCCATCTGCAGGAACACGACGACTGGCCATGAGGTGGAAGTGCGCACGGGTGGATCGAGCCGATCGCTCGCGGTGCCTGCCAAGCCCGCCGGTCGAGGCTCGAGCGTCAACGGCGGCGAATTTCTGATGCTCGCCTTGGCGACGTGCTATTGCAACGATCTGTATCGCGAAGCCGAGCGAATGGGAATTCCGATCAACGGCGTCGAAGTCGAGGCTGTTGCCGAGTTTCCGGGCGTCGGTCTCGCTGCGACCCACATCCGCTACCGAGCCAAAGTGAATTCCTCGGCTCCGGACTCGGAGATCACCCGGCTATTGCGTGCAACCGATGCCGTGGCAGAAGTCCACAACACGGTCCGCGCAGGTGTTCCGGTCGATTTGGTGGCGGACACGCGCGCCGTGTGATCACCAATGGACAACCCGATCAGCGCTACCGATGCGGTGCCTGTGGGCTGGCACACGGTGAGTCCGCGTCTCGTGGCCCATGACGCGCAACAGCTCGTCGAGTTCCTCGGGCAGGTGTTTGGAGCCAAGGGGGAATATCGAAAGGATGCTCGCTCGGTCGTCAGAATCGGCGACTCGGTAGTCATGGTCAGCGACGCTGGTGTTCGTGACCCGATGACTGCCTTTCTCTACGTCTACGTCGGCGACGTGGACGCGACGTATCGACGGGCGCTCGATGCCGGTGCACATTCACTAGAAGAGCCACGCGACGTACCCGATGGTGATCACCGTTGCATGGTGAAGGATCGATGGGGAAACACCTGGCAAATCGCCGCGCATCGCGGCAGGGCGTGACTCCGCGCGTTAGTGATCCAAGAGCCGGTTAGTGATCTAGTAGCGCTTGCAGAGAGCGTGCGGCGAGCAGCGCGGTTCTCGATGCCGGCTGCACATTGAGCACGACGTCTTCGGCTGGAACCTGTGCGTTGTTCCAGTGTGCCGGCCGCAGCGCGAGCGTTATCGGTTCGAGCAACGGACGACCGCGCCGCTTCAGCAGCGTAATAGCGAGCTGTGCGCCATCGCTAGCCAGTTGCAGCCGCAGCACCGCGGGCGAGGGCGCCTGCGCGTGGCGCATCGAGCGCAACACGAACGCCAGCGCCTGGTGGCGTTGCGCCAGCAGATGCAGCCGGCGCAGCGCGCGAAAATCACTGTCCCCACCGCCGCCTGGGGGCAGCCAGCCGATCACCGCGCCCAGATGGCGTGCGCGCAGCGACTGCTCGATCGCCCACAGGTTTTCGCGTGGCGTGGCCGGCTTGACGAAAATGGTGCGCGCAAGATCGATTCCAGCCGCGGCGAGCGCCGGTGCGTAAGGCATTGTCTGATCGGGCGCCGCAGAGCCTGCGGCATGCGCCGCGTCGGCCGGCAGTACCCACACCGTGCAGCGCCGCACCTGTGACAGTTGTGCCAGCGCAGGCGCCAGCAGTGAGAGCTCGCCGATGCCGGCGTCGTCGGTCAGCAGTTCGATCAGTTGCCCCTGCGGCCAGCCGCCGCCCGGCAATTCGCGGTCGAGCGCGGCAAAACCGCTGGCGAGCGTTGGTCCACAGACCTCATCGGCTGGTCGCTCGTCGGCGCGCCACAGCGGAGCCCCACCGGCGGTGTGCAACAGGGAAAGCAGATCCGTGAGCGCACGCATGCGCGTCGTCTCGTAACAATGGGTAAGACGGGCTACAGCGCGGGACGGATCACGCCCACGGCAATGCCTTCGATCGCGAACGGCTCGCGCTTCAGATCGACCACGATGGGCGCGAAGTCCGGGTTCTCGGCGATCAGCTCGGCGCGCGCACCGCGCAGCTTCAGCCGCTTGACCGTGACCTCGTCCCCAAGGCGAGCGACGACGATCTGCCCGGATTGCGCCTGCGAGCGCTTGTGGACCGCCAGCCAGTCGCCTTCCAGGATGCCGGCATCGCGCATGCTCATGCCGCGCACCTCGAGCAGGTAATCGGCGCGCGGCTTGAAAGTGTCGGGATCGACCGCGGGGCGAGCCAGCACGTTTTCCTGCGCTAGCAACGGGCTGCCGGCGGCCACCTTGCCGACTAGCGGCAGCCCGACTTCCTGCGCGGCAGCCATCAGTTCGCGCACGCTGTCTTTCAGGCGGATGCCGCGCGAAGTGCCGGCGACGAGTTCGATCAGCCCTTTTTTTGCGAGCGCCTGCAGGTGCTGTTCGGCAGCGTTGAGTGAACGGAATCCGAAGGCACGCGCGATTTCGTCGCGCGTTGGCGGAGCGCCGCTTTCGGTCAGCGCCCGGCGGATGAAGTCGAGGATCTCCGACTGGCGCGGAGTGAGCAGCGGTGATACAGGCGAAGGCAGGGCCATCAGACCTCTCCACAGTTGCAGTGTTACTGTTAATGTATACAGTACTGAACGAAATGGCAAGAGCCGCCCGCAGATCGCCAGCGGTGGACGGCTTCCCGCGCGCTATTTAGGCTGCCAGTTGGCAGCAAGAGCGCCGGGGACGTCATGAGCGTGCAACTGAATCACACGATCGTCTGGTGCCGCGACAAGCAAAAGTCGTCGGCCTTCGTGGTCGAACTGCTGGGACTGGCGGCGCCGAAACCTTTCGGGCCGATGCTCGTCGTGGCACTCGACAACCGCGTCTCTCTCGACTTCTACAACTACGAGAGTGAGATTGCCTCGCAGCACTATGCTTTCCTGGTCGATGAGAGCCGATTCGACCAGGTGTTCGCCCGCGTGCGTGAGCGGGGCCTGCCGTATTGGGCCGACCCGGGGAAGCAGCGCCCCGGCGAGACCTATCGACACAACGGGGGCCGCGGCTTCTATTTCGACGACCCGGACAGGCACCTGCTCGAAGTCATGACCCGGCCCTACGAGGGCAGTGCGGATTTTGGTTGATGGACACCCGACCGATGCGCAAGTACCACGGCACGTGTCACTGCGGCGCTGTCCAGTTCGAAGTTGAAACTGACTTTCCCGAACTGACGATGTGCGACTGTTCGATCTGTCGTCGCAGGAATGCGCTGATGGTGAAGGTGCACGAGAGCCGCTTCACGCTGCGTGCTGGGGCGGAATCGCTGACCGAGTATCGCTTCCATACCGGCACCGCGCGCCATTACTTCTGCAAGGTGTGTGGCATCTATCCGTTCCATCGCAAGCGCGTGACTCCGGATTACTTCGGTATCAATGTCCATTGCCTGGAGGACTTCGAGCCGACCGGAATCCCGGTCCGCCAGGCCGACGGCGCCGGCATGGCATGAGCGGATCGGCTGTGCTCCGTCAGGCGACCCGCGCCGACATCGCCGGGATCCAGCGCGTGCGCCATGCAGTGAGGGAGAACCGCCTGAGTTCACGCGTTATCTCGGACGTGGAGGTCCAGCACTCTATCGAGATCACAGGACGCGGCTGGGTGATCGCCGTGGATGACGAGATCGTGGCCTTTGCGATCGGCAACGCACGCGATGGAAACATCTGGGCGCTGTTCGTCGATCCCCGGAGCGAAGGCCGTGGCTATGGCCGTCGTCTGCATGACAGGATGGTCGACTGGCTCA
>JBEVDW010000212.1:0-2991 GCA_040513115.1 Steroidobacteraceae bacterium | reverse complement strand
ATTGGCCCTCTCCGGTTGACGGCTACGGCTATGTCCTCGTTTGCCATAGAATCTCCAATCGATAATCCATCGACCGTCCGCGACACGCATTTGGCAAGCAACCCTTTGGATTATCGGCAAATGTTCAGCCTGTAACGGCTTTGTCCAGATAGCGCTCGATATCCCGCGCGTTGAACCACGAGATATCCTTGTCGAGCTCCTCAGCTTTCGCACGCTCACGCTGACGTCTTCCCGAAGCCGACCTAGAAATTTGGGAGCCGCAACGAGGTAGATTCGGTCATAGCGGTTCTGAGTGCGTGCGGTCTCGAGATAGTCCGCAACATGCTTCGAGAACGATCCAAGTGGTTCCGGTCATGGCAAGCTCCTGCGAGTTTCCAAAACCTTCTCGGCTCGGACCGGCAGGCTCTAGAGCCTGTTATGAACTTTCGCTTGTACTCTGAGGCGTAATCTGGCACATAGTGGGGATGAAAGAGTCCCCACGAGAGCCAAAACCGTATCCGAGCGATGTAAGCGATGAAGAATGGTCATTTGTAGTGCCCTACCTGACCTTATGTCGCCTGGATGCCGAGCAGCGCGATTACGACCTGCGCACGGTGTTCAATGGTCTGCGCTGGGTGGTACGCAGCGGGGCACCATGGCGCATGATGCCGCACGATTTCCCGCCGTGGCACGCGGTGTTTCAGCAGACCCAGCGCTGGCTGCGGGCCGGGTGCTTCGAGTCGATGGTGCACGATCTGCGCGTTCTGCTGCGCGAGTGTGTGGGGCGCGAAGGGCAGCCCAGCGCCATGGTAGTGGACAGCCGCACGCTGCAATCGACGCCGGAGTCCGGCGCGCGCGCCGGTTATGACGGAGCGAAGCGGCGCAAGGGCTCCAAGGTGCATGCTGCGGTGGACACCCTGGGCCAGTTGCTGAGGCTGCACGTAACCCCGGCCAACGAGCAGGATCGAGAGCAGGTGGAGAAGCTGGCCAAGGCCGTGCAGGAGATCACCGGCCAGAGCGTGGAGTTGGCGTATGTGGATCAGGGCTATACCGGAGAAGCGGCTTCCGAGGCAGCGCAAAAGCACGGCATCCAGTTGGAAGTGGTCAAGCACACTGAGGCTAAGCGTGGCTTTGTGCTGCTGCCGCGTCGATGGGTGGTCGAGCGCAGCTTCGCGTGGGCGGCACGCTTCCGCCGCTTGGCTCGAGACTACGAACGGCTGTCCGAAACCTTGGCCGGCTTCCACTACCTCGCCTTCGCCTGCCTCATGCTTCATCGGATCGTCCCGATGTTTGCAAGTGCATAACACGCTCTAGGGAAACTCTGAAAAACCTATTCTTCCTGTCATCCTAATGATGTTGCTGTACGTTGAGCAACGATGGGCATGAGGAGACGGAAGATGAAACAGAATTCGCTCTCGATGACGGGCTACTTTGACAAAGGCAAGAAGACGCGGCGGGAAGTATTCCTGGGCGAGATGGAACAAGTCGTGCCGTGGTCTCGTCTTCTGGCGCTGATCGAGCCGCATTATCCGAAGGGCAGCGACAAAGGCGGTCGCCCGCCGCTGCCGCTGGAGCGGATGTTTCGCATCTACTGCCTGCAGCAGTGGTACAACCTGTCGGACCCCGGGGCAGAGGAAGCGCTCTACGACTCGATCACGATGCGCCAGTTCGCGGGGGTGCGCGCCGATGACGACGTGATCCCGGACGAGACCTCGATTCTGAACTTCCGTCGGCTGCTGGAACGGCACAAGTTGACCGAGCGGGTGCTCACCGAGATCAACGCTCACCTCTCGGAGCGTGGCTTGTTCGTGGGCAAGGGCACGATCGTGGACGCGACGATCATCAACGCGCCTTCCTCGACGAAGAACGCCGAGAAGAAACGCGATCCCCAGATGCATCAGACGAGGAAGGGCAAGCAGTGGTATTTCGGAATGAAGATGCACACCGGCGTGGACGACGGTTTCGGGTTGGTGCATACGGTGCGAGCGACCAGTGCCAATGTCGCTGATGTGAACGTGTTTGGGGAGTTGCTGCACGGAGGCGAAGAGCGCGTGCATGGTGACTCAGCCTATCACTCCAAGGAACTGAAAGCGCGTGCCGAGGCCTGCGGCCTTGAGTTCAACGTCAACGAACGCGGCAGCAAGCATCACCCGCTGACTGTGAGGCAGAGGGCGCGCAACCGGCGCTTGTCCCGGGTTCGTGCCATCGTTGAGCATCCCTACCTGGTGGTCAAGCAATTGTGGGGGCATGCGAAGGTGCGTTACCGGGGCATCGCGAAGAACCTCGCGCAGATGACCGTGCTCTTCGGTCTGGCCAATCTCTACCGCGTGCGATACCGCTTGTTGGCGACGTAGGAGAGATGCGCCCATGAAACGCAGAACAGCCATGAAAAGCAAGGCGAGAACCAGCAAAAGCCGCCTCGCGATCGCTCGGGCGTGAGTGTTTCCATGCCTTACCGCTGTTTCGCGACATCACGGCGTTTGAAAAACCTGGAAATTCAGAGCTTCCCTAGAATGAGCGTTCAGGAGGGCTGCTGTTCGGTCGCAGCCTGGCCTGGCTGGCCGATTATTTTCGCTCCCGCATCGCTACGCCGATCGTCAGCGGGACCACCACCGATGAATTCCTGCGCACGCTGCAGTACCCGAAGGCCGGTTTGTCAGCCGAGGATATCGAGGCGTATGTGGCGCGTTACCTGGCCCTCGCGGAACAAATCGAGGTTGACGAAGCGCAAGAGCGTGTCATTCATCAAGGCGACATGGTAGCTCCTCACATGATCAGGGCCGCGTCGATCGTTCGGACGTTTGGAGGTTAGTCCCGCCATGAGCAGGTTCGACGGCTCGGTTCTGGTCAATCAACGAGTGGTCAACACCGTCACCGGGCACTTCAAGCGGCGGCGACTGGGGCAAGCCGCGAGCGCGCCATTGAGCCTCGACGACTTGGTGGATCTGCTCTATCTCATCGATCTGTACGTCGTCTGTCCAACGATCTGCATCGATGGCAGTCTTCCACCGC
>JBEVDW010000211.1:0-6003 GCA_040513115.1 Steroidobacteraceae bacterium | reverse complement strand
AGCCAGCGTCACATCCGCCAGCCGATCCGGTCTGAATGCCGCCACTAACCACCAGATTGCCGGGTAGAACGTCAAAATCGCAGTCGAGAGCCCACCCATCAGAATGGAATACGTGAGCAAACCCGCTTCACCTTCTATCTGCGTTACGAAGCGGCACACGATTGCGGTGAATGGGATCACGATCATGGCGGCGAACATCAGCACCAGCATTCCGACGCGGATCTGCGCGTAATCCGATCCAATTGCATTTGCGATGGCTTCAGCGCCAGCGCTTGGAAGATGAGGCGGTATGAAACCTGCGATCAGCGCCCATCCGACAATGACCCCCACAACATAGGCAGGACCACACCAGATCCCGAATATTTGGTTTTTTGCTCTGATCGAAGCTTTCATTGCTCACCCCCAACAAGAGTTTCGACGCTCAATCTAGGCGGGTTGATACCGTGCTGCAAGTTGACCGCGAATTGCCTGGCCTTCAAATCAATGTTGCCGAAATCTGAGGAGCACAGTGCTGCCATGCATTGACGCGCTTGCAAACCGCCGCATCTGAGGGGGATCTAACAATCGACGCCCCTGCCATTCGCGAACCAACGTGGGACATCGCGTTCAGACTCGGCTGGCTGCAACTTTGGAGTAAGTAGCAAGAACCTTCCACACTTCGGTCTTGTGGAAGAGCTATATGTGGCAAACCATTTGCTGGAACAAACGGGCGAGCACGGTCTCGTCTGTCGCTGACGTCCTCCGAGCCGGTCAAGCGCTTTGCATGAGATCTCGACTTCGAGAGTCAATCGTCGAGGATTGCTCGGTCGATGGTGCAAGAATATTCTCGGGGTCAAATGCACATCGAGGAGTCGAAAATGAGTGTCATCCATGACGATAGGCCGCATCCGGTGCCGCCGATTGCCTACCTACGCTACAAGGAGAACTGGTTTTTCCTGATTATGGACGAGAAGAGTGGGGTATTTGGCGCCATTCACGTCGTCAGTGAGCCGGGGTTTGAGCGCATCCGATTCGCGTGCCATCTCAGCGTCAAGGGGGAACTCTTGAAGTATGGAAGCGAGATAGCTTTCCCCGAAAACTTCGGCTTCGCCGAGGAACTCGGCGATGGCAAGTTCGCTGTGAGCTTCGTTAAAGCACACGAGCAAATCGACGTACGTCTGCACTACGAAGACGTCGACATGGAGATCAGCTTTCTCAAACGTACGCCATTGTTCGATTTTCAAGAATACGATTTTGCGAACCCAGACAAAGTAACGGTTCAGGAGATCGTGAACTTTTCCACGCGCCAGCAGTACGTTCACCAGCAGCAGGGCATGCTCACCCGCGGCACGCTATCCGTGAAGAAGGGCATCTCCGCTGGTAAGACGATTCATGTTGACGGGCTGGGCTACCGTGACCACTCGCGCAGCGTGCGTTGCGACAACATGACACTCAAGCACTTCTGGACGGGACTGCACTTTCCGAATCACGTGTTCGGTGCGATGTCCGTCACCGGCGTTCTGCGGCCGGAATCGCCAGGTAACACGGGGTACGTACATGACCAATCCGGCGGGCTTCGCCCACTGAGGCTGGTCGACATTCGGGGGAAGGGCGACGGGCCAGGTGGTTTGCCCGCGACGGTTGAGTTTCAGCTGTCAGATATCTACAACCAACGATTCACCATCTCGGGCGACCTGAGCAAGCGATTTGCCCACGTGCCTTTACAGACGGAGAAGCCGGGTGCAACTCCTTTTGTCTACGACATCGTCGAGAACTTCGTGCCACTGACGCTCAAGGAAACGGGTGAGACGGGCATCGGACTGATTGAAGTGGGGTGGAGCACAGATCGGGCAGGGCAGCGGACGCAGCCAGCGCGTTGATGGCCTCTTGCTCAGCCCCAGGCAGTACTGCGCGGTCTACAGGCGGGCGAAGGGTGCGGCCCGTCGAACGAGTTTGTACGGCAGCCGTCGCCGCGCGATCTCAACGCTTTGAAGCGAACGCCCGAGTGGGCAAGACCTCTTGTTGAGGCGGCGTTTGCCCTGACGGCATCAAGGAAGAAACGCTAAAGAGCGGAATTGGCGAGCTGAGTCTGCTCCTGCTGCCGTCAGGCGCGGACCCAGTGCGGTAACCGTACTGCGTTGATCAAGCAGCCCCCTCGCGCTCATGCAGGCCGCGGAAGAGGCCCTGCGTGCCAACGAGCATCTGCCTTTGTAGTATCGCTCTCGGGCGAGAAGGCAGCGGTACGCATGACAACATCTTCTGTTGAAACAGACTCACTGATGGACTGTCGTACGACAACGGGTCCGCAGCCCGATACCTACACGATTCTGAATGCCGTGCGACGCGAAGTCGCGTTCACTTTGATGCCCGAGTTGTCCTCGGACCGCGCGCGCACGATCGCAACGTTCATCGATGAAGTCCTGCGCCATCTGATGACGCGCAGCACGATCATGCCCGAGTTGTTACACCGTAAGACGGCCGAGCTGTGCGACGTGTTGAGTGCACTCGGCGGCACAGTCGATCCGTGTCCACGGGCGGAGTCATCCGAACAGCTCGCGGACCTCGACACCGCACTGAGTCATGCGTTGGAACCTCTCATCGCTCAACGCGCCAGCGCGGCCTGCGCCACGACTGGTGAGCTCAGCGACTCCATCTGCAACCGCGCCATCGCCGCGGAGCTCGCATGCATTCAAGCGGAAACGGGACACGAGGCTGCCCAGCAGCACCGTGTGTTTGCCGACCCCGAGCGGTATGCCGTCACGGCCGAGAAAGTCGAGCGCTACCTTGCACGTGCCTGGCCCGATCGTGAAGCGCTCCGCGTCACTCACTGTGTGCGCGTCCTGGGAGGGTTTTCCAAGGATACCTACCTCGTGGAGTGCAGCTGGCGAGGAGGGCAGCAAGGACTCGCCATCCGCAGGGACAACCCCTACGGCTCAGTAGATTCGACAGCAGCGGGCGAGTTCAGCATGTTGCGCGATCTGACGCGGCTCGGCATGCCGGTACCGCCGCCGTTGCTGCTCGAAGAGGATTCAACAACGCTGGGTTTTCCATTCTTCGTCAGCAGGAAGATGCCGGGTGCGCCGGTTCCGAACACGGTCAGCATGCAAGTCGGCGCTGCCCAGAGGGAAGCTGCATGCGGCCTCGCGCGAGTGCTGGCACAGCTGCATAGCCTCGATGTCGACAGACTGGAGCCACAATCAGCGCTGCGCATCGACGTTGCTCCATCGGGCTATTTCGAATACAGCATCGATCGGCTCGAGCGTGCGTGGCAGGCTCATCAGTTGACGCCATCGCCCACGATCACCAGCGCCTTCGCATGGATGCGGGCGCATGTTCCGACGTTCGAGGGACACTTGCGACTCGTTCACGGCGACGCGGGATTGCACAATCTGCTGATGAACGGCGCCGAGATCGGTGCGATGCTCGATTGGGAATTCGCCCACCTGGGAGAGCCGGTCGAGGATCTCGTCTACGCTCGCATGTGGATCGATCAGATCATGCCCTGGGCTGAGTTCCTGCAGCACTACCATGAGCATGGCGGGCCCAAGTTTTCCGACCTGCATGCTGACTTCTATAGCGTGTTCTACTCCGTGCGGCACGTCATGAACACGAGCAAGGGGATGAAGGGCTTCATTGCCTCACCACAGCCCGAGCTCAACTGTCTGGTCGGCGGGTTGCGCTATGGCCGGCACTTCCTCGGCGAGGTTGCCCGCGCGATCACGCGACCGCCTGAGCAGCCCTAGTGCTCCACGCGCCAACGTCACTCGTAATCGCACGAGGATACAACTCATGTTGACGGCTCTCGATGAAACGCTCTTGCATCAAGCGGCAGTGCCATTCGCCCTCACGACGGTCAGCGATCATCGGTTCTTCGATCGCATGTGGCTCGGCGGTCATCGGGCGGACGGCACGCGCTTCCTGATGGGGATGGCCAACTACAAGAACATGAATGTCGCCGATGGCTACTTCGTCGTTCTCAAGGACCGCAAGCAGCACAACCTGCGTGTGTCGCGTCCCTTCTTGTCTAGCCCCGATGCGTTACGCGTGGGGCCGCTGAAACTGGAAATCGTGCGGCCGTTGGAACAGCTGAGGATCGTCGTCGACGCCGGCAGCGAGCACTCGACTCGCGCGGAATTGACGTTCACCGGCACTGCTGCACCGCGCATGGAGCTGCCGCACGTTCGACGTGTGGACGGTCGCCTCACGCAAGACTACGTACGCTTCGATCAGCACGGATTCGTGAATGGCTGGTTTGAGTTGAACGGTGAAAGGACCATCGTCGATCGATGGTTCGGCGCACGCGATCACTCCTGGGGCGTGCGTCCCAATCAAGGCGGCTACGATCCCGTCACGTCGGATGGCGACAGCTTTCGTGACGAAGTCAGCGGTGCCTCATCGGCGTTGCTCGCCGTTTATCTGTTCTTCGATGTCGAGGGGTGGGAAGGGTATATCCAGCTCCAGGAGGACGGCAGCGGTCGAGTGCTCTATCAGGATGGAGAGATCCGCAACAAGCGTCGTGATGCGCATCCGGTTGCGCTGTCAGGACTGACCCACGACCTGGAGTTCGCGCCGGGCACTCGCGCGTGTACGGGCGGACGCATCAATGCCAAGTTGACCAACGGCGAAGTCGTGCAATTGGACATCACCGCGCTGGTGCCAGCCACGTGCTACAAAGGGACAGGGTACGACGCGGGCTTCGACGATGAGCGTGGGCTGGGTCTGTACCGCGGCGAAAGAGTCGAGCGCGATGTCTACGACGTGTCGCATGTCGAGAACGTCGTGCTGCCCGACGGGCGCACGATTCGTCCCTGGCATCGCGAAGTGCCCTGTACGTTGTCCGTCAACGGCGGACCGCGCGGTCTGGGCTATTTTCCAGTCCTGAGCAACGGCTTTATCGAGCGGTATCGTCTGGAGGGTGGTTTCACCAACCGAAGGGCAGTGTGACGAGCATCAATACGGGGGTGCGTGCCCGACCTAACGGCTCGCGCAATTCACGGAAATCATGCGGAGGGTGGTCATGTCGGAGAATTCCAGTTTCTTTCTGCACAACGCCGGTCTCGGATTCGGCAGCTACGGTCCGGAAGACGAGTTGCTGCATCCGCAGATGAACGCGCAGATCACCGACGAAGCGTTGACCGAGACGCAATACTTCGGCTTCAACGTGCCGGAGGAGCGCATCCACGCGTTGACGTATTTCTGGCATCACCCGCGGCTGAATACCTTCACGGGCGGCGCCATGGTGTGGCAGGGCATCAAGAATCATCACCTGGCGTGCGAGCTGTACGATCTGCGTCTGTTCATGAGCGACAAGGTGATCGGCGAGAACATCGATCACTACCGCATTCCCAGCAGCTATCAGGTCGATGTCATCGATCCGTTCAAGCAGGTGCGTTTGCGGTACGAAGACAAGGCACGGCAGAACGCTTTCGACATCCACTGCACGGCCATCGCCCCGCCTGCGATGCTGCCGAACCGCAAGCATTTCGAGCAGCCCATGCGCACGACGGGCTCGCTCACATTGCGCGGCAAGACGTACAAGGTCGATGGCGTGAACGTTCGCGATCGCTCGTGGGCGGAGGCGCGTTCCGAGGCGCCGGTCCCGTTTCCCCCAGTGGCGTGGTTGACCGGTGTTTTCTCGGATGACTTTGCCTTCAACTGCTCCTGCACCGACGATCCCACGCGGTCTCCCGACTGGCAGGGCATCTATGACATTCCAGCCAGTCAGGCGCTCAAAGGCGGTTGGATCTATCAGAAAGGAACGTACACGCGTGTCGTGGAGGCGTCCAAGCTCACGCGGCGAGATCCAGTGACGTTGCGTCCGGTGTCCCATGAGCTCGAGGTGGTCGATGAGAAGGGGCAGCGCTTCAGTTTCACGGGTCAGATCGAAGCCTCGAGTCCGTGTGGATATTGGTCGAACGTCAGCATCTTCATCGCGCTGGTGAAGTGGACGTGCAACGGTCAGACGGGTTACGGCGACAGCCAGGAAGCCCAGTGGACGGACTACGTTCACGCCAGATTGTCCGG
>JBEVDW010000210.1:0-11708 GCA_040513115.1 Steroidobacteraceae bacterium | reverse complement strand
GGTTTGGGCCGAGATGCGTGCTGAATTGAGCAAGATCTTTCTCTCGAAGCCGCGGCAGCACTGGTGCGATGTCATGGAAGGCAGCAACGTGTGCTTTGCGCCCGTACTGAAGTTTTCCGAAGCCCCTCGGCATCCGCACAACGTGGCACGCGCTGCTTTCGTCAACGTCAGCGGTGTCGTGCAGCCTGCACCGGTTCCCAAGTTTTCGGCCACGCCGGCGCAAGTGCAGGGCCCGCCACCCAAGCCCGGAGAGCATTCGGCCGCCATCCTGGCCGACTGGGGGTTCGACGCCGCTGCGATCCGCAAGCTCGAGACCGACGGCGTGATCAAGCCAACGCGTCGGTAACACACGCATCGCAGTCGATGACCACCCCGGGTCGCAGCATCAGTTATGCTGGCTGCGATCCGAAGTGTTGTGTGCCGATGATGAGCGCCCAGTCTCCCGAACCCTTACCCCCGCCGCCCCAACGCCCGATGGGGCATTCACCCCTGCGCCGTCCGCATTCGATACGGCGTACAGCGTCCATCGACATGACCTGGCCTCAGGGCCGTCGCGGTCAGTTGCATCTCATCGGACGTGCGCGCGATATTTACACGCCACAGGCCGGCGGCAAGCCCGTCGTGCTTGCGGAGGATGTGATGCGTGCGGGTACTACGCGTCGTGCCATCGATTGGATCGAAACCGACACGCCTCGAGCCAATGTAAGCGTGCTCGTGGGAGAACAGGCTGGCGGCTTTCTGCGCACGACGCTCGAGGCGCGACTGCCGGAAGAGTGCAATGCGGGCACTCCGCTCTATCTGCTATTGGATGATCTCGCTGGCGCCACGCTCATCGCGGGTTGGGTGTGGACGCAATGGACGGATGATCGAAAGGATCCGGAACAACGTGTACACATGGTCGCGCTGCGCGAGCGCCTCGAAGGCGTGTGTATCGGCTTCAGGCCCGGCTCCTCGGCGCTCTTGTCGCCGGACGGCACGTATCGTCGTGCGAATTCGTCGCGAGTCATCCCGCTGCCGCATCCTGAGGATCCTCAGGGTTGGCATCCGATGATCCAATCCGATGGCATTGCAATGAGACGCGCACGACGCATCGATGTGTGGAGGGACGATCTCATTCGCGTCGATTCGATGTTTCAGGATAGCGCGACGACACCGGACGGCGGTCGCATGGCTGTGCACGAGTATCACCTCACCGCGCTCGCAGACCCCAAGACGATGACATTGGTTGCCGTGAATGCGGATCCGCGCACGCTGCCCTACGCCGAATGCCCGAGCGCTGTGAATAACATCCAGCCATTGATCGGTACGCCACTCACAGAGTTGCGCTCGCGAGTGAGTCGACTGCTGCGCAAAACGGCGGGCTGCACGCATCTGAACGATGCGCTGCGTGCGTTGGCCGAGGTGCCGCGACTGGTTGCGTCCTTGCCTTGATCCTCATCTATATAGGTGCATCGAGTGAAAGCCCTGTTGAGCACGGTCGTCGGCGGACCTGAAACGTTGACGTTGGGCGAATTGCCCATCCCGATCCCGGGGGCGGGCCAGGTGCGAATCGCGATTGCCGCCTGCGGCGTCAACTATCCCGACGTGCTCATCATCCAGGATCGCTATCAGATGCGGCCGCCGCGGCCCTTCGCGCCAGGGATGGAGGTCGCAGGCATCGTCGATGCAGTGGGTTCGGGTGTCACGCGCTTGCAGATGGGAACGCGGGTGCTCGCGGCGAACGGTGTCGGTGGTATGGCCGAGCACGTCGTCGTAGACGAAAAGAGTTGTGTCGTCGTGCCCGATAGCATTCCACTGGATGAGGCGGCAGCCATGTTGACGACGTACGGCACGTCGTACCATGCGCTGCACGACCGCGCACATCTGCAACGGGGCGAAACGCTGCTCGTCATAGGCGCGGCTGGCGGCGTCGGGCTCGCAGCCGTGGAGCTTGGCAAAGCCGCAGGCGCAAGAGTGATCGCGGCCGCCTCTTCCGCCGACAAAGTGGCGCTGGCGCGCAAGCATGGTGCCGACGCCGGCATCGTGTATCCGAGCGGCCCGTTCGACAAAAATCGATCCAAGCAGCTTGCCGATGACTTCAAGACCGCATGCGGCGGCGAAGGTGCTCACGTCATCTACGACGCAGTCGGCGGCGCCTATTCCGAGCCTGCCTTGCGCGCCATCGCCTTTGGGGGGCGCTTCCTGGTAGTGGGTTTTCCTGCAGGAATCCCCCAACTGCCGCTCAATCTGCCCCTGCTCAAGGCCTGCCAGATCGTGGGCGTGTTCTGGGGTGCGGCGATCGCACGCGACCCCAATCAGCTCCAGACTGCCTGGCAGGAGATCGCGCGATTGCACGGACAGAAAGTGCTCCGGCCGCACATTTCCGAGCGTTATCCGCTTGAACACGGCGCCCGCGGCATCGCGCGCCTGGCAGATCGCCAGGCCACGGGCAAGATCGTCGTCACCGTCGGCAAAGCGGGCCGAATGTGAGCTGGGTAGTTCTCAAATAGCCTGGGCACTGCCACAATTTCGGCCCGCGCCGGCCCGAGCCATTCGACGTATGAGTCATTGGGGCGTGACGTACCGCCCGCGGCCGGTTCACTACTACTCCGATATCCGTTGCACGCAGTGCTGCAGGTTGGCGCGTCGGCTGCCTGGCGGCTCGAGGGAAATTGTCAAATGCCGAAAGTCCTGGTTACCAATCGCGAGGGTGTTGAGTCGACTGTGGAGCACGCCTCGGGCTCATCTCTGATGGAGGCTATCCGTGACGGAGGCTTCGACGAATTGATGGCGCTGTGCGGTGGCTGCTGCTCCTGCGCCACGTGCCACGTGTACATCGATCCGTCTTTCGCGAGCAAGCTGCCGGCCGTGAGCCGCGATGAAAACGACTTGCTCGACGGCTCTTCGCATCGCAAAGATAACTCCCGCCTGTCATGCCAGATCCAGCTCAGCGACGAGATCGATGGCATCAAGGTCACGATCGCGCCGGAAGATTGAGCCGATAGCGCTCTCCTCCCCGCTCCGCCTGCCGACATCCTCAAGCACCACACCGAGCGGCTGTGGTCATATAGATGCCCCGCCGCTTCGGTCAACACAGCAAATCAGCCGCCGTGCATGCCGTCAGTTTCACCGCACTGACCGGAATCCCGGAGATCATCGTAGGAACGGACCTGTGCTCGCTGTTGGCGGACACTCTCGACGCACAGGCGCTCGTGCCCAAGGACACCGATGTCCTCGTCATCGCACAGAAGATCGTGTCCAAGGCGGAAGGGCGCTACGTCGAGCTCGGTGACGTAACGCCCTCTCAACGAGCACGAGAGCTTGCCGAGCGTTGCGGCAAAGATCCGCGCTTCATCGAAGTGGTGTTGTCCGAGTCGACTGCCGTGGTGCGCGTGGCGCCCAACGTCCTGATCGTGCGTCACCGGCTCGGGTATGTCATGGCAAATGCCGGCATCGATCGTTCGAACATCGGTTCGCTGCCGGGACATGAGCGCGTGCTGCTGCTGCCACGCGATCCCGACGTATCCGCAGAGCACTTGCGGGGCGAGCTGAGTGCGCGTTTCAACGCGCAGCTTGCCGTCATCATCAGCGACAGCTTCGGTCGGCCCTGGCGCGCGGGCGTCGTCAACATCGCCCTGGGAGTGGCGGGTCTGCCGGCGGTCATCGATCGGCGCGGCGAGCGCGATCGCGACGGGCGCGTGCTGGAGATGACGGAAGTCGCATTCGCCGATGCAATTGCAGCCGGCGCCGCACTCGCGATGGGTGAAGGTGCCGAAGGCACTCCGGCGGTGCTCGCTCGTGGTTTGCAGTGGCAGGCTGCGCCGAGCGACGGCCAACGTCTGATTCGCCCCACGCGCGAGGATTTGTTCACGTGAGCTTGCGCGTGCTGGCACTTTGCGGCGGCATCGGCGGTGCGAAACTCGCGTTGGGATTGCACACCGTGCTGCCGCCCGGCCATCTCACGGTGGTAGCGAATACCGGAGATGACTTCGAGCATCTCGGGCTCTGCATTTCGCCCGATGTGGACACCGTGCTCTACACCCTCGCAGGGATCGCCAATCCGCAGACGGGCTGGGGCCGTGCCGAAGAGACTTGGCACTTCATGGCGGAATTGGAACGTGTCGGTGGCCCGACCTGGTTTCAGCTCGGCGACAAGGATCTCGCCACACACGTGGAGCGCACGCGGCGACTGAGAAGTGGTGAGCGCTTGCACGAGATCATCGACGACTTCAGCCGCCGGTTCGGCATAGCGGGTACGGTGGTCCTGCCGATGAGCAACGACTCCGTGCGTACGATCGTGCACGCCGACCAGGGCAATTTGGGGTTTCAGGACTACTTCGTTGCGCGCCGCTGCGCGCCGATCGTTCAGCGCATCTCCTATCAACGTGCGGAACAGGCACATGCCGCGGGCACTGTGTTGCAGCAGCTTGCGGAAAGCCACTTCGACGCGGTGATCATCTGCCCTTCGAACCCTTATCTGAGCATCCAGCCACTGCTCGCAATTCCAGAGTGGCACTCGGCGCTGCAGCACTCACCCGCTCCCGTGATTGCGATCTCGCCTATCATTGCGGGCAACGCCGTAAAGGGACCGACGGCGAAGATCATGCGCGAGCTTGGCGTCGATGTCTCCGCCGTGGCGGTTGCTCGTCACTACGACGAACTCATCGATGGCTTTGTGGTGGATGAAGCCGATGCGAATTGCATGGCTCAGCTGACGGTTCGCGCCCTTGCGACGCGAACGCTGATGCAGACGCTGGCAGACAAGCAATCGCTCGCACAGCAGGTACTACAGTTCGCTGCCACGCTGCGATGAAGCGTGCCGCCAGCACAAAACACTGGCGGCACCAGGCGATCATTGCATGCGGACGATGGGCTTGATCGTCGCGCCCGACGCCTGATCGTCGACGGCTTGATTGATCGAGGCGAGGTCGTAGTACTTGACCAGCCGCTCGAGCGGGAAGCGTTTCCCCACCACCAGGTCGACCAGCTTGGGAATGAACTGCTCGGGGATGGCATCGCCTTCGGTCACGCCACGCACCTTCAATCCCTTCTGCGTGAAGTTCAACATGTCGAACGTGGTCGCCGCGCCCATGCCATAGAAGGCAACGCACGCGAGCGAACCGCGAACGGCCAACGCATTGAACAGTTGTTGCACGACCGCAGTCTTGCCGGACGTGTCGACAGCGTAGTCCACGCCGCCGCCGGTGATCTCCACGAGCTGAGCAACCAGGTCTGGCGTGTTCATCGGATCGATGACATGCGTCGCACCGATCTGCTTCGCAATTTCGCGGCGGCCTGCATTCGGTTCGACCACGATCACCTTGCTGCAGCCTTCGACGATGGCCGCCATGGCCGCACTCAATCCCACGCCGCCGCCACCCGTCACCACGAGCGATGAACCGGCCCGCGGCTGCAACGCATTCATCACGGAGCCCGCGCCGGTCTGCACACCGCAGCCCAAAGGGCCGAGCAGCTCGAGGGGCGCGTCGTTTCTGACCTTCACGACGTTGAGTGCGTTGGCAACGGAGTACGTGGCGAAGGACGACTGACCGAAGAAATGACCGCCGACCGGTTTGCCGCTCTGCTCCAGTGCAGACGTGCCGTCGGCTCGCATCCCGGAGAGATTGATCGGCGGGAAGTTGGTGCAATACGCCGGTTCCGCCGACTTGCACGTGGGACATTCGCCGCAGGCCATGTACGTGAGGACGACGTGATCGCCTGCCTTCACCTTCTTGATGGCGGAGCCGACCCGCTCCACGATGCCGCTGCCTTCGTGGCCGATGATGATCGGACGCGGCAGCGGGAACTCACCATCGCGCACCGCGACGTCACTATGACAGACGCCCGTTGCAGCCAGGCGCACGAGCACTTCGTCGGGACGCAGATCGCGCAATGACACTTCTTCGATGGCCATACGCGAAGTGCCTTCGCGTAGAACGGCTGCCTTGAACTGCATGAGAACCCCCGTGATGTGCGAGCGCAGGTCGAAATGGAGTGGGCCGGAACTGTATCGATCCGGTGTTCGGCGTGTCTACTGAGGCTGGTTCTGATCGTCTGCGAGCGGCGGTTCGAAAACGTGCTCGGTTGCGAACCACATTTCGCACCGTGGGAGGTCGAGGAAGCTCTGCTCGTCGGCGAACAATGTCGCAGCGATCTCGCCCGCCGTGTTACCGACCTCAGCCAATGCGTCGAACGACTCCCACCAGACTTCCGCCATGCCGTCGTAGTCGGCAGCACGTGCTCCGCGGCTCGCTCGCAATGTCTCGCCCAGCGGATGCGTCAGCGGATGATTCTGCACATAGCGTCGAATGCGCATGGCGCTCGCCGTGCGATGCACGAGTTGCATATGGCGCACACCCCAACGCTCCAGGAACTCCTCGCGCGAGAGCTCGGGCCGGCGACGCAGCAGCAGGAATACTTTGATCATTGGGGTGCTCCGCGCGATTCGCCGGCAGATCGCCCGAGCGTAGCAAGCCTGCACATCGTGTGCTAGCGTCGCCCCGCCCTTTCTTCATGCAGGCCATGGCATGCAAGCCCAAGCACACGACATCAATCTCGCCGCGCTCGCGCCCATGGGCGATGCGCTGCTGGCCGAGCTCAATCAGCTGCGCGATTACGATCCTTTGTTCTGGAGCGACAAGTCGAGCTGCTGGATCGTTTCAGGTCATGCCGAAGTGACGGAAGGCTTCAGCGGCACGCTGCCGCTCTCCAGTGCGCACATACCCACGGCTCAATACCGCGTGATGCCGCCGGAAGAAATGCGCGTGCGCATCCCCAATTCGCTGCGCTACATGCCCAGGATGGTCACCAATCTCGACGGTGAGGAGCACGCGCACATGCGCAAGCTGCTGGTGAAGGCATTCAATCGCAAGCTGGTCGAAAGCGTGCGCCCCTACGTGCACGATCGCGTGTCCATGCTCCTCGACACCGCGAAGCAAGAGCGCGAGTTGGAGTTTCACGAAGGCATTTCCCGCATGTTGCCCGGCGCCGTCATCCTGCGGCTGTTGGGCATGCCCCCCGAGTACCTCGCGCGTCTGAAGGGCTGGACCGATGGTGTGACCACGGCGCTCACCTCGTTCAATCCGAAGCCGGAGTGGCTCGACGGGCTCGAAGTCGTGGTGACCGACATGCTCACCATGTTCCGTGCCGAGATCGAAAAACGCCGCACCGAACCGGGACCGGACTTCATCACGCAGATGTTGAACACCGTCGAAGGTGGCGATCGCCTGACCATGGACGAGATGCTGGCGACTCTCATTCTGATCATCGTTGCGGGACACGACACGACGGCCAACTCGCTGACGCTCGGCATTCGCGCCATGTCGCGGCACCCGCAGGCGTGGGCACAATGGCGTGCACAGCCCGAAAAGAGTGTCGAGTTCGCCATCGAGCTGATGCGCTACATCGCCATGTCGACGACCTTACCGCGCATTGCCATGCAGGACTTCGATTGGCGCGGGCGCAAGCTCCGCCAGGGCGATCTCGTTATGCTGATGATCGCCGGCGGCAATCGCGATACGAAGGTCTATCAGCAGCCGAACGTCCTCGATTTCTCCCGCCCGAACGACACGGCTTTGACCTTCGGGCCCGGTCTGCACCACTGCATCGGCCATCTGCTTGCCAAGCTGCAGCTCAGCGAATTCTTCACGGCGCTGACGCAACGCTTCGATCGCGTCGAGGTGCTGGAGGAACCGGAGTTCACCCCCAATCTCGTGTTCCGTGCCGTCAATCAACTGCGCGTGCGCTTCCATCCGGTTCAGACGCACTGAGCGCGAGCCGCCGCGAAGCATTCAGCTTCGCGGCGGCGGCATCACCTTCAGAACCTCAAGAAAGATCGGGCGGGTCGCTTCGATCACAACGTGCGGCGTTGGATGAAGACTTTCTTCACCTCAGCAGCCGGGTAGAAGCCGTTCTTCGTGATCCCATGCACCATCAAATCGGGCACACGATTGCCCTGGTGGTAGTTCATAGAGGTTTCCAACATGCCCGTACCCTGGCGATTGCCCGCCGCGACGCGGCACAGCGTGTTGTTGTTCGGCATGTTGTGGAAGTAGTTCATGAGGCCGGGCGCGACGGCCGTCAGCTCTGATTCGAACAGCTCGCCGTTCGCGAGCTTCATCGACAGCTTGCCGCCGCGGGTGCTCGCTGAGTCGACTTCGGTGTACGCGACGATGTCGCATTCCTTGGCGAAGATGATCGTGTCGTCCCGCACGATCCAACCGAAGCCCTCGATCGAGTTGCTGACGCCGTTGTGGATGATCCAGCAGTTATAGACGAGATCCGGTCCGAAGCAGCCCGCTGCATAGCGGTGCGAGAGCATGGTGTACAGATCGCGATGGCCCCAGCCGTGGTCGCGCTCGCCGAAACCATCGGCTTCGAACGCCGTGCCCTGCATCGTGATCGTGCCCTTGACGCTGCCGCCTACATCGATGTGATGCGGAGCGATGTCTTCCGCGGTGCGCCCTGCGCCCGGGAACCCACGAAACTGTGTGTGGTAGTCCCGGAAGTTCAACTTCGCCGAAACGCCTGCTTCCTTGTCGTCGATGGTCCACACGTTCATGCCGTCGATGATCTCGACGCGCGCGGTGTCATCACCGCCTCCCCATCCGCCGTTCGCCATCTTGTCGGACTCGCGCAGGGGCAGATACACGACATGGCGGTAAATGCCCTTCGGCGTGATGAGATTCGACCACGCTGCGACCTTTGGACCGCCCTCGATGTTGTATTCGTGACCCATGCGATGCACACCGCCCACCTTGTTCTTGTCGTCCCACCAGTGCAGCCAATTGCTGTCCTGCCACTTGCGGTCCTTGCCAGGCGTCTGACGCACCAGATGCGATTCGTCGTACCAGACGACTTCGTCGCGACCAATAACCTTCATGAGGGCACTCCTCTCATCATTGGAATAGCAGGCCGGGTTGCGAGCGCCCTGTCAGTAGCTCAGGGGATTGCCGGCATCGGCGGTTGGCCTGCCCGATGCTATTAACAAGGTCACGAACGGTCAACGCACACGGCGGCTTCTTTCCATGCACTGAACACATGAGTGACCTCAGCACCCGTCTGTCGAGCACCTCGCGTGTGATTACGTGCAACGCAAGATCACGAATACACTGCAACGGTTCGAGGCAGTCAGTGAACACGGGAGACAGAACCAATGCCCAATACGGTGGTGATCGGCGCTACGGGCGACGTCGGGCGCGGCATCGTGCGAGTGCTGATCGAACGCGGGCATCGCATTGCGGCAGTTGCGCGTAACGTCGAACGCCTGCGTTCGCTGCGAGCGGAACTGAACGTCGAATCGCAGCTGGACGTCGTGCCTGGATCGGTGGCCAGCGATAGCGCTGCGGGAGCGTTGCTGGGGACCGTGCAAGCAACGATGCCGCGCATCGATCATGTCGTCGTCGCCATCAACTCCCAGCGCGAATCCGGCACGCTGCTGCGATTGGATTCGGACGAACTGACTCAGCTCCTGCGTGCGGATCTCGTCAGTCACTACACCGCAGCGCGGACATTCATTCCCGCCATTGCGCGGGATGGCGTCTATCTCGGTATCGGCGGCGGTTCGGCCGATTTCATTCTGGAAGACGGCATCTACATGTCGGTCGCTCAAGCCGGCCTGCGCATGTTGTATCGAGGGCTTGCGCTCGAGCTCGCCCACACACCGGTGCACGTGCGCGAGTTGATGATCGCATCGGTGGTCAACGGTGCCAGCACCCGCACGCAGGCGGATCCCGCGTGGGTAACGGATGTGGAGATCGGAGCGCAGGTGGCAGCGATGTTGGCAAGTCCCTCCAGTTTTGCAGAGCCTGTCTGGCGCATCGCTCGGCGCGACGAGAGCGGGCGCCCGGTGATCAGTGCCGAAGCGCCGACTCGAGCGCAGTGCCTGCCCTCGCCTGCCTAATCGGTTCGCGGCGTCACTCTCACGTTGAGCTCGAACACCCCCCGGAAGATCACCTGGGGCATGTAGTGAATGGAGTCGTCGAGCACCTGTGCGCCTTTGAAGTGCGTGACGAGCGCCGTGAAGAATTCGGTGACCTGCATCTTGGCGAGCAGATGACCGATGCAGTGATGCAGGCCCGGTGCAAACACCAGAGACTGTTCGTTGTTCCGCGCCGGGTCCATGCGTTCGGGATCAGCGAACGCGTGTGGATCGCGATTGCCCGCCGCCAGGAAGAGAAAGACGACATCGCCGCGGTGAATCTGCTTGCCGTGCCAGGTGAAGTCGCTCATCGCAATACGCGGCTGCGAGGTCGACATGGCGATGAAGCGCATGAGCTCCAGGCTCGTTTCGAGCGCCTTGTCCGGATGTCGATAGAGATAGTCCCAAGTCTCTGGGTGCTCGGCCAACGCCGCGAGTCCCATGCTCAGGGTGTTGCTGGTCGTGTCATGGCCCGCGACGATCAGGACATGCAGTGCACCGAGCATCTCGTCCATCGACAGCTGTTCGCCATCCTCGACGGCTTGCACCATGGCTGTCAGCAGGTCGTCTTTTGGCTCGCGGCGGCGTTTCTCCAGCTCAGCGCTGCAGATGGCATTCATGTCCGCCATCGCTTCGTCGACGCGCTTCAGCGTTTCCACGTCGGCAAACGGATTGCCGACGCCCAGTTGGAAGCGATTGGACCAGTCGCGTAGCCGGGGCAAATGTTCTAGCGGCAGTCCCAGCAGTTTGAGGATCACGCTGCCCGGCAGCTGCCGGGCAATCTCTTCGTTGAACTCGATCTCGGGCTGGTTCTGCAGTTTGTCCATCAGCAACTGCACGCGCTCACGCACGAACGGCCGGACACCTTCGACGACTTTGCGGGTGAACGCCTTGACCAACAGCTTGCGTAGTCGCGTGTGTACGGGCGGATCGACATTGATGATCCAGTTCGGCATGTAGCGCATGATCGTCGGGAACAGTTTCGCGCGCTCCTCCACGGGGATCGAAACCAGGCCCATCGTGATCAGGCGATCCAGGGAGAGGGGCATGTCTCCCTGTAGACCGGCGTACACATCGGCGTGACGCGTCACGAGCCAGCAGCGGGAGCGCTCGCTCCAATGCACCGGATCGAGCTCGCGCAGGCGGCCCAGTTGCTGAATGAAGGCGTTGCCTTGAGTGCCGCCTTGATTCAGATCGATATCCACCGCCGCATTGCTTTGCATGTCCTGGTTGCTCCTCATCCACGCGTATGGGGTCGCACGTCATCGCCGCTCACGAGTCAAAGCGCCGCGAGATTGGCGCACAGGGGATCGAGCGAGTTGTAGAACTCGTTGTGGCCGATCGAGCCGTAGAGATAGCTGTGGTGCTCACCGTTCAAGTAGCCCGCGTGGCACATCGCCGCGAGCGCAGTACGCCAGACATCCGCCCACACTTCGAAGTACCGGATGGCAGCGTCGCGCACGGGAATGCCGCCGTGGCTCAAGTAAGCCGCGAAGAATTCCTGCCACGACATGACCTTCTCGACATCCGTCTTGATGTATGACAAGTCTTCGGCGGCACAACCTGGATGAGCGAGCTCCCAATCCAGAATGGCAGACACGCGATCGCCATCGAGCAGTATGTTGCGGAAGTTGCAGTCGCCGTGAACCAGGGAGAGCTCCGGACCGATGCAACCGATGTTCTCGCGCAGCCAGGAGAACGCCGCTTCCATCGTGACGGACGGATCGGTCCGGTTCTGCATCCAGCGCTCGCAGAAATCGTCGATACGGCGCAAGACATGTGCCTGTGCCGAATCATCGCGACCGCGGTA
>JBEVDW010000209.1:0-3948 GCA_040513115.1 Steroidobacteraceae bacterium | reverse complement strand
CTTGATGCCCGGCGGTTGCGCGCCCGTCGACCCAAGCGTCTCCGGCGCCGTCGAGCCGGGCCCGAATTGCCGCAACCTGCGCGGCACTCAATGCGTTGGGAACACCGACGAGCATGCGCGCAGTCCTTTGCGTCAGATGAACTTGTAGGTCACGCTGAGCAACGCCTGGCGATCGGTGCCCGGGACCGAGCGACCGCGATCGGACGGAATCAGCGCGTCGTAATTGAGTCGATTGGCGAGGTTGAAGATGTTGAGTTGGATCGAATACTTCGGCTGTTCGTCCGCAACCATCGCATCCCAGCGCAGATAGCTGGGAACCCGGACGGCATTGTTGTTGGAGGCGAAGCGATCCGACATGTACGCCACGCCGGTACCGGCCTGCCATTCCCGCGCGAATCGATAGGTGGTCCAGAAGGAGGCGCTGTCCCTGGGCGTATTGGCTGGCACCTTGCCTTGTGTGCCATCAAGCGCCGATGCCTTGACGATTTCGGCGTCCAGATAGGTGTATCCGGCGAAAACCTGCCACAGCGGCGTGAGCCGACCCGCGGCGGTGGCCTGGAACCCTTGCACACGAACATTTCCGGTCAGTTCGTAGACCCCGGTAGAGATCTGCGACCGGGTGTTGTCCTTTTCGATCTGGAATATCGCTGCGGTCAGCGACAGCTTGCCTTCCATCACGTCCCACTTGGCGCCAAGCTCGTACTGGGCGCTGGTCTCCGGGTCGAGGCTGTGCTGGCCGCTGGTCAAGGCCAGAGTCTCGAGCGATGGATTGAAGGAAGTCCCGTAGGAGAGGTAATAAGACTGCGCGGCGGTTGGCTGGAAGATGACACCCGCTCGCACGCTGGTGAAGCCGATGTCCTGACTCGCAGAACGCGGAAGGTTGATTGAGTTCGTCAGCTTTGCGTCGTAGCGGTCGTATCGAACGCCTGCGACAACCTTCCAGAACTCGGCGAACGACATCGTGTCGTTGATATAAGGTGCGATGTCGGTCGCGCTCGCATTCACGACATTGGCGGTCGTCTGCGGAATGCTGCCCGCCGGAAGGTAGGCCGGGTTCTCCAGCGACACGGCGCGAAAATAGTTGTTCGGATTGCCTGGAATGTTGCGCGAGAAATTTTCGGTGTCGTTCGTATCTCGCCCAAGCTCGAGTCCGACGATCAACTGGTGCCGGACCGACCCGGTCGCGAAATCCGAAATCACGTCGGTCTGGTTGTAGAGCGATGTGTCGGTGATGTTGCGATCGTGGCTGCCAAGGCCGACATACAGTGACCCGAGCGGCAGCGCCGTGGTGTTCCCGAGGTTCGCGGCAGGAAATGCGGAATACACGCCCAGAGCATTCAGCGTCCCGACGTTGTTCGGTCCGGACTCGCGAGCATCGATCGTGTAGCGCGAGTACTGCGTCTGGTTGCGAAGCGTGACGGCAGTTGTGAACTGATGGCTGATCGTCGCGTTGAGGCTGGCCACGTCCTGGATCGTGCGGTCGTCGGTCGCGCCGTAGAAATTCTTTCGATTCACTTGCGCCGGTTGCGCATTGACTGGCGGCAGGCCGTAATCGGGCATGTCGTTGTTGTGCATCAGCAGCGAAGACAGGGTGACCTGAGTCGGACCGCCGATGCCGAAGCGCATCGATGGCGCGGCTCCGTAGTCCTCGTTGCGCATGACGTCGCGTGTCGAATGCACGTTCTGCCCCATCGCCGCAATCCGAAAGGCCGAGGTGTCGTCGATCGGTTGGTTGAAGTCGACGGTGGCACGTGCCGAAGGCTGTGTTCCGCCAAACACTGTGACGGTTTCGAAGGGCGTCAAGCTTGGCAGCTTGCTGGCCTGATTGATGACCCCTCCGGTCGAACCACGACCAAAGAGCATCGACGATGGACCCTGAAGAGCTTCGACCGAGTCGAGCGAAAAAACGTCGCGGTAGAACTGACCGCGGTCGCGCATGCCATCGAGATACAGGTCCGTGCGTGCGGAGAATCCGCGCAGATTGAAGTTATTGCCGATGCTGCCGCCTTCGGCGGCGCCCATCGTGATGCCTGGAACATTCCGCAGGGCATCGGCAAGGCTCGTTGCGCCTTGTGCCTGCATCAGTTCACTGTTGATGACGGTGACTGACTGCGGGATGTCGCGAATGGGAGTGGGTATTCCTCCTCCGATGCTGGAGAAGCCGGCGTTGTAGCCGTCGTTGCGTTCACCGTTGACTACAACCGCAGGCAGTGATTCGGAAGCGACCTGGGCCGACGAGGAGCAGGGCGCGAACGTCGCGCCGGTGAGCATTGCTGCGCCCACGGAAACAAGGGTCGACCGGGTGGGGGTCGGCGCGCGTTCTCGCACTCGACTGGCGCGAGTTCGGGTCGACCGCTGCGAAACGGCAGCAGCCAAGGGGGATAGTGGAAACATCCAGGGGCCCATCGATTCTCCAAGGCAAGGCGGTCGTCATGCGACTTCGCGCTGCCTGGCAATGGGCTGGGTGGCGAACGAGCTGGATTGACTGTAAACGAGAAGCATTCTCATTAGCAACACAATTATCTTGAGAATCCTTGACATACGTTCGTCTAGTTGACTTGACAGCACGACTGTAAACAAGAATCATTCTCATCTACACTCTATACGGCTGCCCGTGAGGGGTACGAATTTCAATGCAGATGCTCTCGCTCGACCTCACTCCGCTCGGCAGAAGGTTTCTCGTCGCGAGCGTTCAGGGTCCCGCGCACGCTCCGGAGTGGGCCACCTGGCTGCAAGAACTCGGCTTCATCACGGGCGAGCAGGTGACCCTAATGGTGCGCGGCGTGCCCGGCGGCGACCCGCTGGTCGTGCGCGTAGGAGCGTCGACGTTTGCGATCAGGCGCGCCGAGGCTGCGTGCGTGCTTGTCGAAGACGCGCCGTGAATGAGGCAGTCATCCACTTGCACCGGCGCGGCCCGCTACTCGCGCTGGTGGGCAATCCAAACTGCGGCAAGACGGCTCTCTTCAACCTGCTGACCGGAAGTCGGCAGAAGGTCGCCAACTACGCCGGCGTTACCGTCGAGCGCAAAGAAGGCCGACTGACGACAGCCGCGGGCCGACTGCTGCGAGTTCTCGACTTGCCCGGCACTTACAGCCTGCACCCAAGGTCACCGGACGAACGCATCACGCACGACGTGTTGTACGGGCGAGCGGCGGGCGAGAAACGCCCCGATCTCGTCGTGTGCGTGGTCGACGCGACCAACCTCCGTCGCAATCTTCGACTCGTGCTCGCGGTCAAGCGACTCGGACTGCCGTGCGTCGTGGCTCTGAACATGGCCGATGGAGCCGAGCAACGCGGCTTGCGCGTCGATACCGATGTGCTTGCGCGGGAGTTGGGTGTGCCGGTCGTGCGAACGGTCGGCGTGAAGGCGGGTGGCGACGAGTTGCTGCGCGCGCTGCTCGACACTCCCGATCGATGGCGACCCGCCGCTGCAGCGGTTTCGGCAGTCGAACACTGCGGGAGCGCCGCCGCCGACGGTGATCACGTCGCAGTGCGTGGAATCCTCGAGCGCCTCGGCCTGGATGAATTGATCCCGCACACCGCCAGCGATCGCATCGATCGGATCGTGCTCCATCCCGTCGTCGGTCCCTTGCTGCTGACGGTCGTGCTGTTCTTGATGTTCCAGGCTGTCTTCGCGTGGGCCGAGGCACCAATGGGCTGGATCGAGGCCGCGACTGCGTGGCTCGGCGCGGTCGTCACGCAAGCGTTGCCCGAAGGCTGGCTGCGGAGCCTTCTGGTGGACGGACTCATTGCCGGTGTCGGCGGGATCGTGGTATTCCTGCCGCAGATCGTGATCCTCTTTTTCTTCATCCTCATACTCGAGGATTCAGGCTATCTGCCGCGTGCTGCGTTCCTGCTCGATCGGGTGATGGGCACCGTCGGCCTGTCGGGCCGCTCGTTCATCCCGCTGCTGTCGAGCTTTGCCTGCGCCATCCCGGGCGTGATGGC
>JBEVDW010000208.1:0-5085 GCA_040513115.1 Steroidobacteraceae bacterium | reverse complement strand
GCGCCCCGCATCTTCATCAATGTGGGTGGCCGCGCGAATCGCCCGCGGCTGCCGGGTATCGATGACATCGCGACGCTCAACAATCGTTCCATCCTCGAACTGACGGAAGTACCGGAGCATCTGGTCGTGATCGGCGGCAGCTACATCGGACTCGAGTTCGCGCAAATGTTTCGGCGCTTTGGCGCGACCGTGACGGTGGTCGAGAAAAGTCCGCGATTGCTCTCTCACGAGGATGAAGACATTTGCGCCGCAATCAACACGATCCTGGCTGCCGAAGGCATCACCGTGAGGACGAAGGCCGAGTGCATTCGCTTCGCGCGCCACGAGAAGGGTGCGGCAGTCGGTGTGGACTGCACCGATGGCGCGCCGGAAATCATCGGCTCGCACGTGCTGCTGGCCGTGGGTCGGCAGCCGAATACGCACGATCTTGGTCTCGACAAGGCTGGCGTTGCGACGGATGCGCGCGGCTACATCAAAGTGGACGAGGGCCTGGCCACGAACGTCCCAGGCATCTGGGCGCTCGGAGATTGCAACGGTCGCGGTGCCTTCACGCATACTGCGTACAACGATTTCGAGATCGTCGCGGCCAATCTCCTCGATGGCGAACAACGACGTGTCAGCGATCGCATCCCGGGTTACGCGCTGTACATCGATCCGCCGCTCGGTCGTGCCGGTATGACCGTCGCCCAGGCGAAGGCCGGCGGTCGCTCAATTCTCGTAGGCATGCGACCGATGACCCGCGTCAGCCGCGCGGTCGAGAAGGGCGAAACGCAGGGGCTGATGAAGGTCGTGGTGGATGCGAAATCGCGTGCGATCCTGGGAGCTGCCATTCTCGGGACAGGCGGCGATGAAGCGATTCACGGCGTGCTGGACATCATGAAGACCGGTGCACCGTACACGGCTCTGCAGCAGGCCGTGCCGATTCACCCCACCGTGTCCGAGCTCATCCCCACCTTGCTCGGCGAGCTTCAGCCAGGTTAGGCGAGCGCCCGCGCGAGCTTGCCCATCAGCTCAATCGCCTTCAGATCGCTGCGATCGAAGTGATTGCAGTAAACGCGGCTCACACCAGCACGTTCGAACTCGCGCAACGTGGCGGCGACTTCATCCACTGAACCGACGAGCTGGCCCAAGCTGGCCCCGAGCGAGTCGCGTGAGTTCGGCATCGCATCGAGCGCATGCTGATAGCTGGCTTGTCCCTCGGCGTGCGTGTCGCCCAGGCCAACGATGGTCATGATGGAGAGCTTGAGAGATGCAGGATCGCGCTGCGCCCGGCTGCACGCCTCATCGAGCACCTTGCGTCGCGCACGGCACTCCTCCGCGGACGTCGCCATCGTGTTGTATTCACTGGCGTACCTCACCGCGAGCTCGACGGCGCGCGGTTTGCCCTGACCACCCAGGATGATCGGCGGGTGCGGCGTCTGTACGGGTTTGGGCAAGGCACGTTGGCCGCGCAGTGAGTAATGCTTGCCTGCGTAGTCGAAGGGTTCTCCCGACCAGGACCGCACGACGATCTCCAGGTGCTCTGCGAGCACGTCGTAACGCGCGCGCAGATCGGGAAAGTCGAACCCGTTCTGCTCGTGCTCCTGTTGATTCCATCCCGAGCCCATGCCGACGTCGATTCGCCCTCCGGAGATCTGATCGGCGCTGGCGACCATGCGCGCGAACGCGCTCGGGTGACGGAACGTGACAGGCGAGACGAGGGTGCCGAGACGGATGCGCTGTGTGAGCGCTGCCAGTCCTGTGACCGTGCTCCAGGCATCGAGCGCGGCACCGGGGGCCGCGTGGAATGAACTGTAATGGTCGGAGCGGAAGAAGCCGTCCAGTCCGGCTGCCTCTGCGGCGCGTGCCAAGGAGAGCCATTCCTGCCACTCGACGGATTCCTGTCCCTCGATCATCAGACAGACGCGCATGAAGTACCTCGCAAGCGAACGTTGATGGAGGCAGTCAGCGGCTTCCGACAGCGGATCTGTGCAGGTGTGGCGCTGTCCGTGACTGATCCGCAGCGTATGCTACAGAGCATTGGCGGGTTGCCCACCCCACCCCTCCTCGCTTCGCAGGGAAGGGAGTTGCACAGAGGCGTCAATGAGCAATGATCCTGCAGAGAGATTGAAGTCTCTCGGGAGCCAGCTGCGCAAGCTGCACCGTCTCGTGCTCGAGACGGAGAAACAGTTCCATCCGCCGATGGGGCAACTCGAGCTGCTGGATCGATTGCTCAAGGATCCTGCATGGGCCTGGCTGCGTCCCTTGTCGGCGCTGGCCGCGGATGTCGAGCACATCGCAGCAGCCAAGCCGGCGCCCACTGCATTCGATGTGGCCATCGCTGCTGCACACATACGCGATATGCTCGTGGGCGAGGGCACCGAAGAAAACAAGAATTTTGCCGAGCGCTATGTTCCGCAGATTCAAGCCAGCGCGGAGCTCGCGAGCGTACACGGCGAGCTGAGGCAGCTATTGAAGAATGCGCCGTCGGAATCGACCGACGAATCGGAGCGGCTGCATCTGCGGCATCAGTGGGCCATGCGTTGCAAACATGAGGCCGGCGATGCATCGCATCGACGTCACTGAGTAGGCTCGCGTCCGCACAGGGGGATGGATGGTTCGCTCACCGATTGCAATCGTCACGGGCTCCGCAACCGGTATTGGCCATGGCATTGCTCAACGCCTGGCCGCAGAGGGTTGGCATGTGGCCATGATCTCGCGCAACGCGGAACGGCTGCAGGCCGCCGCGACCGCGATTGGTTCGAACGCCACAGCGCATCCTGCGGATCTTTCGCGGCGTGATCAGGTGGAGCGAGTCGTCGCAGCGATCGCCCAACTCGGCAACGTCAAAGCGCTCGTGAACAATGCGGGTGCAGGCTACTTCAACACGGTCGACACACCGCTCGCGGAATCCGAGAAGATCTGGGATGAGTGCCTGGATAACAATCTGAAGAACACGTTCCTGCTGTCCGTCGCAACCATTCCGCATCTCTCTGCAGGCAGCGCCATCGTCAATCTCTCCTCGGTGACCGCGCACCTGGGGTCGGCCAACTACCTGGCCTACGCGGCTGCGAAGGCAGGCATCGAAGGTCTGACACGCGTCATGGCCAACTCGCTCGCCACGCGGGACATCACGTGCAATGTCATCGAGCCGGGCTTCTATGCGGAGACGGGTCAAACGGCGGGTTGGGATCCGAAGCCGATCGTCGCCAAGGTACCGCTGGGTCGAGCGGGGAAACCGGAAGATATCGCCGGTGCCGTGGCCTGGCTGCTGTCGAGCGATGCCCGCTACATCACGGGTGCGATCCTGCCGATCAGTGGCGGCTGGCGCCAAAGCTGAGCGGCCGCGATCGATGCGAGATAGGTGAATGGTGAACGGACCCGTTCTCGCCGCCATGGCAGACATGCCGACACTCGCGCAGACGGTGCGCGTGGGTGCGGAGCGCACACCGGACCGCATCGCGCTCATCGCGCACGAAGCGAACGCAGTCTGGACGTACGCAGCGCTCGATCACCGCATCTCGCGCGCGCTCTCGCTGCTGCGCTCCTACGGACTGCAGGTGGGCGATCGGCTCGCATATTTGGGCCGCAACAGCGATCACTTCGCGGTCCTCACACTCGCGGCGGCGAGAGGCGGTTTCATTCTTGCAGCGTTGAACTGGCGCTCGGCGCCCAGCGAGATCGCCTACTTCCTGACGGACGCGAAACCGCGCCTTGTGGTGACCGACGCTGAATTTCGCTCGTCGATCGATGCGGTCGTCGAGTCCGGCAAGATGTCCTGCGCAGTGATCGAGACGGAAGATCGCGCCCGACAAGCTGGCTTGCGGTCGATGCTCGATGCCGATGGGCCGCTCGCAGCGGATACGGTCGCCGATGAGAGCCTGACCTGTGTGCTGCTCTACACGAGCGGTACGACGGGAATCCCGAAAGGCGCCATGATCAGCCAGCGCGCGTTGAGCGTGTCGCGCCAGATAGAAGCGAACGCGACCGGATTTCCGCCGCAGTCGGACGATCGCATTCTCATTGCCGTGCCCGTGTTTCATCTGGCGGGGCTTACGATGTTGCTCACCGGTCTTGCGCGCGGCGCCACGTGCATCCTCACGCGCGATGCAGCGGCACCGCATCTGATCTCGATGTGCAATCAGTACCAGGTGACGCTCACTTGGCTGGTGCCAACCCTGATTCGCGCGCTCATCGATGCCGTGCAGGCATCGGGGTCATCGCTGACACACCTGCGCACGATCATGTATGGCGGTGCGCCGATCTCACCGGAGCTGCTCGAGCTCACGCGCGCCACACTCGGCTGCGCACTATCGAACGCGTACGGCGCCACGGAGATCGGTACGTGCACCTTACTGCCGCCTGCGGATCACGATCCACAGCGTCCCTGGTTGTTGAGCTCCGTTGGTCGTCTACTGCCAGGCACGGCAATCGAGATTCGCGACGCGCAAGGCAACGTGCTACCGGCGCGTGCGCACGGCGAAGTCTGCGTCGCCACGCCGGTCATGATGAGCGGCTACTGGCGGCGGCCGGACGCATCGAGGGAAGCCGTCATTGACGGCTGGTATGCCACCGGCGATGGCGGCTACCTGGACGAGCAGGGATATCTCTATCTCACGGATCGCATCAAGGACATGATCGTCTCCGGCGGCGAGAACGTGTACCCGGTGCAAGTCGAGAACGCGCTGCGAGCGCATCCTTCTGTGCAGGACGCCGCAGTCGTCGGCATGCCCGATCGGCACTGGGGTGAGGTGGTGACCGCGGTGGTGGAACTGCGGCCCGGATGCACGCTCGATGAGCAGGCGGCGATCGAGTTCGTTCGCGGTCAGATCGCAGCCTACAAAGTCCCCAAGCGGGTGAGGTTCGTGGAGGCGCTGCCACGCACGGCATCCGGCAAAGTTCAGCGTGCCATGGTGCGCAAACGGCTCGCCGATGTGTTGCCGTAGACCAGCCATTTTTTCGCGAGGACGAGATCATGCCCGGCAAGTGGTTCGAAGAGCTGGAAGTGGGTCAGGTGTTCAAGCATCCGATCACACGCACGATCACGGAGGCCGACAACGTGTGGTTTTCGGCGCTGACGCACAATCCGGCGCAGCTGCACATCGA
>JBEVDW010000207.1:0-11745 GCA_040513115.1 Steroidobacteraceae bacterium | reverse complement strand
GATTGTGCGTTGCCTCTCCCAGAGTACGGAAAAAGCTCGCCACCCGCTCGACCGCTTTCGATACATCAGCATTGTCGTTCTTGAACAGCTGCACCGCTTGCTGCAAGGACTGCAGATCCGCATCAGTGCGGCGCCTGGCTGCAGCCTCCGCCAAGGGCGGCTCCAGAAACGTCAGCGCTTCCCACACATCGAAGTAGCGCACATCGTGCAGTGCGAGCGCGCGGCGCACGCCCATTGCAATGACATCATGCTTCGGCTTTGTTACAACCATGAGCTTCGAGCCGCGCTCGCGGCCGATGAGCCCGCTGCTTTCGAGCTCGCGCATGGCCTCCCTCACCGTCGAGCGGTGAACACCGAACTGCCGCGCCAGCTCGAGCTCCGAGGGCAGGCGGTCACCGGGCGACCAGGAGCGATCCGTGATGCGCTCGATGAGCGCAGCTGCGACTTTGCGATACGCCGGCTCGATGCGGATCTGTTCGAATTCGACACTCATGCGGTTCTCTGAAACAACTCTCGTCCGATCAGCGTGCGGCGGATTTCCTGCGTCCCTGCGCCGATCTCATACAGCTTGGCATCGCGCAGCAGCCGGCCAGCGGGATAGTCATTGATATAGCCGTTGCCGCCCAGCACCTGGATCGCATCCAGCGCGCACAGCGTTGCGCGTTCGCTCGCGAAGAGAATGGCGGCGGCGGCATCCTGACGCGTCACCCGCTGCGCATCGCATGCACGTGCCACGGTGTAGACGTAGGCGCGCGCCGCATTGAGCTGTGTGTACATGTCTGCGACTTTGGCCTGGATCAACTGGAACGTGCCGATCGGTTCGCCAAACTGCCTGCGATCGTGCACATACGGCAACACGAGATCCAACGCGGCCGCCATGAGTCCGAGCGGCCCGGCCGCCAGCACGACCCGCTCGTAATCGAGCCCACTCATGAGCACCTCGACGCCGTGATTTTCCTGCCCCAGCACATTCTCTTTCGGCACGACGCAGTTCTCGAACACGAGCTCGGAGGTGCTCGACCCGCGCATGCCCAGCTTGTCGAGCTTCTGCGCGGTGGAGAAGCCGGCGAAGCTGCGTTCGACGATGAAAGCTGAGATGCCTTTCGGGCCGGCATTCGGATCCGTCTTGGCGTACACGACGAGGACGTCCGCATCCGGTCCATTCGTGATCCACATCTTGCGACCGTTGAGAACGTAGTGCTTGTCCTTGCGCTCGGCGCGCATTTGCATCGACACCACATCGGAGCCCGCTCCTGGCTCGGACATGGCCAATGCACCCACGTGCTCACCGGAGATCAGCTTCGGCAAATACTTCTCTCGTTGCGCATCGTTGCCGTTCAGGCGCAGCTGGTTCACGCATAGGTTCGAATGCGCCCCGTAAGAAAGCGCGACCGAGCCGGATGCTCGTGAGATCTCCTCCATCGCAATCACGTGCGCGAGGTAGCCGAGCCCTGCCCCACCCCAGCGCTCCGGAACCGTGATGCCCAACAAGCCGTGCTCGCCCAACTGCGGCCAGAGATGCCGCGGAAACTCATTCGTCCGATCGATCTCGTCCGCGATGGGCTGAATGGCCTCGCGAGCGAAGCGCCGCACCTGTTGCCGCACCTCATCGATCTCGTCACCTAGACTGAAGTCGAAATCACATGTGTCCAAAGCAGCCATGGTCATGACATCCTGGGTTCCCATTTCGGTCGTATTGTCGGACAATCCGCCAGCATCGGCAATGGTCAAACTGCCACTGGAGCAGGCATGAGCGTCATTGAGTCGAAACTTTCCGCCGCGGAAACGGCTGCGAACGCTGCTGCAATGCGCGAGCTTGTGAGTGATTTGCGGTCGAAGGTTCGGGCGGTGATGCTCGGCGGTGGCGAGCAGGCCCGAGCCAAACACCTAGCACGCGGCAAGCTGTTGCCACGCGATCGCGTGACGCAACTGACGGACCTTGGATCGCCCTTCCTGGAGCTCTCTCAACTCGCGGCCTCTGGCGTGTATGAAGAGGACGTGCCGGCGGCGGGCATGATCACGGGCATCGGCCGTGTAGTCGGACGCGAGTGCGTCATCGTCGCGAACGATGCGACGGTGAAGGGCGGCACGTACTACCCGCTCACCATCAAGAAGCATCTGCGCGCGCAGGAGATCGCCGCGCAAAACAATCTGCCGTGCATCTATCTCGTCGACAGCGGCGGTGCGTTTCTACCAAAACAGGACGAAGTCTTTCCCGATCGCGACCACTTCGGCCGCATCTTCTTCAATCAAGCGAATCTGTCTGCCGCCGGCATTCCCCAAATCTCGGTCGTGATGGGCAGCTGCACCGCAGGCGGCGCGTACGTACCCGCGATGTCGGACGAAGCCGTCATCGTGCGCAATCAAGGCACGATCTTTCTCGGCGGGCCGCCGCTGGTCAAAGCCGCGACTGGAGAAGTTGTCTCCGCTGAGGAGTTGGGTGGAGCAGATGTCCACTCCCGCACCTCGGGAGTGACCGATCACTACGCGATGGACGATGTGCACGCGCTCGCGCTCACACGCCACATCGTCAGTCATCTCAATCGCAGCAAGCGCATCGATCTGGAGACGATTGCATCCGCAGAGCCTCTCTACGATCCCGAGGAGTTGTATGGCGTGGTTCATACCGATCCGCGCAAGCCGTTCGACATACGTGAAGTAATCGCCCGCATCGTCGATGGCAGCCGGTTCGATGAGTTCAAGCAGTTGTACGGCACGACGCTCGTCTGTGGCTTCGCGCATCTGTTCGGTTATCCGGTTGGCATTCTCGGCAACAACGGCATCCTGTTCAGCGAATCGGCACTCAAAGGCGCTCACTTCATCGAGCTGTGTTGCCAACGCGGTATCCCGCTCATCTTCCTGCAGAACATCACAGGCTTCATGGTGGGCCGGAAGTATGAAGCCGGCGGCATCGCGAAGGATGGAGCGAAGCTCGTGACGGCGGTGGCTTGCGCGAAAGTACCGAAACTCACCGTCGTCATTGGCGGCTCCTTTGGTGCGGGGAACTACGGTATGTGTGGCCGCGCCTACTCGCCGCGATTCCTATGGATGTGGCCGAACGCACGCATTTCCGTGATGGGCGGAGAACAGGCAGCGAGCGTCCTGGCTCAAGTGCGTCGCGACGCACTGGAAGCTCAGGGTAGACAATGGAGCGCCGAAGAAGAAACGCAGTTCAAGGACCCGATCCGACGTCAGTATGAGACGCAGGGCCATCCCTACTACGCGAGCGCGCGCCTGTGGGATGACGGCATCATCGATCCAAAGGACACACGCACGGTGCTGGGCCTCGGGCTCAGCGCCGCGCTGAATGCACCCATCGAGCCCACGCGCTTCGGCGTGTTCCGGATGTAGCGCCATGTTCGACACGATCCTCATTGCCAATCGCGGCGAGATCGCAGTTCGAGTGATCAAGACGGCGCGCCGCTTGGGGATTCGCACCGTGGCTGTGTTCTCGGAAGCGGATGCGAGATCGCTCCACGTCGAGCTTGCCGATGAAGCAGTGTGCATTGGCCCTGCGCCGGCGGCGGAAAGTTACCTGCGAGGCGACAAGATCATTGCCGTCGCCAAGCAGACGCGCGCTGACGCGATTCATCCAGGCTATGGCTTTCTCTCCGAGAACGCAGCCTTCGCAGAAGCTTGTGCAACAGCGGGCATCGTCTTCATCGGTCCTCCGCTCGATGCTATCCGCGTGATGGGCTCCAAATCCGAGTCCAAGCGCTTGATGAGTGCCGCCAGCGTGCCCTTGGTGCCCGGTTACCACGGGACTGCGCAGGATCTCGCTACGCTGCAAAAGGAAGCAGATGCGATCGGCTATCCCGTCCTCGTGAAAGCGTCCGCGGGCGGCGGAGGCAAGGGCATGCGCATCGTGCATCAAGCGCGGGATTTCGCTGCGACCGTTGCGGGAGCCAAGCGCGAGTCCAAGTCCGCTTTTGCGGACGATGCGGTATTGCTCGAGAAGTACTTGCTCCGTCCGAGACATGTCGAAGTGCAAGTGTTTGCGGATACACACGGCCACTGCGTGTATCTGTTCGACCGCGATTGCTCGATTCAACGCCGGCATCAGAAAGTGATCGAGGAGGCGCCCGCACCTACCCTGCCGGACGATGTGCGAGCTCGCATGGGCGAAGCGGCCGTCGCCGCCGCTCGGGCCGTCAACTACGTGGGCGCAGGCACGGTCGAGTTTCTCTACGAAGACGGCTCCTTCTACTTCATCGAAATGAACACGCGGCTGCAGGTCGAGCACCCGATCACCGAGATGATCACCGGGCTCGATCTCGTCGAATGGCAACTGCGAGTCGCCGCCGGAGGAGTACTGCCGAGAACTCAAGCTGAGCTCACGCATCGCGGTCATGCATTCGAGGCACGGATCTATGCCGAAGACCCGGAGCGTGATTTCTTACCGGCAATCGGCCGCGTGCAGCATCTGCGTGCGCCGGCAGAAGACGAGCATGTGCGCGTCGATAGCGGTGTGCGCGCGGGCGACGAGATCTCGGTGTACTACGACCCGATGCTAGCCAAGTTGATCACTTGGGATGTCGATCGCCTCTCGGCGCTGCGCAGGCTGCGGCGCGCGTTGGCGGAATATGAGATCGCGAGACTGCCCACCAATGTCGCATTCCTCGGTTCGATAGCAGCGCATCCTGCATTCGCGGCGGTGCAGATCGACACAGGATTCATCGAACGGCATCGTCTTGAGCTGGCGATGAGCCTGCAACCCGTGCCGCACGAGGCGCTTGCACTCGCGGCGCTAACGACACTCCTCGTTCAGCAGGCGCAGAACAAGGCTGATCGACAGGACCCTTGGAACGCGTTGACTGGCTGGCGTCCGGCCGCCGGGCACCAACACACATTACGCTTTCAGGATAACGGCAATTTGCGCGAGGTGATCCTGCATTTTCGTGGCGATGGACACGCCGTGGAGAGCGGAGATCGAACGATCGACGTCGGCGACGCGACGTTCGCAGATGGCGTGCTGACGGCACTGCTCGATGGTCGCCGCACTTGTGCCCGCGTCATCTTCGATGGTTTGGCGCTGACGCTTCTCAGCAACGGCAACACATGGCGACTGACCGCCGACGATCCGTTGGCGCGCGCCGCGCGGCAGGACAGCGGTTCAGGTCATCTCTTCGCCCCCATGCCGGGCGTCGTCGTGGCCGTGCACGTAAACAGCGGTGACACGGTCGAGCGTGGGCAAGCCGTGATGGTGCTTGAAGCGATGAAAATGGAGTTGACGATCAAAGCACCCGCGGCGGGTCGCGTCGAAGCGGTGCACTTCACGCCAGGGCAGCAAGTCAAGGAGGGCGATGAGTTGCTGGCGATCGCGAGCGAGCCATAGCGATCGCTGTAGTGCTATTGAGCCTGCAAGCCGCGCACGCCCAACAACGTCACCAGCATCTCCGGATCCACCGGCTTCGTCAGATGCTCGTCGAATCCAGCCGCCAGTGCGCGCCGCTTGTCATCCGCTTGTCCCCAGCCGGTCAACGCAATCAGCGTGAGCTCGCGGCCTTGACTGCTCGCTCGCATGCGACGCGCTGCCTCATAGCCGTCCATGTGCGGCATCCCGATATCCAGGATCACGATCTCAGGCTCGAAGGCTTCGAGCGCGGCGAGTGCCTGTTCTCCATCGACTGCCACACGAGTGCTCGCTCCTTCCATTTCTATGAACAAGGCAAGGCTGTCCGCCGCATCGACGTTGTCATCCACCACGAGCACGCGTTGACCTGACAGGCGGCCACCCTTTCCTCGCGTGTCGGCTACGGCTTGCGGTTGCTTGCCCTGTTCGGCAAGCACCGGCAGGCGAACAATGAATTCGCTGCCCGCATCGGCACCGTCGCTGTGGACCTCGATGCGACCGCCATGCAGATGCACCAGCTGCTTCGCCAGCGCGAGACCAATGCCTAAGCCACTGGTCTTGATGCGGTCGCCCGGATTGACTCGGGTGAACAGCTCGAACACTCGTTGCTGCGATTCCCTTGGAATGCCAATGCCCGTATCCCGCACGACAACAGCGACCTCCGCGCCGCAGCGCTCGGCACTCAGTGTGATCTGACCGCCGGCGGGCGTGTACTTGGCGGCATTGTTCAAAAGATTCTGAAAGACCTGCGAAAGGCGCGTCGCATCGCCTTCGAGGTGCAGGGACTCGGCGGGTAGCTGCACGGACAACGCATGTTTGCGCGCCTCGATGACAGGACCCGCAGCTTCCAATGCGTCTGCAATGACGCCGCGCAGACTGACCCGATCGCGCTTCAAGTTCACTTGTCCTAGCGTGATTCGCGACACGTCCATGAGATCGTCGACCAGCCGTACCATGTGATGCACTTGACGTTCGATGATGTCGCGCGCCTTGCGGACCTGCAGATCGGGTACTTCAGCGGCTCTGAGCAATTGCACTGAGTTGCGGATCGGAGCCAGCGGGTTGCGCAGCTCGTGTGCGAGCGTCGCCAGGAACTCATCCTTGCGACGGTCCGCATCCCGGAGCGATGCCTCGAGCTCCTTGCGTGCCGTGATATCACTCGCCATGCCGAACCACTCGACGATCTCGCCATCCGCATCGAGGATCGGGATCGCGCGGGAGAACGTCCAGCCCAGCGACCCGTCCACGCGCACCACGCGGTGCTCGTACTCGAATGGCAGCTTGCGCTGGATTGCCGCGTGAATTGCAGCGAGCACGCGCGGTTGATCGCCCGCGAGGATGTACTTGTCGAGCCAATGCCTGCTCGGCTCGAGCGTGTCCGCGATGAACTCGCGGCCATCCAGATAGCGCATTTCGGTCCAGTCCGCACTCATGCGGTAGACCACATCGCAGCTCGCCAGCACGAGCGCGCGAAAGCGCCCTTCACTCTCGCGCAGCGCCGCAGTCGCCTGTTGCCGAAACCGTTTCATGCGCAAGTGCGAATCCACGCGGGCGATCAGTTCCCGCGCGCTGAAGGGCTTGATGAGGTAATCATCTGCGCTCGCTTCCAGGCCCTCGATGCGCGCCTCCTGGCCGGCGCGCGCGGACAGCAAGATCACGGGCAAGTCACTCAAAGACGCGTCAGCGCGTACCTCCCGCAGCAGTCCGAAACCATCCAGCCGCGGCATCATCACGTCGCTCAACACAAGATCCGGCCTGTTGAGCCGCATCGCATCCAAAGCCGCCAGTCCGTCGTGGACCAGTTCGACTTCATGGCCTTCCTGCACCAACAGACGATGCACGTACTCGCGCATGTCGGCGTTATCGTCCACGAACAGGATGCGTCCGGTGATTTCGCGAGCGCCGGCCGAGCGCGAGGTGCTCTTGTCGGAAAGCTGTGCGAGCGGCTCAGCCTGCACGCTCCCGGACGCATCGTCGGGCAGCCATCGCAGCGCTTCTGCGACGTACGCATCCGCGCTCGATGCCGTCGACGTCAGCGTACGCGCGGCCTCGATGCGATCCGCCGGCAGATGGTCCTTACCCAAGGGAATGGATACGATGAAACGGCTGCCTTCATCGAGCCGACTCTCCACGCGCACGGACCCGCCGTGGAGCCGCGCGAGCTCTTTCACGAGCGCGAGCCCGATTCCGCTACCTTCGTATGAACGACCGCGAGCACCCCTGACTCGATAGAAGCGGTCGAACAACCGCGGCTGCTCGCCCGCGGCGATGCCGGTTCCGGTATCACGAACGGTCAGCACGACCGCGCGGTTCACTTCCTGCAGCGCGACCTCGATCTCGCCTTCGAACGTGAACTTGAAGGCATTGGAGAGGAGATTCAGCACGATCTTCTCCCACATCTCGCGGTCGACGTACGGCGACTCCGATAATGGGCTGCAATTGATCGTGAACTTCATCCCGGCGCGTTCGACCGCCGAGCGAAAGGTACTCGCCAACTCCGCTGTGAACGCGGTCAGATCGACAGGCTCATACGAAGCCTGGATGCGCCCGGCTTCGATGCGCGCAAAATCGAGCAGCGTGTTCACGAGCTTGAGCTGGCGCAGTGAGTTACGGTGCGCCAGCTCCAGGCGCTCGCGGTTCGCCGACGATAACTCCTCGGGATTCGCCAATGCATCTTCCAGCGGGCCGATCATCAACGTGAGCGGCGTGCGGAACTCGTGACTGATGTTGGCGAAGAACTGCGTCTTGAGCTGGTCGAGTTTCGCCAGCTCTTCGCGTTGCCGCGCGATCTCGCGCTCGTACGCCTTCTTCTCGGTGATGTCGCGGCCCTCGGCCGCAATGAAGACGACTTCGCCGCGCTCGTCCTTCACCGGCATCAGCGATGCATCGATGACGATCGTTTCCGTCCCTCCCGCGCGACCATAGATCTCCGTATCCCAGCGCACGAACTCACCGGCCGCCGCGCGCGCGATCGAGTCGCGCAACGTCGCGTTGACCTCTTCCGACACCTGCCACCAGAACGTATGCCAGAACGGTCTGCCCGCGACGTCCGACAACTGTTTGCCGACGGCATCCAGCGCCACCTTGTTGATCTCGAGGACCGTCCCTTTGGCATCCAGCAGGCCGACGAACTGGACCATCGAGTCCAACGTGATGCGCGCAATCTTCTGCCGGTACAGCTCGCGTGAATCACCGGGGAGCAATTCGGTACCGTGAACTTTCGTGAGCGTGGTGGGCGCTGTCATGCTTCTGCTTCACCCTGGCGCAGTATGAGGTCCGAGTCGCGGCCTGGCCGCAACATCGACCAGGCCCTTTATCCTCAGTCATATTGCTGCAAAACCAGGCTCGAGTGGTAGACAGTCGGATGCACTGAAAGTCTTACAACTCGGCCCAGCGCTGGAGCGTGATCATGGATCTCTTCTCTGCAGTCATCACCTTGTTCCTCGTGATGGACCCGCTCGGCAACGTGCCGATCTTCCTGAGCGTGTTGAAGCAGGTGCGCTCCGAGCGCAGAAGCAAAGTGGTCATTCGCGAGGTGCTCATCGCGTACGTCGTGCTAGTGCTGTTCCTGCTGGTCGGCGATCACGCACTGCGACTGCTGCAGATCCAGCAGGAGAGCATCAGCATCGCGGGCGGCATCGTGTTGTTTCTCATTGCGCTGCGGATGATCTTTCCGCAGCGTGGCGATCATGCCGGCCAGATCGAGGGTGAACCCCTCGTGGTGCCGCTTGCTGTGCCGCTGATCGCCGGACCGTCCACCCTCGCGACGTTGTTGCTGCTCCAACGCTCGCCGGAGAGCTCGAGCATTCAGCTATGGCTGGCGACGACCATCGCGTGGCTCGGCACCGCGGTGATACTGACCTCCGCACCCTTCTTCTATCGGATCCTCGGAGCGCGCGGCCTCGCAGCGATAGAACGGTTGATGGGCATGATCCTGGTGATGATCAGCGTGCAGATGTTCTTGAACGGCTGGGGGGTGTTTTTGGGACGATGAGAGGATCCGGAACCCTCGGGAAAAGAAATTGGGCGCGACCCCGAGGCCGCGCCCTTTGCGTCAGCACACTACTTAGGCAGCATTCGCCTGAGACGCCGGTGCCGACGTACGGATCAGGTGATCGAAGGCACTGAGCGCTGCTTTCGATCCCTCGCCCATCGCGATGACGATCTGCTTGTACGGCGTCGTCGTCGCATCGCCGGCGGCGAACACGCCTGGCAGAGACGTCTGACCCCGCTCGTCCACTTCGATCTCACCGCGAATGCTCAATCCAACCGTGCCCTTGAGCCACTCGGTGTTGGGCAGCAAGCCGATCTGCACGAACACGCCGTCGAGCTCGATGCGATGCTGCTCGCCATTCGCACGATCCTTGTACGTGAGTGCGTTCACTTTGCCCGCTTCGCCGTGCACTTCGGTGGTCTGTGCAGACACGATCACGCGCACGTTCGGCAGGCTGTGCAATTTTCGCTGCAGCACTTCATCCGCGCGCACGCGGCCGTCGAATTCGATCAACGTCACGTGCGCGACGATGCCGGCCAGATCGATTGCAGCTTCCACACCGGAGTTGCCGCCACCGACTACGGCGACGCGCTTGCCCTTGAACAACGGACCATCGCAATGCGGGCAGTACGCAACGCCGCGACCGCGATATTCGCGTTCGCCTGGCACGTTCATCTCGCGCCACTTCGCGCCGGTCGCCAGCACGACGGATCGGCTGCGCAACTTCGCACCGCTGGCGAGCGCCACCGTGAACAATCCCTCCGCATCGGCTGGTGACAAGCCTTCGGCGCGCTGCAGATTCATGATGTCGACGTCATAGGTCTTGACGTGCTCTTCCAATGCCGCAGCCATCTTCGGCCCTTCTGTCTCTTTGACAGAGATGAAGTTCTCGATGCCGAGCGTATCCAGTACCTGACCGCCGAAGCGTTCCGCGATGACACCCGTCTTGATGCCTTTGCGTGCCGCATAGATTGCTGCCGCCGCGCCTGCGGGACCACCGCCGACGATGAGCACATCGAACGCGCCTTTGGCGTTGAGCTCGTCCGCCTGGCGCGAACCTGCGTCAGTGTCGAGCTTCGCCAGAATCTCTTCGATCGTCAGGCGACCTTGGCCGAATTCCTGCCCATTCAAGAACACGGCTGGCACACCCATGACCTGCCGAGCTTCCACTTCCTGTTGGAACAGCGCGCCGTCGATCATGGTGCTGCTCACGCGCGGATTGAGAATCGCCATGAGGTTCAGCGCCTGCACGACATCGGGACAGTTGTGGCAGCTGAGCGAGATGAAAATCTCGAAACGATATTCGCCCTTGAGCGCTTTGATCTGTTCGATCACGCTCGCATCGACCTTCGGCGGATAGCCGCCCGCCTGCAACAGGGCAAGAACGAGCGATGTGAATTCGTGACCCATCGGGATGCCGGCGAAGCGAATGTTCGCACTGCCCCCTTTGCGACCCACGGTGAACGACGGCTTGCGCTCGGCATCACCCGTGTGCTCTTCGAGCGACAGCAAGGGCGAGAGCAACACGATCTGCTGCAGCAGCTCCTGCATTTCACGCGACGCATCGCTGTCGTCCAGCGAGGCCACGATCTCCACGGGCTCACTCACCCGTTCGAGATAGGTCTGCAACTGTTGGCGAAGATTGGCATCGAGCATGAGAGTCACCGTCACTGATTCAGACATGGACCGGGGCGGACGCGCCGCCCCTCCAAAGAACGAAGCATCCGCCGCCGCAGTCGTTGCTCAGCACTACGAGGGTCGTGACAGGAGTCCGATCCCTGGTTTCCGATCAGATCTTGCCGACCAGATCCAAAGAGGGCGCCAGGGTCTTCTGACCCGGAGTCCACTTGGCCGGGCACACTTCACCCGGATGCGATGCGACGTACTGTGCCGCCTGCACCTTGCGCAGCAGTTCCTTGGCGTCGCGACCGATGCCGAGATCGTGGATTTCCGCGATCTTGATCTGGCCTTCAGGATTGACGACGAAGGTACCGCGCAGCGCCAGCCCCTCTTCTTCGATCAGCACGCCGAAGTTGCGGCTGAGCAAGTGGGTCGGGTCGCCCAGCATCGGGTACTGGATCTTCTTGATCGTGTCGGAGACGTCATGCCAGGCCTTGTGGGTGAAATGCGTGTCGGTCGACACGCTGTACACCTCGACACCCAGCTTCTTGAACTCCGGATGGAGATCGGCGACGTCGCCAAGCTCCGTCGGGCAGACGAAGGTGAAATCGGCGGGATAGAACACGAATACGGACCACTTGCCCTTCAAATCCGTATCTGCGACGGGCACGAACTTACCGTTGTGGTAGGCCGTCGTCTTGAATGGTTTGATTGTTGTATTGATTACAGAACTCATCGAGCTATCTCCTGAAATGATCGGCGAAACCTACCCGGAGGA
>JBEVDW010000206.1:0-11841 GCA_040513115.1 Steroidobacteraceae bacterium | reverse complement strand
TGCGGGGGCAAGCGCCTCGGCGGCGACGGCTACTTCGTGCAACCCACCGTGCTCGCAAACACGCGCGGCGACATGTCGGTCATGCGCGATGAAATCTTCGGGCCGGTGTTGTGCGTGAGCGCATTCGACGATCGCGATGGCCTGGATGAGATCACCGCCATGGCGAACGACACCGATTACGGCCTGGTCGCGCGCGTATGGACTCGCGATCTCGGCATTGCACATCGCATGATCCGCAAGATCAAAGCCGGGAGCGTCAGCATCAATGGCGCCGGTGGCGCGGGCAGCGAAGGGATGCCGTTCGGCGGCTTCAAGCAATCCGGCCTCGGCCGCGAAGGCGGCCACGAAGGCGTCGAGAGCTATACCGAGATCAAGACCGTCGCAATTGGCTATTGAGCTCAGGTCGCCGTGCGGACTTGCGACTGCAGTTGCTCGTCGATGATGCGGCGAATGATGCGCCGGGCCTGCAGACCACCGGCGTCGGATTGAATATCGATGAATGGCCGGTCAGGCGTTTCCAGTCGCCGCTGCTGCTGTGCCTCGATGATGGCTTTGTCTTCTAGCAACGTCGCCAACGCACCCTGATGCAGCTTCTCTTCCAGTGCCGCATTGCCGAGACCGAAGTTGCGCGATTGCGAGAAGTAGTAGTAGCAGCGGGTCGCGGTCGACGGCGTGATCGCATGCAATCCCATGAACTGCACGCCACCCTCGCGTTTGCCTTCGTACGCACCGGTGCCCACATCCATACCACCGCTCCATAACCGGATGAGTCCGGGCACGAAGTCGATTTCCTGCCAGCGATCGATGTTCCCGGTGAACTGCCCAGCATTGCGATAGTGCGGCGGCGGCGCGCTGTTCGGCATCCACCGAATCACTTTCACCCCGCGCTCGGTCCGCGTCGTGCGCATGATCGCGTTGGAGTGCGTGTCGGGATCGCCGCCGATCGTCTCACGATGCACGAAGCCCAGGTGCGTGAGATCCAGCAAGTTGTCGATGAGCAATTGCCAATCGGCCGCGATCTCGATCGAGATGGGAGTCCAAGCCCATTTCGGGTCGACGTGATGCGGATGCGGAGGAATCAAACTGGGGTCGGCCTTGCTCGGATCGCCGCTCCAGATCCATAGCAACGCATCTCGCTCGACCAGCTCGTACCGTAGAACTCGCGCGCCGGCGGGAATCTGCGTCTGGCCTGGGATCTTTACGCACTGACCTGTCGGCCCGAATTCAAGGCCGTGATACGGACAGCGAATGTTCTCACCCTCGCATTCGCCACCGCCGTACGACAGCGGCGCACCGCGGTGTATGCAGCGATCCTCGAGGGCGACCGCCGCGCCCGCAGCAGTGCGATAAATCACGACAGGCTTGCCGCAGATCGTGCGTGCCAGCGGCTTTGCGTGCGTCACGCTGCCGGCGAAAGTGGCGACGTACCAATGATCGGTGATGAACATAGCTCCCCCAGGATCTCACTCAAGGCTAGTGAGACACACCGTGCTCATCAATGCGGGCCACTGCATGGGCGCATGCCTCCTGGACATCGATGGCCACCGTCGTCTGCATGGAAAGTCAGCGTATGATGCGCTTACTGCATGATTGAGGCACAGCATATGTTGTCCGACCCTTTGCGGTATTTCTTGATCGCCGCCCGCCATGAGCACCTTGGCCGCGCTGCCGAAGAGCTGGAGCTCTCCCAACCGGCATTGAGCCGGCGCATCTTGAAGCTCGAAGAAGAACTGGGTGTGCAGCTGTTCGATCGAGTGGGCCGCGGTGTGCGACTGAACGCAGCGGGCAAACTGCTGCTGCAGCGCGTCGAGCGGGCTCGCAATGAACTGGAAGATGGTGTGCGTGAATTGCGGGAGCAAAAGAGCGCGCAGCTGAAGGTCGTGTCGATCGGTTACTTCGCGACATTCGGTGTTCGCTTGGTGCCGGAGCTCGTCAAAGGCTTTTGCGCGCTCGAGCCGAAGGTGCAGTTCAAGTTCTTCGAAGGACCCAGCCCGCAGTTGCGCGAGCAGCTGTTGTCGGGAGAGACGGATCTCTGTGTCTCCTCGCAATTTCCGGATACTGCACTCGCATGGGAACCGTTGTTCGACGAGGAGCTGCTCGCGCTCGTCGCTCCGGGGCATCCATTGGCCACGCGCACGAGCATCGAGCTCGCGGAGCTGGCGAACGAACCGTTCGTCGCGCTCAAGTCCGGTCACGGCCTGCGCTGCACGCTCGAACAGCTGTGTGCCGAAGCCGGTTTCACGCCACAGATCAAACTCGAAGGACACGAAGTCGCGACGCTGCGTGGATTGGTGGGCGCCGGCTTCGGCGTCACGCTTGCCCCGCAACGTGAAGTCGCGGCGCCGATTCAAGCCGTCAGCATTCCGATCCACTCGCCGCGATGTCAGCGCACGATCGGTCTGTCGTGGCGCAAAGGTCGCTGGCTCGCACCCAAGGTGCAGTCGTTCCGCGACTATGTACTCAAACAGGCACGTCGACCGCGTCCGCGCCCTGCGCTGTCATTGGTTTCTTGAACCATGCAGAGTCTAACGCGTCGTGTCATGCCTTGCGTGTGAATGAACTTAACAGGCGTTACACTGCCCACCGCTTCGCACCTCGTGATTGTGAGCACACTACGATGTCAGCCGTCGCTAAGAACGTCGATCTCGATCTGATGCAGACCGCCGCACTGGGGGACGCGATTCTCCCGGAGCTGGACAAGCTGCGAGAGCTCGATCCGATTCACTGGAGTGAAGCGAGTCATGCCTGGTTGATCACGCGGCACGCCGATGTGATGCGTGGCTTCAGCGGCCAGCTGCCGCTGTCGAATCAGCGCTTGCCATCGCTGCAACTGCAGGCGATTCCACCGGCCGAGTGGCCGCAACGCATTCCCAATCTCGTGAAGTACGTGCCTCAGTGGATCGTGTCGATCGATCCACCGGCGCACACACGACAACGCAAGCTAATGGTCAAGGCCTTCAACAAAAAGGTCGTCGAGTCCGTGCGGCCTTATGTGCGCCAACGTGTCGAATACCTCATGCAGCATGCCGAGCAACAACGTGAGCTCGAGTTCGTCGAAGGCATCGCGCGTCAGCTGCCTGGTGCCGTGATCCTGCGCTTGATGGGACTCTCCGAGGAGTACATCCCGAATCTGAAGGGATGGGCCAATTCGTTCCAAGCCGGGTTGTCCTCTGCCCGGCCTCAACCTGAATGGCTGGAGCTCGCCGAACGAGCGATGGTCGAGATGAACGAGGTGTTCATCAAGGCCATCGAGGAGCGCCGCCGCGAGCCACGGGAAGACCTCATCACCGAGCTGTTGCACGCGACCGAGGAAGGCGAATCCCTGTCGCTGGATGAAATGGTCGCTGCGTTGTCACTGTTGCTCGTTGCAGGACACGACACCACGCACAACTCCATGACATTGGGCGTGCTGGCTCTGCATCGCAAGCCGGGCGCCTGGAATCACATGCGCGCTCATCCGGAGCGGATGCTGGAAAGCGTGAATGAGCTCATGCGCATTTCCGCGATGTCTGCAGCGCAAGCGCGAGTCTCCACACAGGACTTCCAGTGGCACGACAAGCTAATCAAGCGCGGCGACATCGTGTTCTTGATGCAGGCCGCCGGCAATCGCGACCCGCGCGTGTATTCGCATCCGAATGAACTGCATTTCGGTCAGGACAACACGCGCGATCTGACGTTCGCACCGGGTTTACATCACTGCGTCGGGCACCTGCTGGCGAAGATGCAGCTGACTGAGTTCTTCAGCGCGCTCGTGCAGCGCTTCGATCGTGCCGAAGTCCTGGACGATGTCCTGGAATTCCAGCCACAGATCGTGTTTCGCGGCTTGTACCAGCTCAATGTCCGCTTCCATCCGCGCGCACAGTGATCGCCTTGATCTGAACCCTTTCACTGAATCTACCGCTGCGAGGGCACCATGAACGCCAAGTTGAACGATCCCGAGCGCAGTCTCGACAAAGTGCCCCGCAAGATGTTCATCGATGGCGAGTGGGTGAACGCCGTCTCGGGTCGCACGTTCGATGTGTTCAATCCGGCGACCGGGCGCGTCATCGCGTCGGTGCCCGAGGGCGACAAGGAAGATATCGACCGTGCCGTCAAAGCTGCGCGGCGCACGTACGAGCAGCGCACGTGGTTGAACATCGTTCCTTCCGAGCGCGCCAAGATCCTGTGGCGCGTGGCGGATCTGATCGAAGCGCGTGCCGCCGACATCGCGCTCGTGGAAACACTCGACAACGGTATGCCGCAGGCGCTGGCGCAATGGACCATCGGCGGCGGTGCCGAGGCGTTTCGCTACTACGCGGGCTGGGTCACCAAGATCCACGGCATCACGTCCGACATCTCCGTGCCCGGCACGCAATTCCACTCGTACACCCTGCGCGAACCCGTCGGCGTTGCCGGTTTGATCATTCCCTGGAATGGACCGTTCACGTTTGCCTGCGCGAAGCTCTCCGTCGCGCTGGCCGCAGGCTGCAGCTGCGTATTGAAACCCGCCGAAGAGACGCCGCTCAATGCGCTCGTGCTTGCAGAGATCTTGCAGGAAGCCGGTGTTCCCGCGGGCGTCGTCAACATCGTGACCGGCTTCGGTCACACAGCGGGCGCGGCGCTCGCCGCGCATCCGGGCGTCGACAAGATCGGTTTCACCGGCTCGACGGACGTCGGCAAGATGATCGTCAACGCCGCTGCGAGCAACTTGAAAAAAGTCACGCTCGAGCTGGGCGGTAAGTCGCCCGTCGTCGTGTTCGACGATGCCGATCTCGAGAAGACGGTCGCCGGCGCTGCGATGGGTGTGTTCACGAACTCGGGTCAGATCTGTGTCGCCGGGTCACGCTTGTACGTGCAACGCAAAGTCTATGAGCCCGTCGTGGATGGTCTCTCCCAGGTCGCCAAAGGCATGAAGCTTGGTCACGGCTTCGATCCCACGGCACAAATCGGCCCACTCATTTCCGAGAAGCAGCTGACGCGCGTGACATCGATGATCAAGAGTGGCCTCGACGAAGGCGCGCAAGTCGTTGCCGGCGGCCAGCGTGGCGAAGGCTCAGGTTACTTCGTGCAACCCACCGTGATCACGGGGGCCGCACCCACGGCGCGCGTGATGCGCGAAGAGATCTTCGGGCCCGTCGTATCCGTGCTGCCGTTCGACGATATCGAAGCCGTCGCCGCCGCTGCGAATGACACGACGTATGGTCTCGCCGCTGCCGTGTGGACGCGGGATGTGAGCAAGGCGCACACGCTCGCACGACGACTGCAAGCGGGCATGGTGTGGGTGAACTGCCATCTCGTTTACGACATGTCCATGCCGTTCGGCGGCTACAAGCAATCTGGTTGGGGCCGCGAGAACGGCCTCGAAGGATTGGAAGCCTATCTGCAGACCAAGTCGGTCTTCGTCCAACTATGATCAGACCAGAAGATTTCGCGAACTTCCTCGTCACCATCCGTAACGCGATTGCTGTCGATCTGCGTCCTGATCTGCAGTCGGATCACATTCGCGCCGAGGCTGGCGCGCTGACGCTCATCCTCGATCGGCTGATCACGCAACTGCGCGACGGCGAAGCGGTGGCGGGCCAGCGTGTTGCCGAGTGGCAGCAGATACGCTCGCAGTTCAATGCCCTCTCCGTTGGCAAGGTCAGCGACTCATCCAACACGGCGGGCTTCATGGGGTCGGTGTCTACCCTGCACTCCGGTATCGCTGACGTGCAGCGGACCTTGAGCGATCCGCAGGCGTTCGAACGCCTGGGACAGCAGCTCAAGTCAGACGATCAAAGCACGCGCGCATGGCTGAAGCAGACCGTCGCGGCACTGAATGACCTGGCAGAGGCCTTCGAGCCGAAGGCTCCCACCTCGAAGCCAGTCGCCGCCACCAAGGCAACGCCGCCCCCGGACGAGTCTCTGCAGTTGCGTGCCGCCCTCAATACTTACCTGCACAAGCGGTATCCGTCGCTGCCGCCTGAGCCAGTTACCGGGTTCAAGATAGCGCCGGGCGGACACACCAAACAAACGGTGATCTTCTCAGTCGTGCCCAATGACGTCCTGCCCGAGCACCTGGTGCTCCGAAGGGACTTGGCGCTCAGCATCACGGGCACCAGCGTGACCGATGAATTCCCCGTTCTCGAGCGTGTCTTCGCACTCGGCTTGCCCATACCAAAACCGGTGCTGGTGGAGCCAGACAGCAGCGTGCTCGATGGCACGTTCATGATCATGACCGAGGTGGTCGACTCGGTGGTCGCGGGCACCTATTTCCCCGAGGAGCGCCGTCTCGCCCCGCGCAACGTCGGTCCCGACTTCGGCAAGGAGGTCGCTCAAGTGCTCGCCGGGTTGCACGCGGGTACGCAAGTGTCCGAAGCGACGCCGACGACGGACAAGCAAAAGAGCGTCGTCGAGCTGTACAAGGCGTGGAAGGCCATGGAGAAGCCGCCAGCCTCGTTGAGTATCGATCTGGGCTTTGCGTGGCTGATGAACAAGCCGCTGTCGAACCGTCCTCGTTGCCTCATCCACGGCGATGTCGGTATGCACAACATCCTCGCGCGCGACGGCCATCTGGCGTCGTTGATCGACTGGGAGCTCGCGCACGAGGCCGATCCCGCGGAAGACCTGGCGCAATGCCGCATGATGTTGCTCCCCGATACGATGCCGTGGGATGCGTTCGTGCGCGAATACGTTGCCGCGGGCGGCAATCCAAAGGCGTGCGATGAAGGTGCCGTGGCGTGGTATTGCATCTATACCTACATCAAGCACGGCATGATGAACGCGAAGTTGCGCGCGACCTATCTCTCCGGAGCTCGCGACGATGTGATCGCGGCTTCCGTCGCCAGCCACTACTTCGAACGCCTCATGCAGTACCAGGCGCGCGCATTGCAAGTTGCAGTGAACGCGGCAGGCTGAGGGCCATCACATCTGTATGACGTGCGTATGACGAAGACGCATCGAGAGCGCGTCTTGGTTTTCTTCTCTGCCGTGCGTGCGGTATTACCAAGTCGACCTTGACACTGCCTTCGCATGTCGCAAATCTACTCCAACCGGATCCTCCGGTTTCACGGTTCCCTGCCATGCCAAAGCAAGAATCTCCCGGGACCAACAAGCACGCCGCCGCTGCCTTGAAGGCCGCGTTGCAAGCAGCCGTCCAACGCGCAACGCAGGCCAAGCAAGCCCTGCGGGCTGCAAAGGACGAGGCGAAGAGCGCGAAAAAGGAATTGAAGCGCGCCAAGAAGGCGTTGCGGCGAGCAAAAGAACGCTCGGCAAGCCCAAAGAAAACATCGAAGAGAGTAGCCAAGACGGCGCGCAAAGGCGGGCGACGCAAGGCAGCCCCGGTAAAACGTACCCGTCCTGCCGTCAAATCCTCCCGCGTGGCGGCCGCGCCCTCGCGGGGTCCGAAGGTCGCCAGTATCCGACGGCGCCGACGCGTTCGGCGCACGAGTCGTCAGTCCCCTAGCCCTCCCATATTGGAGGTGTCGGGCGTCCTGTCAGAGAAGCCTGTGAATTCGTCGGACGAAGAACCGACCGCCTAGCTCAACTGACCATCGTCACGACGCGATCGATCGACCAATAGGCAGCCAGCATGCCGATTGCATAGAGCGCGGGTGCACGGGCCAGCGGCCACTTCGACAGCGATCGATACAGTGCCCAGGCAATCGCAATCACGAAGAGCTGTCCAAGCTCCACACCCACGTTGAAGGTGAGCAGCGCCACCGCCAGATGCTTCTGCGGCAAGCCGATTTCCTGCAGCGCGCCGGCAAAGCCCAGGCCGTGAAACAGACCGAATAGAAACGCCACGAGCGCAGGCCAACGGCGCGATAACGTGGGCTGCGAGTGCAGCGCTTCGCCGGCGACGAGCACGATGGACAACGCGATCGTCGCCTCCACAGGAGGCGAGCGAAGTATCAGGAGTCCGAGAGCGCTCGATGCCAGCGTCAGGCTGTGTGCGACGGTGAACGCAGTGATCGTCAGCAGCAGGCGCCGATTCAATCCCACGAGAAACAGCAGCGCGATCACGAACATGAGGTGATCGAAGCCCGTCAGGATGTGCTCGATACCCAGCGTCGTATAGGCTCGCGCGATTTCACTCATCCCACGCGGATCGTCAGCAGCGCCATACAGTTGCGCGCTCGACTGTGCCGAGGTGAAGGTATAAACGCGGCTTTGCCCATCCAGCCAGAACACTTTGATCATCGCAGCCGAGTAGCTCTGACCGATACCATCGACCCGCAGCGTCCCTCGCAAGCCCTGCTCGCCGCAGCGGATCGTGTTTTCTTCTGTGCGACAGCCGTCGGGCCACTCCAACTTCATTTCTTCCCAAGGAGGCCGCCGCTCGCTTGCACTCCATTGCCAGAAGAACTCGCCTGGCGTCGTCTCGCGCAGCTCCATCTCGGCCATCGTCATTTCGTGTGCGCTGACCGTGTATGTACACAGCGCGAGCAGTACGAAGAGCCATATGCGCCTCATTGCGCAGCTCCTCCGGCCTTTACGGTGTATTTCTTCGCCAGGGCTCGCACAGCGGCACTGCGTTGCTCGGCGAGGGTCGCATCGGTCCAGTCCTGGCGAATCACATTGCGCAGGTGCTCATAGTCTGCCGGCGACGGTGGCGTGATCGTCTCCAGCCGCACGACTCGAAATCGGCCGTGCCCGGAAACGATCGACCATTCACCAGGTGGGGCTGTTTCGAGCGCTTTGACGAAGTCCGCGCCGTAGCTCTGTTCGAGATTGGCGCGCGGACGATCCTGGAACACGCGCAAGCCTGCCTGCTGATCGCCCGGCGTGCCTGCATTCAAGGACGCTGCGAACGCACGCACTGCGCCTTCTGTCGGATTCCCGGCCAACACCGCTTCTTGGAAGCCATAGCGCGCCGGCTCGTCATAGCGGGAGCGATTGCGCTCGAACCATTCCCGTAGCACGGCATCGTCGTGCGGCGGCAGTTTTGTGTTGGAATCGATGACGCTCAGTGCCTTGAAGATGACGCGCTCGCGGATCGCCTTGTCGCCCTTGTCGAGCTGCAAGGCCAGTCCTTCGCGATACAGCACTTCGTTGTCCAGCCACACGCGTCGCAACGCGTACAGCTCATCGGCATTGGGCTCACGTCCGCGAGATGCGTTGAAGACGCGCCTCGCTTCGTTGTCGACCTTGGCATCGATCACGATGACGTGAGGGTCGTCCTCGCGTGCCGCAATGAGATGATCGACACCGAATAGGCTTGCCCCCAGCACCACGAAGTGCAGCAGGGGTTCTCGCGTCCAGCGAGGCAGTGAGAAGCGTGATGTCAGCGATGAGAGGTTCAGTCGTAGCGACGAGAGCGATGTGGCCATGCGATCTAAGGTTGCTGGAACGAGAAAACGCCGGGCGTGACCACCCGGCGTCGGATTGGATCGACAGCGAGAAGAATTACTTCACGCCGGCAATCAGCGTCGCTCCCTTGACTTCGATGAAGATCGGATTGCTGTAGAACCACAAATCCGACCAGGCCGCGACGTCGAAGCTGGAGAACTTCTGGCCATTGACCGTGGCGAGATGCGACGGGCAGCCGTTGAACTCCGTCGTCCCCGCGGCAGTGCAGGGAATCCGCAGGTTGGCGCCTGCAGCCATTCCATCGCTGCCTCCCGGAATGGTCGGATTGACCACACCGGCATTGGTGTACAGGTCAGCCAGCGGATTGCCATCGCCATCCGTCTCGTACGGCACGGACGCGGGCAGGTTCGTGCCGCGCAGACGCAGGTACTGAGACGCCGCGACGTTCGGGATGCGGAACGTCATCTTCTTGAACGACTTGTTCCCGGGTACGCTCGACCAGGTCGCCTGGTTGAACGTGCGCAGGATGGCCGCGGTCGTGTTCTTCGCGCCCGCCGGTACGTTGTCGAAGTTCGGATTGCTGATCCAGTCGCTCGGCCACTGCCCGGAATAGTCCGGCGCACCCGGCGTCTTGTAGCCGGATACCAATCCTCGGATCACGTCGATGTGATCCAGCGCGGGCGCATTCAGTGGCTGATAGATGCCCACTTGCGCCAGCGACGGATTGAAGAACGAGTAAGGCGAGTAGTTCGTGTCTGCCCGATCGCGCGCGACGATGGACACGATGACGTCCTGGCCAGGACGCACTTCCAGCTTCTCGCCCATCGTGGCGCACTTCGGATCGAAGTCGACGTCGGTGTTCTTGCTCGCCGCAAGTACGGCAGCCGTTTCCACCAAGGCCTTCTCGATTGCATCGCGCACGGGTGTCGGTCGTGACGGACCCGACGACACGCACGCGACGAACGCCAACCGATCGATCAACTGACCGCTCGCGGCGAAGCTGTTGCCGCTACGCAGGCCGTCCACGATTTCCTGCGGCGTCAGCACGTCACTCGATTTGCGCGCCATCACGAAGTCGCGTTGATACTCGCCGGGATAGAAGTCCTGTGTCGATCGACGATCGTCAGGACCGAACGCACCACGGTTGTGCCAGTCGGAGCTCGCAAAGAACCACCAATTGCGACCTTCACCCAACAGCGCATCCCATACGCCACCGATCTGGGCACCGTACACGCCGGTTCCACCGTAGGTCGTGCCACCGACGGAATCGACGTTCACGCCGCTGATGTTGTTGCGGCGGATCGTGTATTCGCCACGCGCATCCGACGCACCATGGCCCGGCTGCGTCTCGAAGCCGAACGCGATCTGGGGTGCGGCGTTGTTGAAGTTGCGCAGATTCTCGATGTTGAAACCGTTGTTGCCGTTCGGATTGAACGGCCCGGCGCGTTCGAGGTGAGCGGGCACATAGTAGCTGCCATAGGGATGGTTCTGATCCATCCACTTGATTGCTTCGAGCGTCTTTGCGTGACCTCGATTACCGCTGCCCGTGCCGCCCGCCGGCGATAACTTCTGCGCTGTCGCATTCCAGCTCGGATCGGCTGCGTTCAGGCTGCCGCTGACCGAGCAATCCCAGTTGTTACTGATCGGGCTGCCGACGGCGAGATTGCCGCGGCTCGTATCCGTGTCATTGCGATCGAAGCAGTATTCCCATTGCGCGAGCGCGTTGGGATTACCGAGTGCGGTGTAACCCGGCTTCGTCGGCAGCCGCTGCTCGTGAATCGAGCTGGGCGTCTGGCCCGTGATGATCGACATGGAGGTGTGTTCGTGGCCGGGCGCGACCGTCTCGATGCCCATGAACAACGGCAAGCCTTTGGCTGCGGCGAGATACTCCAACAATGGATACTGGAACTCCTGCACCGATTGCCAACGCCACATAGTCGGGCACGGAGCGGCCTGGCCTGCCGGGCATGTGCCATTCGACACGAGGCCTTTCGTCTGAACTGGCGGGTTCGTGTTCGACCATGCAGTCGTGGGACCTTGAATGGTCGTGCCGTCGGCCGCGTACACCAACGGATACGCAGGTGTAGCCAGGGTCGCATCTTCCGCGAGCGTGCAGTTGCGGTTGCCGCTGCCGCCATGGCCGGACTGGATGAACCAGTCGAGACCCCAGGGTGCGTCCTTCTTGTCGGTCGCTTTCTTGACCAGCTTCTGCATGGAGATGGAGCCGTCGGAGCACGTCGTGTGATTGTGGAAATCGCCCGTTACGTACGTGCCATTGGTCCTACCGTAGTAGCCGCTGGCGGATGCCGTGCTCATGACGGCGGCGGCGCTCAGTACAGTGACTACGGCCAGCGCGACCTGGCTCTTGCGGAGTTCGAGTCTCATATGAAGGGGATTCCTCTCTGACAGGGTGGATTTGTTGTGACCTGTGCGCGAGAGGCTAGAGGCGAGTTATGACTGGTCGATGAAGATACGATGATGGTTGAGTTGGTTTGCTCTAAGCATTCGATCTTGTGGCACGCTCTCGACGCGCGCAGTGGCCGAGCGCCTCCCGCCACAAATTCCTTCCAG